>JBJMPK010000038.1:0-3470 GCA_045803245.1 Gemmatimonadales bacterium
ACAATGAAGACACGAAAACTACTTAGGAATTGATTACCGTATGAAGCCTTTCGTGCTTTCGGCTGTTTTTCGTGCTTTCGTGATTGTTGTTTTCAGTTGACCGCCGATGGTCGCTATACCAGGTGACAAGCGCGGTAATCCTCAAGCGTCCTACGAATGCCCTCGGCCAGTTCTACTCGCGGCGTCCAATCCAGCACCCGGCGAGCTCGCGACGTATCAAACTCCGAATCACTATGGAAGAAATCCATCCGGCGCCGGTAAATCGGCGGGTCGATGCTCAGGGCGGCGCACACATCCTCGACAACAGCCGCGATTCCCAGCATCGGCCCAAGCGGCAGACGCACCCCGTAGCGCTTGCTGCCCGTGGCCTGGGTGATCTCATCGAGCAGCTCCCGCAGGGTACACGCGCGCGGCCCCGCCACGATGAGCCCTTGGCCCAGGGCCTCCTCCCGCTCGCATGCCTGAAAGAACGCGGAGACGACATCGTCGACATAGACCATGTGGCGGCGCCCGTTCCCGGATCCGAACAGGGGGAAGCGTCCCTGGCTCACTCCCTTGAACAGCTTGAGCAGGCGCTGATCCCGGGGGCCGTACACATCGGCCGGCCGAAGGATGACGGTGGCCAACCCGCAGCGCTCGGCGAAATCCTTGATCAGAAGCTCGGCCGAGACCTTGGTGCGCTCGTAGATGTTCCCCGGCGCCAACGGTGAATCTTCCCGAGTAATTCCCGGGGCTCGATGGCCATAGATCCCTATGGTGCTGCAGTAAATGAAACGGTCGACCCGCTGGACGCTCGCCGCCTCGAGCAGCCGCCGGGTGCCGTCCAAATTGATGGACTCGAAGAAGTCATCGCTCTTACCACCTTCCCGCATGGCCACGGCGAGATGGAAGATGTGGGTCGCTCCCTGGGCCGCCCGGCGGCAGAGCTCAGCATCGGTGATGCTGCCGGCGACGACCACGGCGCCCTTGCGGCTCAGGAGCTCCGCATTGGCCTGCTCTTCCGGCCGGCCAGTCAGGCCGAGCACGACCACCTCCGCCCCCCGGCGAAGACCTTCCTCCGCCAGATGCGAGCCGATGAATCCGGTCCCCCCGGTGACGAGCAGTCTCACCCGAATCGCTCCGCGAGCGCCTTGACGATCCGGCCACTCGCCTTGCCGTCTCCGTAAGGATTCACCGCATTGGCCATCCGCTGGTAGGCCTCTCGGGAGGTCAGCAGCTCGCTGGCTACGCTGACGATGCGCTCCTGATTGGTACCGACGACGACTGCGGTGCCGGCCGCGACACCTTCCGGGCGCTCGGTCACCTCCCGCAGCACCAGCACCGGCTTTCCCAGTGATGGTGCCTCCTCCTGTACTCCGCCGCTATCGGTGAGGATCAGGTAGGCCCGGTTCATCAGGTGCACGAACTCGAGGTAATCGGCCGGGGGAATCAGATACATCCCGGGAAGGTCGCAGAGCAGCCGCTCGACGGTCTCTTTCACCTCCGGGTTGGGATGAACCGGCAGCACGAACTGGAGATCGGGAAACCGCGACGCCAGCTCCCGGATCGCGGCACAGGTCGAGCGGAGCGGAGCGCCGAAGCTCTCGCGCCGGTGGGTGGTCACCAGGACCAGCCGGCGCCGGGGATCGAGCGAGGCGAGCTGGGGCGATCGAAAGCTGTAATCCGGCCGCACGGTCTGAAGCAAAGCATCGATGACCGTATTGCCGGTGAGGTGCACATCGCCCGCGGGCACGCCTTCGCCGAGCAGCGTGGCCTGGGCCCGGGCGGTCGGGGCGAAGTGGATCGAGGCCAGCCGCGACGTCAGCACCCGGTTCATCTCTTCCGGAAACGGCTGGTAGCGGTCGCCGGTGCGGAGTCCCGCCTCGACATGCCCCGATGGAATGCGCTCGAGATACGCGGCAAAGGCAGCCGCAAAGCTGGTCATCGTATCGCCCTGCACCAGCAGCACGGTGGGACGAATCTGGCGGAGAAGAGCGGGGAGCCGTTCAAGAACCCGGGCAGTGACATCGGCGGGTGACTGGCTCGCGGTCATCAAATCGAGATCGTGGTCGGCCGCGACTCCGAAGACCCCCAGAACCTGATCCAGCATGGCCCGGTGTTGCGCCGAGATGCAGACGATGCTTTCGAAGCGGGCGGGCGCCTGCTGCAATGCGTGAATCACCGGCGCCATCTTGATCGCCTCCGGGCGAGTCCCGAAGACGCTGAGGACCCGGATCATCGTTCGAGCGGGACTGTCCGCAGCTGCTCGGCCATGGTCTGCATGGTCACAAAGCGAAAGCCCCGCTCCACCACGGTAGCGAAGACCTGGCGCAGCAGACGGTCCCGTACGCCCTCATAGCAAGGGTGGCCATACAGTACGACCGAGTCGTGTTCGTCGAGATGTCGGTTGAGCTGCCGGAAGATCTCGGGCTCCGGGGTCTCCCGGGCTCCGTGGTATTCCAGAAACGGAATGGTCCGCGGGCCTGAGAGCGTCACCGGTATGGTCCAGTGTCCAACCGGCTGCCCGGCGACCGTGGCGCGGCGCGGCGCGCCGCCGATGGCATCGCCATTGTAGATGAAGCCGAGCTTGTCGAGCAAGGCCATGACGCGATCGTCGGAATAGAAACCGGGAGAAGAAAAGCCGGCTGGCTTACCGAAATGGCGGACGAAGTGGCCGTAGGATTCCTGGACGTCAGCCGCCAGCACATAATCGGGAAGCTGATGGAATCGGCGGCTCCAGATCACGTGATCCATGCCGCCGTGCAGTCCCAGCTCATGCCCTTCCGCCTGGAGCTCCTGAAGCAGCGGCACGAACGAGAGACCCACGGGACGAGCCAGCGCCGTCTCGATGAGAAAGCGGGGCCAGCCGGTCTTCTTGATGAGGTGCACCGCCTCGCGGTCGGCCAGCTTGGCCTTGGACCGCGCCATGCCGCTGCCGATCCACTCGACGAGGTTGGTCGACCGGCCCATGTTCACGAAGAACGTGTTGGGCACGCCGAAGTCGCGGCAGACCGTTCGGATCCGGGGGAGCCCGTCAGTGGCACACACCCGATGATCGACGTCCCAGCGGAAGGCGAAGAGCCGATCAGTCACCGGGTCATCCGGGCAGCGACCTCGCCATACAGCTCCTCGAACTGCTCCGCCGAGCGGTCCCAATCGAACAGCCGCAGTGCCCGGGCCCGGCCCGCCTGCCCCATCTGCCGCCGCAGCTGGGGGTTTGCCAGGAGCGAGCCGATAGCGTTGGCCAGCGCGCTCGCATCTCCCCGCGGAACCACCAGACCGGTGACACCATCCTCGACCACCTCGGGCAGTCCCCCCGCGTCACTGGCCACCACGGGCACCTCGCAACCCATCGCTTCCGCGGCCGGAATGCCGAAGCCTTCCTCCAGCGATGGGATGACCGAGACGGCTGCCGCCCGGTAGTAGCGAGGAAGCTCCGCATTCGGAACCCAGCCAAGAAACGTCACGTCACCGGCGATGCCCAACTCCTC
>JBJMPK010000039.1:0-8463 GCA_045803245.1 Gemmatimonadales bacterium
AGCGCCGTTCCCAGAACGGGCTCGGCTTTGCCCTCGGCGCCGACTACCTCAGCTCTCCCACCGTCGCAGTCCGGAGCAGCAATTACTCCAATACCCAGATCTGGGTCCAGGGCGGTTACGTCCCCTCGGCCAAGTTCGGGCTTCACTATCAGCTGCTCCGCTCGGCGCCGAACCGCCGCGCGTTCGTCATCGACGTCGCCGGGGTCAATGACACCATCGGCCCCCGCTACAAGGCCACCCGGACCGACGCACAGATCCGGCTCAGCCTGGGCGGCAGCAGGGCAAGCGAGGGGCTGGGACCGAGAGCGGACCTGATCTACGCCCGAACCGCCTGGGACGGCGCCGGTCTGGACCAGCAGATCAACCAGATCGGTGGATACGTTGGTCTTCGTGCCCGCGCCTACTCCCTGGGTGTCTCAGCCTTTCACCGCACCCGGTGGACGCCGCTCGACGTCAGAGCCCGGCTGGGCTGGAACTGGATCGCGCCCCTCAGTGCGAGCGCGGAGCTGGTGCACCAGCGGCATTTTGGGGGGCGGAACAGCGACTACGCCGATCTCGCCGGCGGACTCCAGCTTGCCCGCGGGTTCGCCCTGACCGGCACGGCCCGGGTGGGGCAGATGGTGGCCGCTCCGGCGGTCCTTACCGACACGGCCCAGGACATCCGCGACTTTCAGGGCGCGCTGGGCTGGAACCGCGCCCGGCTCGGCTTCGAGGTCTCCTACGCCCGAACCTCCGCATTCTCACCCTTTCCCTACGCCGACTACCCCGGCATCGCGCTGTTCGGCACTGCGCCGCGGAGCGATTGGATCACGGCGTCGGTGAGGCTGGCGCCGCTCCAGTGGCTCACCCTGGAGAGCTGGTACAGCGACCCGCGCGATACCGAGCCCGAGGGTGTCCCGCCGACCCACTCGGTCAGCGCCGCAACCATCCGCTCGAAGTTTCTACGCCAGTTCCCCAGTGGGATCTTCGATCTCAAGCTCCGGCTCAGCGTAGAGAGTTGGGGCAGGGGGACGATCGGCCGGGACGCGTTGGGCACCCCGATCACCCTCAAGGGCGCCACATTCTTCCGGAGCCTGATCCAGATCCAGTTGGAGCGGTTCATGATCTACTGGGACCGCGGCAACCTCACCGCCACCAGGCTGACCTACGTGCCGGGCTTCAGGATACCGTCGTATGGGAGCAATTTCGGGGTGAGATGGGAGTTTTTGAATTAGTCGCGACTGTGCTAAAGGTCACTGCCATCGTCTCAGCGAACACTACCTTCTAACCGTGCCGCGCTATTGCGGTGCCTGCTTAGAGGAGGTAGCTGATGTTCGGACTCGGAAACAGCAAACGGCGGGGGCGGAACGATACCTTCGCACCCAATAGAATACGCGGGGCAGCGATCGCCGGACTGGGTATGCTGGCCTGGCGCTGGTGGCGCAACCGGCAGTCGACCGGCCCTTCGACGACCACCCATAGCCAACCGTTCTCGGAGAGCTCGAGAACGCCGTCGGCGGGAGCGTTCTAGGATTTCTCGCGGTTGAAAAGCTTCTTAGTTTAGATGAGGTGGTGCTGCTTAAGCGCTTGCAGTACCACCTCTTCTTGTCGGGACCGTAGAATTCAGTTCGGGATGGTGGCCCTCTTCATTACATCGTGGTGACCTAGAGCCGATACCCTATCAACGTCCCCGGCCCGGTCCGTAAGAACAACATCCCCGCGATATCGTCCACCGCATAGACCGGCTCCTTTTCCTTGCCGAGATCGACCCGGGCCCGCGGCTGGGCGCTGTCCTTGTCGATCTGGAGCAGCACGTTCCCCTTGCCCTCGGGCGCCTTGGTCAGCATGAAGACCGATCCCGGCACGCTGAGCGACGCCTTGTATCGCTTCGTCGCCATCGCGGCTGACTGGCGGGCGTAACCCTGGAGCTGGGCCCCACCCTGGGTGAACGCCGTCGCCAGCTCGCCGGTAAGGCGCTTGGCCCCGGGATCGGTGGCCTGGCGGGATGCCTGGGCGAACGCGTCGCCGTAGGCAGAAGCAACCGCGCCCCGCAACCCGGCGCGAACCGCGTTCACCGCATAAAGCGCGCGGAGCAGACCCGAGGCCTGGGGCGCGGGATAGTAGACCTGCTGCTTCACCTGCCCGTCACGCCCGATCACCACCAGGTTCTGCGGTGCGATGAGCACGATGCCGTCGGGGCGGATCTCCATCGCCGTGGGATCCTCGCCACCCTGGAGCTTGATCTCCCCGCCCAGCGGCTTGTAAGTGCCGGCCTGGCGATCGACGGCGTAGAGCTGTCGGTCGCGGTTGGAGAACACATACAGCGTGGGCCCATCTACGGCGTAATGCATCCCCTTACTGCTCTCGATGGCATCCTTGAGCCGCTGTTCTCCCTTGGCCAGATCGATGACGTTCACCTCGGCGTTGCCGCCGGCATCGGATCGCGACACGTACAGCAGTCCCGCCGGGGTGAGCTCGGCGTACTCGAGCTGGCCCTTGATCTTCACGTCCTTCTTGAGACGCACCGTCGCGCTGGCGACGTCGAGCACGTTGACGAAGGTCTTCGACTCTGCGTCGACCGCGAGCACGACGGCATCGCCCGCATCCATCGCCGCCATCACATTGCCCCGCATCTTGAGCGGCTTGGAGGCGATCGTGGTCCCGTCCTCGTACCGCGCGACGTTGAGGCCGGTCTGCACCACGCCGTTGATGACCGTGCGGCTGCCGTTGAGCTCACCTTCAGGCGCGGCCTCCGAGAGCATGACGATTCCGGCCGGATGCTGCACGATGTCGTGGATCCAGCCGTTCACCGTGGCGGGCTTGGCCCAGAGCGGCTGGCCGTCCACCAGCCGGTATGCCATGAGGCGCTCGCCGAAGCTCACGTAGATCCGATCCGACTTATCGACTGATGGGTAGAGCCGGACGTGCCTGGCCGGATTTCCCGCCTTGGCCGTAGGCAGCTCCGCCGTCCAGCGCATCTCGCCGGTGCGAGCGTCCAGGGCCCGGAGTCCCATCAGCGTGTGCACCACGATGGTCTGGGGCCCGGCCTGTAGCACCTCCAGCTTCGTTCCCTCCGACACCCGTTTCACCAACCCCTGCACCAGGCCGCCGAGCCCTTTCTTCTTGGGCGCGGTCTGCTCGAAGAGACCTTCGTTGACCCAACGCTGCGCGCCGGTCACGAGATCGTACAGGGCCACGACCGGGGGCCCCGATGGGCGCCGGCCATGAATGAGGATGGTTCCGCTCTGTGGCAGAACGCGGCGGGTGACGATTTCCGCTAGGCCCAGCCGGCGCGAATCGAAGACGTCCGACCCCGTCACCGGATCGAAGACCAGGAGCAGACCGGGGCGCGCGGCCTCCATGAGAATCGAGCCGTCCACCATGCGGACGCTGTCGGGCGGGAGGCCACCGAGCTCGGGCTTCTCCCACAGCGCGACACCCCGATCGATGTCGATGCCTATCAGGGCACGGTCGGTAGAAATGAGGAGGGTGCCCGCGGGAGTCACCTGCTGCCAGCGGATGTCTTCCCTGGTCTTGAGCGTCCAGGCGGCGGTGCCGTGGGCGGCGAGAGCAGCCGCGGCGGCGCGGGTCGAGGCCGGCGAAACGGTCTGGGCCCTGGCGGCCGGATGGGCCAGCGCCACGAGAGCTAATAGCAGGAGCGTGCGACGGGTGAGCGCGACGGACATGGCCTTCCCCCTGGGTGGCGAGCGGATGATCGGGACCTTGCCGCCGAAGGCAGGGGTCGTGCCAAAGTTGTCACCCTGAGCGTAGCGGTTGTCATCCGCTCCTTTGCTGCGCTCAGAATGACAGCTACCAAATCACCCAATCTGCGGCTAAATTCCGCGGCTATTCCGGCTCCTCGGAGGATGCTTGCCGTACAGCATGACGGGGTTCGGCGCCGCGGAAGGACCGGTGGCCGGCCGGCGGCTCCGAGTCGAGATCCGGACCGTCAACCATCGTTACTTCAACCTGTCCGCCAAGATCCCGGGCGACCTGAGCGCGCTCGAGGGCGAATTGCGCGAGCGACTTCGCCGTGACTTTGACCGGGGACACGTCTCCGTGCTGGCCCGCTGGGCCGAACAGGCCCACAGCGACGTTGGCTTCGAGATCGACCTCGATCGCGCCCGGGTGGTGGCGGCCCGGCTCCGGGAGATGCAGACGGCCCTGGGGCTCGGCGGCGAGGTGACGGTCGAGCTGGTCGCACGACAATCTGACGTCCTGGGCTCCGGACCGAACGGGGCGGGCCAGATCGCCTGGGCCGAGGTCGAGCCGGTGGTGGCCCAGGCAGCCGCGGAGTGCCGCACCATGCGGGCGCGGGAGGGCAGGGCGCTGACCGAGGAGCTGGGACACCGGCTCGATCTGCTCGAGAGCTCGGCTCTGGAGATCGCCGTGCGGGCGCCGGAGCGCCTGGTGCGGGAGCGAGACCGGCTGAGAGCGGCGGTGGCGCAACTGCTGGACGGACGGACCGTCGATGAGAGCCGGCTGGCGCAGGAGCTCGCGTTTCTGGCCGACAAGCTCGACATCACCGAGGAGCTGGTCCGCTTCAAGGCGCACGTCGCCGCCGCGCGCGAGGCGTTGGCCATGGACGGTGTGGTGGGTAAGCGGCTCGGATTTCTGGCCCAGGAGCTCGGCCGCGAGGTGAACACCGTGGGCTCCAAGGCGGGCGACGCTACCATCACCCAGGCGGTCATCGGGATGAAGGGCGAGCTCGAGAAGTTCCGGGAACAGCTCGAGAACCTCGAGTGACGCCGTTTCTCCTCGTGCTCTCGGCGCCCTCAGGCGGCGGGAAGACATCGATCGCGAAAATGCTGTTACAGGCCCGAGACGACCTGGGCTACTCGGTTTCGGCGACCACCCGGCCGAAACGTCCCAAGGAGCGCGACGGGGTGGATTACCACTTCCTCTCGCGTCCGGAGTTCGAGCGGAGGTACCAGGCCGGCGAGTTCATCGAATCGGCTACCTACGCCGGCGAGCTGTACGGGACGCTCAAGAGCGAGATCGAGCGGATCTTCTCCCAGGGCCGGCACGCGGTGCTCGATGTGGAGATCGAAGGGGCCCGGCAGATCCGGCGCAACTTTTCGAACTCGCTGCTCGTGTTCGTGCTGCCGCCGTCGGCTGACGTGCTGCTGAGCCGGCTGACCGGGCGGAACACCGAGGATCCGGTCATCCTGCGGCAGCGGGTCATCCATGCCGCGGAGGAGCTGGCCTGCGTCGCCGAGTACGATTACGCCATCGTGAACGACGATCTGGTGGGCGCCGTGTCGCAGGTCGCGGCCATTCTCGAAGCGGAAGCGCGGCGAGTCCCCCGGCAACAGGCCCTGCCCGACTTCGTCGAGGAGCTGCGGAGCGACGTGATCGCCGCGGCGGAGAAGATTGGGAAAAAGTCACCAGTCACCAGTCGCCAGCGCCCGGATCGCCGGTGACCCGTTCTGGTGACTGGCGACCGGCGACTCTTAAAACTACTCAGGAGGCAGAAGTGAGGATCATCACCCCCGCAGAAGTCGCCCGCCAGGCCGGCAACAAGTACCTCGGCGTGCTCGTGGCGGCGAAGTTCGCCCGCTATCTCAACGAGTTTCCCAAGGACCACCTGGCTCGTCCGACGGAGAAGCTCACGACCAAGGCGATGCAGGAGCTCGTCGACGGCGAACTGAACTACAAGCTCCTCCGCCGCCGCCGCTCCGAGGCGTGACCGTGTGGGCCGGCCGGCACGTCGTCCTCGGCGTGTCCGGCGGGATCGCGTGCTATAAGAGTTGCACCCTCGCCCGGCGGCTGACCGAGGCGGGAGCGCGGGTGGACGTGGTGCTCACCGCCGCCGCCGCCGAGTTGGTGCGGCCGGCCACATTCGAGGCGCTCACTGGGCGTCCCGTCCAGAGCTCCCTGTGGGAGCCGGGTGGGGCGCTTTCGCATGTCCGGCTGGGCCACGAGGCCGACTTGATCGTAGTGGCGCCGGCCACCGCGCATCTTATCGCCCGCCTGGCCCAGGGGCTGGCCGACGATGTGCTGACAGCGCTTCTCCTCGCCCGCACCGCGCCGCTTCTGCTGGCTCCGGCGATGAACGACGAGATGTACGCCCATCCCGCGACCCAGGCGAATCTGGAGAAGCTTCGCAGTCGAGGGATGGCATTGGTGGGGCCGGAAGTCGGCGCGCTGGCGGAAGGACCATCCGAGCGGCCGGGGCGGATGAGCGAGCCCGAGACGATCATGGCCTATGCCGCGCGGCTCCTTCGGGCGGGGGGTTTGGCGGGGCGGCGCGTGGTGGTGACGGCCGGCCCGACCCGGGAGTCGATCGATCCGGTACGAGTGGTCACCAACCGGTCCAGCGGGAAGATGGGCTATCGCCTGGCGGAGGCGGCGTGGGAGCGTGGCGCGGATGTAGTGCTGATCTCGGGACCGGTGGCGCTGCCCGACCCGGCTGGGGTGACGGTCAAGCGGGTCGAGTCCACCAAGCAGCTGGAGGACGCCGTGAGGTCCGAGCTGCCCCAGGCCGACGTCCTGGTGATGGCCGCCGCTCCGGCCGACTTCCGCCCCAGCAGCCCGAGCGACAAGAAGCGGTCCCGCATCGACGGCGCTCTGGCCATCCCGATGGAGCCGACCGCCGACGTGCTGGATGCCACCCGTGGCGTCAGAAAGCCGGGCAGCATCATCGTGGGCTTTGCGCTGGAGACGGGCGATGCCCTGTCTAAAGGAATGGCGAAGCTGGAGCGGAAGGATCTCGACCTCATCGTGGTGAACGATGCGCTGGAGCCCGGCGCCGGATTCGAGAAGGAGACCAATCGGGTCGCGCTGCTCGGCCGCGACGGAACCCGGAAAATCCTTCCGTTACAGTCCAAGCGCGAGGTGGCAGAGACGATTCTCGATATCGTGGAGCAGACCCTTGGCCGATGAATGGGAGCGGTACCTGCGGCAGCAGATTGAGCTGGGAGGCTCCGAGATAATCCTGAATGACCAGGTTGTGGGCTCGCACGGCCGTGCGGGCTCAACGATCTCAGCGGACATCGATAGCGGCAGAGTTAGCCCGCTCGGCGGTGCGGGCCCACAGCAGGTTAGCTCACTGCCAACCTGGAAGAAGAATTGCCCGCCAATCCCCGGACCCGGAATCGTCGTTGAATCTCCCGGTCACGTTCTCGGAGACGAGCTCACGGCGTTGGAGACGATCGATGCCGTCGCCGAGCGGATTCGCACCACGCATTGCTGCGGGTTGTGTCCCGGTCGTACCAACGCGGTACCGGGCGAGGGAAATCCGAACGCGAAACTCTTTCTCGTGGGAGAGGGACCAGGGGCCACCGAAGACGCGCAAGGGCGGCCGTTCGTCGGGCAAGCAGGAACGTTACTCAACGGGATCCTCGAGGCTATTGAAGTTCCCCGCGATTCAGTGTACATCACCAACATCGTAAAATGCCGTCCCCCCCAAAATCGAAAGCCTCTGCCGGATGAGATCGCGGCTTGCATTCCATATCTTCATCGCCAACTGGAAATCATTCGACCGAAAGTGATTCTTGCCCTGGGGAGCACCGCCGCCGAGGCGATGCTGGGGGTCAGAAAGAGTCTGGGAGAGCTGCGCGGCAAGGTGCACACGTACAACGGCATTCCGCTGATCGTGACGTATCATCCCGCGGCGCTGCTCCGCAACCCGAACTGGAAGAAGCCGACCTGGGATGACGTCCGTATCGCCCGACAACTACTCGATCGCTGATCCGTACGTCGGCCGGTCGGCACCCTGGAGCCAGGAAGCGGAGCAGGCCGTCCTCGGTGCCATGCTGCTGGACCAGGACGCCGCGCTGCGGGCCGCCGAGCTGGTCGACGACACCATGTTTTACCGGGAGCCGCACCGGCGGCTCTTCCGGGCCATGCTCGCGCTCACCGAGCAGCGGACCGTCATCGACCACATCACGCTGCGGGACGAGCTGCTCCGCCGGGGCGAGCTGGAGATTGCCGGCGGGCTCGAGTATCTGGCCGAGCTGGTGGACGCGGTGCCGACCGCGGCCAACATCGAGTTCCACGCCAAGATCGTCAAAGACAAGGCGATTCTCCGCCGCCTGATCGAGGCATCCACCTCGATCATCACCGAAGCGTACGACGGCCACTCCACCGCTAACGATCTCCTCGACAACGCCGAATCCAAGATCTTCCAGATCTCCCAGCAGCGGGGCGACGAGGGGTTCACCCGCATCAAGGAGATGCTGTGGCCGACGATGGAGCGCATCGAAACGCTCCAGCGGAGTGGCAAAGCGATTACCGGGGTTCCCAGCGGCTTCACAGATTTGGACGAGATGACGTCGGGCTTCCAGGCCAGCGAGCTGATCATCGTGGCCGCGCGTCCCTCGATGGGCAAGACGGCCTTCTGTCTCAACGTGGCCACCCAGGCGGCGGTGGATGGATTCGGAGTCGCGGTGTTCTCGTTGGAAATGTCCAAAGAGGCGCTGGTGCAGCGGATGCTCTGCGCCGAAGCCCGGGTGGACAGCCAGGCGGTGCGCCGGGGCGCGC
>JBJMPK010000040.1:0-19897 GCA_045803245.1 Gemmatimonadales bacterium
AGAGCCTCCAGAGCGCTCTCCAGCTCGGTGGTCCGGCTGTTGGCCAGGGTGGAAGCGTCGGTGCCTTCCTGGGTAAGCGGCACAAAACGGTCGAGCCGGCCCCGGTCCTCACCCTCACGCATCGGCTGGTCCAGCCGCAGGGCCTCGATGTGCAGGGCCCCCAGCGAGCGAACTGCCTCCGGCGTGAGGCCGGTGGCCTTTACCAGCTCCTCCGTAGTCGGGACCCGGCCAAGCTTCTCGGTAAGCAGCGTGGTGGTGCGGCCCAGTCGGGTCAGGTCAGCCGTACGGTTGAGTGGCAGCCGGACGGGACGTCCATGGCGAGCGATGGCGGCCTGGATTGCCTGGCGGATCCACCACACTGCATAGGAGATGAACTTCACGCCCCGATCGGGGTCGAACTTGCGGGCCGCCGTCATGAGGCCCACGTTCCCCTCGCCGATCAGATCCATGAGCGGTACGCCACGATTCTGAAACTTCTTGGCCACCGAGACCACGAATCGTACGTTGTGCCGCGCGAGCTTCTCCTGAGCCGCGAGGTCACCCCTGAACGCACGCCGTGCCAGGGCCGTCTCTTCCGCTACGGTGAGCAGTGGAATCCGGCTGATCTCTTTGAGATAGAAATCGAGGCTCTCGCGACCCTCGTCGACGGCTCGAGCCAGCGCCGCAGGGCGGGCCGACCGTCGCCGCGTCTTCTTGGTACCTGCCACTGTCATACTCCCGATTGTGCCCGTGGGGGCTGCGTGGATGCTCTATCTGCTGGATGCATAACAGGCGAGCGCTCCGCCAAGTTCCCCAGCAAATCCTGCATAAATACTGCCTGAGCCCGGCGTTGGGTCGCACTCGGACAGCAAGAGGGGCCGATCCGGATGGATTCGGCCCCTGGCTGTTATCCCTACCCCCCGTCGGTTGCCTACCAGCTGATCGTATACTGGCCGCCAACAGTGTAGTAAACCTCGCTGGCTTTCAGGTCGCTGGCACCGTCCGCCGTGGGCCAGGCGCTCCGGTGGGTGGTCATGCCTAGCCGCAGGGCCAGGTTACGAACCAGATCCACCCCCAGGGTGAGCCGCTCCAGCTGGTCCCGCCGCCGGGGAATCATGGGCTCCCCCCCGAAGGCAAAGGTCTTCTCCAGCGTAACTGTAACTGGGTTCCATACTTCGGTTAACCCGCCGTTGAGCGACACAAAGGTGCTGACCTCCTGGAGGGTTTCCCGGCCATCGGTGTAGATGCCCAGCTGAGAGCTGGCCGTAAGGCCCTTGATCATTACACTGGGCCCTATGCTGGCCCGGTAAGCGGTTCCCTTGGTCAAAACCGCGTTGCGCTCGGTGGGCAGCCACTCAGCGTGGGTAGCACCGAGATGCATGGCCAGCCCGTAGCTCAGTCCCTCGCCGTGCTTGATCTCGTGCGAGAGGTCGAGCGAGCCGCCCCGCTCGTCGGCTCCATAGAAACCTTGCAGCCGGCCGCTCAGGCCGCCGGTCGCCAGCTCGGCCTGAACGTTCCAGACCGTGTGGTTCAGCGCCTCCTTCAGGAGGACCGACTTGTCCCGGGCGGTGACGGCCCGCTTGGTGAACGCGGTGCTCCAGCCGCCGGTAATGGCCACCGATCGCACGTTCCGCTCCGGCAGCCGGACCGCCAGCTCGTGAAAATATTCGTTGCAGCTGTTCCTGCGGCAGACCACGACCTTCATTGGCTTCTTCAGCACATCGAAGAGCCGGCCGTTCTGCCGGACCGCATACTCCATCTCCGGCAGCGTGTCGCCGAAGTCACTCTGGAGCCGGGCCCGCAGGCTATCTCCCGTGCCCCAGTAGCGGTCCCGGCCGTCGGCCGATACGATAGCGATGCTATCGGCGGCCGGACTAACCACTTCCACCTGCACCGATCCACCGGCATGGACGACGGCGGGAATGGTGGTGAACTCCACCGGCTCGGGGGTGCTGCCGAGCCTGACCGTCGACGTGGAGACGCCACACGCCTGAAGACTCAGCGCCACGGCCGCCAGCAGGGCAAGGGCCGGAAATACGTTACGATTGGGACGAGTCATTGAATACCGCCGGTGTGCACATCGTACGGAGCTTCCCCGCCGAAGCAAAACGGCGAACTCGGCGGCAACCAACGAACGATCGCGCATCTTGTTGCGCTGTGTCCGGTGAGGTTGCGCAAGGAGCATACCTCGGAGGGAACCCAATTTTCTCTGGAGTGGCGGCCAGAAGATGCACCGCCGTGAGGTCAACTATACCGCTCACCAGTTGAGACCGCTAGAGTGACCGGGACCACTTCATCATCACGAAGAGTGAGGTACTGTGACGTATGACCCGATCTGGATCGCCCTCGGTGATCGCAACCGGATCCGCTGCGGATTTCGTTCCGCCTAAGCCCACTCTTCCCAAGCTGCGGGAGGCAGCGGCTCGATGTCGCGGCTGTCACCTCTGGGTCAACGCCACCCAGACCGTGTTCGGCGAGGGCCCCCGCACAGCCGAGGTCATGCTGGTGGGTGAACAGCCGGGCGACCTGGAGGACCGTTCGGGCCACCCCTTCGTAGGACCGGCGGGAAAGCTGCTCGACACCGGGCTGCTACAAGCAGGGATCGATCGAACCCGGGTCTACGTGACAAATTCGGTCAAGCACTTCAAGTTCGTGCCGATCGAGCGAGGCCGGCGCTTACACAAAAAGCCAAACGCGGCTGAGGTGCGAGCCTGCAACCCGTGGCTTCAGGAGGAGATTCGTTTGGTCAAGCCGAGGGTAATCGTCGCCCTGGGAGCCACCGCGGCTCAGGCCCTCCTCGGTAAGCAGTTTCGCGTTACCCAAGACCGGGGGAAAGCGATACCCTCTACTCTGGCCGAGGCAGTGGTGGCTACGGTGCATCCATCAGCGGTTCTGCGGGCGCCCAGTGAGACCCGGGAAGAAGCGAAACAGGAGTTCATTGCCGACCTGAAGCGGGTAGCGGCGTACCTGCGGCGTCCAGCGGCCGCTCGCGCTTGATCCACTCCGGACCGAACCTATGGTAATCGGCAAGCTGCTGGCCCGCAGGGGAATCCTCTCGCGGCGGGAGCAGGAGATTCGGGCGCGCGAGCAGGAGCTGCTCGAGCGCCTGGCCAGCGCATTCGAACGCTTCGGCTCCGATGTCGCCGCCGAAGACCTGCGCCGGTTCGAGGAAGCACGGGAGCAGCTCACCGGCCTCTTCCTCCTGGTCATCGCGGGGGAGTTTAACTCCGGCAAGTCCAGCTTCATCAATGCGCTTTTGGGCGAGCGGGTGCTGCCCGAAGGCGTCACGCCGACCACCGACCGCATCAACGTGCTACGCCACGGCCCCCAGGTGACGGAGCAGCTCCGCGAAGCCTATTTGCTGGAGCGAACCCATCCGGCCGACGTTCTTCGCGAGATCAACGTCGTCGACACCCCGGGTACCAACGCCATCATCCGCCGGCATGAGGAGTTGACGCGGGACTTCGTTCCCCGCTCGGACCTCGTGCTCTTCGTCACCTCGGCCGACCGTCCCTTCACCGAGAGCGAGCGGGGCTTTTTGGAACAGATCCGCCAATGGGGAAAGAAGATCGTTTTCATCGTGAACAAGATCGACATCCTGAGCCGGGCTGAGGAGCGCGAGGAGGTGGTGCGATACGTTCGCGAAAATGCAGCCACCTTATTGGGCGAGGAGCCCCAGGTCTTCGCGGTGTCAGCCCGGCAGGCGATGGAGGCACGGGGTGAGGGGAGGAGCCTGCCCCGAGCGGAGCGAGGGGGCGGGAACGAGGGTGCGGGGGCGGAGTTATGGGAACGAAGTGGTTTCAGCGCGGTGGAGGACTACCTGCTCAACACCTTGGATCAGGAGGAGCGGGTCCGGCTCAAGCTGCTCAATCCGCTCAATGTGGGCCTGCGGCTGGCATCGAAGTACAAGGATGCCACATTCGAGCGGCTGAAGCTGCTGGCTCAGGACGTGGAAGCGATCCAGAACATCGACCAGCAACTTCAGGTCTTCCACCAGGAGATGCTGCGCGACTTCGAGCCGCGACTCTCCCGGCTGGATGTGTTGCTTACGGACATGGAGCAGCGAGGCCTGCGTTTCTTCGAGGAGACCATCCGCATCGGACGCATCAAGAGTCTGATGGACAGTGAAGGGGTGAAACGCGCCTTTGAGAGGGATGTCATCGGCGAGACCCCGCGGCAGATGGAGGACGAGATAGGTCGGGTCATCGACTGGATCGTGGAGCGAAACCTTCGGGTCTGGCAGGATATCAGCGGCTACATCGAGCGGCGGCAGCTCTCCCGCCACCGCGAAGGGATGATCGGCGATGTTGGGCCCAGCTTCAGCTACAATCGCCAGGCCCTGCTCGATTCGATAGGGCGCGTGTCACGCGATGTGGTGGGCAGCTATAACCGGGAAGCGGAATCGCGGACCATCGCCAACGAGATCCAGGGCGCCTTCGCCACCACGGCTCTTGCCGAGGCTGGTGCGCTCGGGCTGGGGACCATTGTGGTCACCGTCGTCACTGGTGCTGCGGCGGATCTGACCGGTATTCTCCTGGCCACGGCGCTGGCAGTGGGTGGGTTTTACATCCTGCCCCGGAAACGGCGCCAGGCTCAGCGCGACTTTCAGCGGCGAATTGCGGAGCTGCGCAGCCGACTCAAGGATGCCCTCACCCGTCAGGTCCACCTCGAGCTGGAACAATCTACCGGCCGGATCAATGAAGCGATCGCTCCGTACCGGCGATTCGTTCAGAGCCAGCAGCAACAGCTGAACGAAGCCCGGGGCGAACTGGTGGCCACCGAAGACGCGCTCCTCCGCCTCCGCGCCGATATTGAAAAGCGTTAGAGCTGCTCCAGGTCTTGACGGGTGGGGGCCCAAGTAGTAGGGTAGCCACGGCGCACCACGCCTTCTCTCCCTTGTGACGAACCTCCTTCTGTCTTTCCGTAGCGGATACTACCCCGTCGCGGAGAGGCGTGTGTAGTCCCCTTCCGCCGGAGGTGGCACATGGACGTGCTCGTCGCACTAGCTATTTCAATCGGAGTTCTGATCGCTGGTTGGACCTACGTCGCTCTGGGCCCAGCCGCGCTTCCGGTGTGGGCAGGGATTGTCGCCTGGGGTTGCTTCTTCGCCGCCGGCGGAAAGACCAACGGGCTCTCGAAGACTATTGCCTCGAACCTCTCCGGCGTGCTCTGGGCCTTTCTCGCGCTGAAGGCGGCCGTGGCACTGGGCGGAGGGTTGCCGGCCACTTCGATATGCGTGGGCGTGGCGGCGCTCTTCATGGTGCTTCAGTCCAAGATCTCGCTTCTCTCGTTCATCCCGGGCGCTTTCCTCGGCGCCGCCACAGCAGTGAGCGTGGTGGTGGGCACCAATGGGAGCTGGTCCAAAACGGTCATCGCATTAGTGGCCGGAGCGGTGCTCGGATATGTATCTGAGGCGTTGGCGGGAGCTATCAGCAAGCGTCCGAGACGGGCCGCGGCATAGGCCCGGAGTCGGCGATTTAACTATCCGGAGCCCGTCTGGGCTCCGGATTCTTTTTGCGGGGGTAGTCGAGAGACTCCGACCCGTCAGACTACCAGGATTCGGGCGTAACCTTCTTCTTGCGTTTCCGCCGGATCGCCGCCGCGGTCTTGATCGCCCGAGCTTCGCTCGGCTTCACGTAGTGTCTGCGGCGCCTGAGCTCCCCAAAGAGACCGGACTTCTGCAGCTTCCGTTTGAACAGCTTGAGCGCCCGTTCGAGGCTGTCCTCGTCGCTGAGCCTGACTTCGGTCATTCCACCGCCCTGGTCGAGTATCGAAAAACGAGGGGCCGGCGCCATGGCCAGCCCCCGGGGACAAGCGAATATCGGACCTCTAGGGCTCCGGTATGGTCAGAAGCATACCCCGAGACTCCTCGAGCCACAAGGCAATCGCCGCAGCCATTGCATCTCCGCCGTTGCTCTTCTCCCCCATCGAGGCTGTCTCCCCAACCGACTCCGCAAAGGTAAGAACCTCGCTGTCCGTCACTTCGGGCCGCCCCAGCTCATACACCAGCGGGTTCCGAAGGGTGTAGTCGGACGCGCATCGGCTGGATTCGGCGACCCCCTCTTGCGTGTCGCAGAAGGTCAGCGTGAGCACTTCCCGGTCAGCTACATTCAGGACGTAATAGGCTTTAAAGCCGGGAACCTCTTGGATGACGGGGAGAAACTGATCCTGAATCTGCCGGCGTAGAAGCTCCAACGAGGCTTTGTTCACCGCCCCGTTTTTCGGACTATACCTTCGAATCGTGACGAACATATCACCTCTAAACACCTCCGCCCAACCCGCGAGCCGAGGGTAAGACCTATCATAGGAACCACCACACGAGGGGGAACATAATAGTATTTCTGCGCAGGGCAGATGGGTTGGCGGGCTTCAACTCACCGAGTAAGCAGTCCGGCATCGATCACGAGTGGCGCTCCAGTCACGTACCGGGCCCGGTCGGACGCGAGATACAGCACAGCATTGGCTACATCCTCCGGCTCGATCCAGGGAACGGGCAGCAGATTGCCGGCCGAGCGCTCGGCGATCTGCTGGGGCGTAAGGCCCTCGAGCTCAGCCAACCCGTCGTTCATCGGGGTATTCACACCGGTGGGGTGAAGGGAGTTGACTCGGATGCCGTAGGGGGCAAGCTCGATGGCCCACGATTTCGTCAGCCCGGTGAGCCCCCACTTCGAGGCCGCGTAATGGCTGAGCCGTCCCATCCCCCGCAGCCCCGCGATGGAGGAGTTGTTGATGATCACGCCAGAGCGCTGGCGTATCATCACCGGAATGATGCGCCGGGCGACGAGCCAGGCTCCCTTGAGATTGATATCGAGCATGGCGTCCCACGCCGCTTCGGTGAGCTCGTGAGCTAACCCGTAGGCGCAGATGCCGGCATTGTTGAACAGGATGTCGATGCGTCCGAAGCGGGAGACGGTAGTCTCTACGGCTGATGTGATCGCCGCATCGTCCCGGACATCCCCGCTGAAGGTAAGACACTCGGTGCCCAGGTTCCGGCAGGCAGCCGCGAGGGATTCGAGCTCGTCTTGTGATCCCATTCCATATCCGGGGTAGCTCAGCGGGCGCGCGACATCGAACGCGGCAATGGCGGCCCCTTCCCTCCCCAGCGCCAGCGCGGTTGCCCTGCCTTGCCCGTGGGCGGCGCCGGTGACGAAGGCGACCTTACCGGCGAATTCGCCCATCAGGCCGGTTTGGCCGCGGCCGCGGCACTCTCCCGGACCCCTTTGCGATAGGGCTGAAGGTATTCATCCAGATCGACATCGAGCACGTTGTTCACCACATTGGTCGCCACCATCATCGCGCCGAACGCGGTGAGAGCCACGATCTGCGCGGAGTCGAAGTATGCCCCGAGCCGGCGGTAGACCTCCTCCGATACTTTGAAGGGAGACACCGACAGCGCTCGCCCGAATTCGATCACCGCCGTGTCCCGCTCATCCAGCTTCAGGCGATCGGGATTGTCGCCGGTCTGGATCAGCATGCGCCGGAAGAAGGTCGAACAGATGAGGCAGTCGGTTTCCGCGGAGATCGCGTGGGCGAAAAGCGTCGTGAGTCGCTCGCCGAGAAACGGCTGGACCGTGTCACGCAGGGGGTACCACTCCATCAGGGCGCGGAAGGCGGGAAGCGAGTGGAGCAGTGTGCGTTTCATGTTGGTCATGCGGGCGTGATTCCGGACATGGGCTTCTGCGGCTGCGCGGGCATCGGGCGGCGCGGCTTCACTGTCGAGGGGCGCAATCCGGGGCATGCTGGGGGACTCCGTCTATGGGGCGGTGATCGAGGCAATTTAGGCTGAATTAGATGACCCGGCGAGAGGAGACCTGGCGGGCCAGATACCACTTGCCCCGCGGTGTTGACAAATCGTCGTAGACCACCTTACCCGCGCCCGCGGTCGAGTGGAGTATCCGGTTGTCCCCGACGTAGATCGCCACGTGATTGACACCGGTCCCTTTGCTGGAGAAGAGCATGAGATCTCCCGGCTTGAGGGAATCGACACCGACTGGTACCGGGCGGCCGGCCGAGGCCTGTAGGCGGGAGGTGCGGGGGAGATCGATGCCGTTGCGGCCGAAGACGTACTGCACGAAGCCGGAGCAGTCGAAGCCAGCGGCCGGTGTCGCGCCGCCATAACGGTAGCGGGTACCGAGATACCGCTCCGCGGTAGCCAGGATACGCGCGGCGCTGGCACCGCCCGTTACCCGGCGGCCGGAGGCTGGTGTGGTATGGCGAGGAGACGCGGGTGTAGCGCGAACGGTCACCCCGCGCCCACCGAGTGTGGCAACCACCACGATGGGACCCAGCGTCGCTCCGACTTTGACCTGCGCAGAAAGCACACTTGGGATGCCCGCCAGGAGCGGCAGGGCACAAGCAATCAGTTTCATGGCTCCTACTGGAAAACGACCGGGGTCTCCAATGCAGGAGCCGTGCCAGCAATGGCAGCCTGGAAGCCCGCCTCGATGAGAAAAAGGCTTCCACCACAGGGAAGGCCGTTGCGGCGGTCGGCCCGGGTGAGCACCAGCCGGTCCTTGGCCCGGGTCATTCCGACGTAGAGCAGCCGGCGCCCTTCCTGGATTTCGTCTTCCAGCTCTTCCTCGATCGCCCGCCAGCCGGGCAACTGCTGGTTCTCGACCCCTACGATGTAGACCCGGGAGAATTCGAGGCCTTTAGTCGAGTGTAGCGTCAGCAGGTTGACCCGGTGGGGATCGATCTCCACCTCATTGCTGGTGGAGAGCGCAACCCGGCAGAGCATCGCGTCGATCTGCTGATCGACCGTGTCACCACCACTCACCTCCACCAGGCTCCTGAGGCGCTCCACCGCCAAGGGATATCGCTCTGCCGGAGAGCGGTCGGCCCGCAGGCGGTCCATAAGCGCACGGCCGCCCAGCCGCTCGATCACCTCCTCGAGCTCCGGCCCCACCGCTCCCGCTGCCCTCTCGGCCGCGTACACCTCGAGGCAATCGCTGTAACGCCCCAGGGTAAACGGCCGGGTGATCTCGCGCAGGAGGGCGTGCTCCTGGCTCGATTCGGCACCCCGGTTCAGAGCCAGAGCCAGCCCCAGATAATCGAGCAGATGGACCAGGGCCAGCGTGCGGGCCCGCCGCAAGCGCAGCTGGTTGAGCGCGGGCACCACGCCCGCCAGCATATAGGCATCATCGAGTGCCCGGTGTGCCCGGCCCACCTCCACGTTGAACCGCTGGGCGAGGAGCGTGAGCTTGACGCTTCCTTCAACCAACGACCTTGCGAGGGGCAGCGTGTCATAAAAAATCAGATCCTCCAGCCCAGCGAAGCCTTCGCAGTTTCGCCGGAGGACCGGGACATCGAACTCCTGCCCGTTATGCGCCACCAGCACGTCAGACCCGACGAACTCGCTGAAACGGGGCCACACCTCCGCCATGGATGGCGCTCCGGCCACATCCGCGTCGGTCCACCCATGGACCTCCGTGGCCGCAGGCTCGATCGGCCGGGTGCAGGCCACCATCTGCCGGAACCAGGCTACTGCCACATTGTTCCGCACCCGTACCGCGGCGATCTCCACGATCTCGCAGGCTTCGATGTCGAAGCTGCTGGTCTCCAGGTCAAAGGCAACGAAGTCATCGAGATCGCTCCTCATATCGCGGGTATGAAGCAGCTGGAGGGCCTTGAACAGGCGGAGCGGCCAGCCGCCGTTGCTCCCGTCTCCGGCCCGCAAGGTCACATCCTCCGGACCAGGCTGGAGGTTCGGCGGCAGTCGGTGAGCGTTGGTCACGCCGGCTCCCCGCAGCATTGCGAGCAGGGGAATATCGACACCGCCATCGGGCTCGACCCAGACTCGGGCCCGTGCCCCGATGGCTCGCTCCAATTGCCGGGACAGGAGCGATGCCCCCGGGTAGGCGGACGGCTCGGTCAGCTCGTCGTGATGCTCCTCCAGCGGATTACGTCCGGCCCCGATCGGACGGGTGAGGAGCTCGTCCACCAGGCCGGACAGCGTGTGATGGGACCGGCCCAATCCGCGGAGGTTCTCCAGGTGATAGATGAGCCGCCACACCTGTCTCCGCTCGGCGTCTCCCCGGGGACGAGACCCAGCAAAGCCCCGGAGATTGGCCAGCAGGTCTTTCTCCCGGGAAGACACCTTGCGTACCTCCTGCCGCAACGCCCGGGAGAGCGCCAGCTCGCCCAGCGCGCCGGCCGCCACCGGATCGTCGGGAAAGCGGATGACCCGCAGCGAGGCTATCACCCACCCGACGACCTTGTCATCCATCAGCGCCTGCCCGCGGGCCATTCGACAGGGGATGCCGGCGCAGATCAGTCGTTCTTCCAGACGCTGGCCCATCTTGTGATTGCGATACAGCACCGCGTACTCGCCCCAGCTGAGCCCCGCCCTGCTGCGATCATCGAGGATATCGGCCAGCAGCCAGGCGGCTTCGGTGTCCTCGTTCTCGAACGTGCGGACCACGACGTCAAAGGCTGATTCCCGGCTGGCTCCGATCTGCTTGTCGAAGAGCTTTGGATTCCGGGCGATCAGACGGCGCGCCGTCTCGAAGATCTGAACCGAGCAGCGGCGGTTCTCATCCAGAACGATCGGCTCGCCCAACCCGAAGTCTTCCCTGAACCGGCTGATGATCCGGGGATCGGCACCGGTCCAGGAGAAGATGGACTGCTCGTCGTCGCCCACACCGAAGAGGTTCCGGTGATGCTGGGCGAGGCGCCGGATGATGCCGTATTGCACCGGATTCAAATCCTGGAACTCGTCGACCAGCACATAGTCCCACCGCTCGCGAAGCTCCGCGGCGGCTCGCTCGTCGGTGCGCAGTAACTGCTCGGTGAGGGCTACCAGATCGTCGAAGTCGGCAAGATTCCGGGCCCGGAGCGCCTCACGGTATCGCTGATAGAGCATCAGGCCACGCTCACCCAATGGCCTGCCCTGCAACTGGTAAAGGCTGAAGAGTGAAAGTGCCCGGGAGCAGTGCTTGGCTGGGATACGGAGCCGCCGCAATAGCCGCTCCTGGTAGTCCCGGTCCGCCACTCCGAACCCCGGTCGCAATCCGCATCGCCCGGCAAAGTCCCGCAGGATAGTGAGACAAGTGGCGTGCAGCGTTCCCCGGGTGATTTCTACGGCCATGGGGCCGCGGGTCTCATGCAGCCGCTTAGCGATCTCCTCTGCCGCCTTGTTGGTGAAGGTGACTGCCAGAATCTTCGGGGGCGCGATACCGAACGTTCCGATCAGGTGATTGATCCGCCCGATGAGGCAGTATGTCTTCCCCGCTCCCGGGCCGGCAACGACGAGCACCGGGCCGAGCGGCGCCTCGATGGCGCGTCGCTGCTGGAACGTGGGGTCGAAGCTCACGCGGGTACCTGGCCGAGCACACGTGAGCGGGACCATCTCACCAGTGTGTCGGCCAGCTCTTCCATGACCTCGGTGCCGCTACGGCCCGACCGCTTGGGCACGACGAACGAGTGATCTCCACCCTCGACCATGTGGAGTGCGGCTCTGGGCCCGAGCCGCCGGCACACCTCGGTGATCAGGTCGGGCTCGGCGAAGGCGTCGCGAGTACCCTGGAGGAACAGCATCGGGAGATCTACCCGGTCGAGGTGATCGGCGCGGCGGGTGCCGGGCTGTCCTGGAGGGTGAAGAGGGAATCCGAGAAAGGCCAGGCCCCGGACCGCTTCAAGGTGCCCGGAGGCCGCAGCGCCGGATGTCATGCGGCCGCCGAGAGACTTCCCTCCGGCGATAACGGGTAGCTCGGGGGCAAGCTCACGACCCTTCGCCACGGCCGCGGCAACGGTGGCCTCCAAGACGGCGGGCACGTCCGGACGCTTGCGGCCAGTCTCCATATAGGGAAACTGGTATCGAAGCGTCGCCACACCTCGCCGGGCCAGCGCTGCCGAGATCGACTCGAGGAACGGGTGCCGCATACCGGCACCGGCTCCGTGTGCCAGGATGTAGATCAGCCAGGCATCGGGTGGTCGAACCAGAATGGCCGAAACCGAGCCGATCTTTTCAGAGACACGGAGCTGAAGATCCATTGCTGTCATTTCGAAGGAGCAAAGCGACTGAGAAATCTACTCACCGTCGCTTTCCCTGCTATCGTTTCCCGATCTTCTCCAGCACCGCATGAAGGTCCGGCTGCTCCGTCAACACATCCCTCAATGGGTCCCGCTTCAGCTTCTGCATGCGCGAGGAGGCCGTCTTTATGGTGAACGACCGGATGTCGAGGCCCTCCTTCACCTCGTTCCATCTCAGCGGCATAGAGACCGGCGCACCGGGCAGGGGCCGCACGCTGAAGGGCGCTACAATCAGGCGCCCGGCCCCGTTCTGGAGGTAGTCGACATACACCTTTCCGCCGCGGCGGGAGACCTGCCGGGTAATGGTCGAGATCTCGGGCAGCCTCGTGGTAATGAGTCTCGCGAGGAGCTCGCCCAGGCTGCGCGCCTCGTCATGGCGGCATTGTCCAGCCAGCGGAATCAGCACATGGAGCCCGGACGATCCGCTCGTCTTGATCAGATTGGGTAAGCCAATCTCCTCACACAGCGCATGCGTGGTTTGAGCCACCCGGATGACATCGGTGAATGGGGCATCTTTAGGATCGAGATCGAGGATGCACCAATCGGGACGGTCGATCCGGGTGGTGCGGCTGCCCCAGATATGAAGCGGAACGGTGCCGAGGTTGATCAGGTATAGGAGTGCCGCCTCATCATCGCAGATGAAGTAGCTGATTTCGCGTTGAGCCTGCTCGCTCCACATGCGCTCGGTCCGAATCCACTCGGGTACAAATCCGGGAGCATCCTGCTGGTAAAATGATTTCCCGTGGATACCGTCGGGGTAGCGTGTGAGCACCACCGGCCGGTCGGCCAGGTACGGAAGCATCCAGGGTGAGATGGTGCGATAGTACTCAATGAGGTCGCCCTTGGTAAAGCCGTCCTCGGGCCAGAAGACTTTCTTTAGATTGGTGAACGCAACGATCTCGGCAGCATTGCGTTCCGGCCCCTTCCCCCTCCCTTTTACTGCGTTCAAGGTCGGGGTCAGGGTGATAATCTCGTCCAGCTCTTCTTTCTGACTTACTTCCCCGCTTACCCGCTTACCCGCTTCCCCGCTTCCGACACACTCCTCCGGCCTCTTGTCGTCTCGAAACCGGAGGAAGACCGGCTGCCGCAGAAGCCCGTCACCGGTCCGCTCGGTGAACTCCACCTCACACACCAACCGGGGCTCAACCCAGGAAGCACCCTTTTCTTCTGGGATGGCACCGGTACAGGGCGGCTCTGCTCGACGGGCCGACTCCAGCTCCTTCCGAATATCCAGCAGTTGATGGTCGCTGAATCCGCTCCCGGCCCGTCCGGAATAGGTGAGCTGGCCGTCCACGTACGTTCCCAGATAGAGCGCACCGAAGCCGGTACGCGATCCCTTGGGAGCCGTGAAGCCGACCACTACGAAGTCGTCCGACCGGCGGGTGCGGATCTTGAGCCAGGTAGCCGAGCGTCCTGGGCGGTAGACCGAGCCGCTGCGCTTGGCGATGATGCCCTCGAGGCCCAGCTTTTGAACCTGCTGATACAGCACCTCCCCATCCTGCTCGAAGTGCTCGAGGTAGCGGATCAGACCGGCGGGCGGCAGCACCTTCTGGAGCAGAGCCTTGCGGGCAGACAGCGGTAAGCTGCGGAGGTCGAACTCGTCTACTCCGAGAAGATCGAAGGCAAAATAGGTGACCGGATTCTCCACCGAGGCATGGCGGATATCGAGGATGCGCCGGAGCTGGGCCCGCTGCTGGAGTCTTTGAAAGCTGGGCCGGCCGGAGTCATCCAGTGCCACGATCTCGCCGTCGAGCAGGAGCCGCTCGAACGGAAGGGCGGTCAGGGCGCGGATGATCTCGGGGAAGCACAACGACAGGTCTTTGCCGTTCCTGGAGAGCAGGCGCGAAGTACCCTGCCGAGCCGCCAGGGCCCGGTATCCGTCGAGCTTGAGCTCGAAGAGCCAACCCGGGGCGGTAAACGCGGTGTCTCGCGACTCGGCGAGCATGAGACGGACGCTCTCGGGAGCTAGCGGCTTCCTAAGTGCGCCGTGTCGCTCCAGTTCGGACCGTATGCTGCCGGCCGGGGTGCGGCCGGCCTTTAGATCCTCGACGGTAAGACCGGACAGCACCGATTCCTCGGGTGGGATTTCGCTGGACGGCCCCGCATAGGCATCCCGCTCCTTGATGAAGAGCCAATCGTTCTCGCCCTTCTTCAGCTTTACCAGGGTCCACATACCGTGGAGTTTGATGCCTCGGAGCTCGAAGAGCAGCTTGCCTTGGGAGAGCCCGTCGGCGGGATCTCCGACCGGCAGCCATCGTCCCCGGTCCCATACGATCACCGCGCCCGCACCGTAACTGCCCTCGGGGATCAAGCCTTCGAAGTCTCCATACTCGAGAGGGTGGTCCTCCACCATCACGGCCAGTCGCTTGTCCGCAGTATCGTATGAAGGGCCCTTGGGCACCGCCCAGGACCGGAGCACCCCATCCATCTCCAATCGAAGGTCGAAATGGAGCCGCCGGGCGGCATGTTTGTGAATGACAAAGAGTCCCCCGGGGGAGCCACGGTCGCCCGCCAGTGAGCCGGCCGGCTCGGACGTCCGCTCCAGCAAGCGCTTAGCCCGGTAGGGACCGAGCGGATCGGATTTCGGGTGGGGCATGATATGAAAGGTGTCGCGACGAAGGCGAGGAAAAAAGAGCGGGCCGGGGGCGGCCCTTGCGGGCTCCAGTTTTGCTGAGTATATGGGACCACATGCCTCCCAGATCAATCGGAAACGCAAGCATCTCCTTCGGACTGGTATCGGTCCCGGTCCAGCTCTATTCCGCCAGCGAGTCCTCCGCGACGGTCAGCTTCAACATGCTGCACAAGACCTGCGGCAGCCGGCTGAAGCAGCAATACATCTGCCCCAAGGAAGAGCAGGTGGTCGAGAAGGACGAGATCGCCAAGGGGTATGAGTTTGCCAAGGGGCAGTATGTCCAGTTTTCCCCCGAGGAGATCAAGGCGCTCGACGAGAAGGCCACCAACTCCATCGACATCGCCGAGTTCGTCCCGCTCTCCGCGGTTGATCGGATCTACCTCGACAAGGTGTACTACCTGGGCCCCGACAAAGGCGGCGACCGGGCCTACCGGCTGCTGGGTGAGGCACTCAAAGACACCGGGCGAGCCGCGCTGGGGCAATACTCCGCCCGGGGCAAGCAGCACCTGGTTTTGATCCGTCCCTTGAATGGGGTACTGATCATGGAGCAGCTCCATTACAACGCGGAGCTCCGGCCCGCCTCCGAGGTGCCCCACCCCGAGACGCCGGTCAAAGAGGCGGAGCTTTCGTTGGCTCGCCTTCTGATCGAGCAATCGTCCAACGACGAGTTCCGCCCGGAGAACTACCACGATACGGTACGCGAGCGGGTGCTCGATGCGATTCAGCAGAAAGTCGAGGGCCAGGAGATCACCGCCGAAGAAGCTCCTCCCGAGACCAAGATCATCGACCTCATGGATGCGCTGAAGGCCAGTCTGGCCAAGCGCGGTACCAACACGACCGATAAGAAGCCGGCCAAGCGGGTGGGCGCCAAGCTGGAAGAGGAAGAGGCGCCCAAGAAGCGGAAGGCTGGAGGCCGCGGCTAGCGAGACCTGGGGTGACAGGCTGGGACAGAAGTCCTAAATTGTTGTACTCATGGAGTCATACACCACCCGCGACGTCGCCAGGCTGCTAGGCCTGTCCGAGGCGCGGGTTCGATCGCAGGCTAGAGCCGGGTTCCTCACTCCCGACCGCGGCCCCCGCAACTCCTATCGCTTCTCGTTTCAAGACCTGGTTCTCCTCCGCACGGCCCGCGAGCTCGCCGGTGCCCGAGTGCCACGGCGCCGGATCAATGGCGCGCTTCGGAAGCTCGCGCGTAATCTGCCCACGGGATGGTCGCTGAGTGGGTTGAGAATCATCGCCGACGCCGACCGGGTCATCGTGCAGGAAGGCAGCGCGGCGTGGAACCCCGAATCCGAACAGCTTCAGATCGACTTTGCCGCCCGGCTCGCCGGCAGGGCCGGACCGACGGCACAGCGCCTGGCTTGTTCACCCCGGCGTCCGGACGAGTTGCTCAGCGCGGGCGAGTGGTTCGATCTCGGCGAAGCCATCGAAGAGACCAGGCCGGAGCAGGCCTTGAGTGCCTATCTCAGCGCGATCGGATTGGATCCGGACCACGCCGCGGCGCACGTGAATCTCGGGCGCCTGCTTCAATTGGCCGGACGGATACCCGAGGCCATCGAGCACTATCGGCGCTCGCTATTGGCGGGCGGCGGCGATCCAACCGCGGCGTTCAATCTGGGCACCGCTCTGGAAGAGCTCTGCCGCTGGGCAGAGGCGATCGACGCGTACGGCCGGGCGCTGCGGCTGGATCCTGAGCTCGCTGATGCCCACTTCAACCTGGCACGACTCCACGAGCAGATGGGGCGGCGTAGTGCGGCGATCCGGCATCTCAGGGCGTATCAGCAGTTGGTGAAGGAGTCTAGGGTCTAGGGTCGAGGGTCCGGCCCTAGACATTAGACCCTAGACCCTAGACTTCCCTCAATGAACATCCACGTCGGCACCAGCGGCTGGTCCTATAAGGAGTGGAAGGGGAGCTTCTACCCCCCGAAGCTTCCGGCCGACGAAATGCTTCGATTCTACGCCTCCCGGTTCCCCACCGTCGAGGTCAACAACTCATTCTATCGCATTCCAACCGAGCCGGTGCTGGCCGGCTGGGCCGCCCAGGTACCCGAGAGCTTTCGCTTCGTGCTGAAGGCTTCGCGCCGGATCACCCATAATGACCGCCTGGCGGACGGCGACGGATCGCTCGCCTACTTTCTCCGGGCAATCAATCCTCTCGGCGAACGACTCGGTCCCACGTTGTTTCAGCTCCCTCCCACGTTCAAGAAAGACGCGAGCCGTCTGTCCGAGTTCCTCAGCCGGCTGCCCCGGCGCTGGCCGGCGGCGATGGAGTTTCGCCACGCCTCCTGGTTCGATGAGGAGGTGTACGAAATTCTCCGCTCTCGGGACGTGCCTTTGGTAGCAGTTGATGAGAGTGAAGCAGAGGGCAAGGGTGCTCCACTCGTGACCACCGCCTCATGGGGCTATCTCCGGCTTCGCCGGCTGGACTACGATGTCCCTGCGCTGGAGGCCTGGGCCGGCCGGATACGGGCGCAACCCTGGAGCGACGCCTATGTCTTCCTCAAACATGAAGATGGCAGCCCCACCGGGCCCGCGTTTGCCGAGCAAATGAAAGGAATCGTAGCTCCGTCTCCGTAAGGTGATGAAGATCACGCCGCTGTCCGGGAGGCGTGGGTACTGTACGGGTCCTTTCGAGTGCGACACCCGATGCCATGGAGGAAACAATGGCGACCGATAGATCCTGGAACGATGAGGACAACTGGTGGCGTAATAACTTCAGCACGAGACCGTACGCCACCGGCCGAAATTACGAGGACTTCCGCCCGGCTTACCAGTATGGGTTCGAGTCCGGACAGCACCACATGGGCCGGAAGTGGAACGATGTCGAGTCGGACCTGCAGACCGGTTGGGAGAAGTTCGAGGGCCGGAGCGGGGCGGGATCGACCTGGGACAACATCAAGAGTGCCGTTCGCGATGCCTGGCACCGGGTCACCGGCCAGCACGACGTCGATACCGACAAGATGAGCGGGGCCGAGTACGACCGGGTCTCGCAGGGTGGCCGGACTCGGTAGCTCGAAGGACAGCTGCTCCAAACCCTAGTGTCTAAGGTCTAGGGTCTAGGGTCCAGGAACGAAGCGGGTGCTTTGCCCGCTCTGGACTCTGGACCCTAGACCGTTTGGGTTCCCGCCTCGTCGCCGAGTTGCTGCCCGTGATCTGGAACACCGCATCAACCGCGCTCGAATTGTCTTTTGTACCCCGACACATACCTCCGACCGCGCCTGGAGCAGTGGGCGTCGGGACACTTTCAGATCGCTACGCGCCGCCCGGGGCGGTTCGACGTGATAATGGCAAACGGTTAGCAAAAGGAGCCCAGCGATGACCATGGCAAACACGGAGAACCGTGGATTCCAGGACCAGGCCGCCGATCGGGGTGGCGCGCGGGAGCAGATCCGCGACGTGAAGAACCAGGTGGTCGATCAGGCGAAGACCACGTTCCAGCAGGCCAAAGATCGTGCCCAATCCAGCCTGGGCGAGAGCAAGAACCAGTTTGCCGAGCAGATCGGCTCCGTGGCCGAGGCTCTGCGGCGGACCACCGAGCACCTCCGCTCCGAGGAGCAGACCCGCTTCGCCGGTCTGACCGAGACGCTGGCCCGCCAGGTTGATCAGGTTGCCAGATACCTTCGCGACAAAGACGCGGCGGCCATGAGGAACGACGTGGAGAACCTGGCCCGGCGGCAGCCCGCGGTGATACTGGGCGGTGCCCTGGTGCTGGGCCTCATCGGTGCGCGGTTCATCAAGAGCTCCCAGCGGGGCCGGGAGCGTCGCCGGAACAGCGGTCGCGAGAATCGCTTCAACTACGATCGCTCTGCCAGCGAATTCGAGACCTCGAGGCCCGGTGGGGGCTACGCCGGCGGCGGTTATTCGGGCGCGGAGAGCGGACTGGGAGGCGGGTATGCCGGAGCTTAGGCAAGAGCGAAGCATCGGCGAGCTGTTCGGCCAGCTGAGCCAGGACATGACGCTGCTGGTGCGGCAGGAGATCCAACTCGCGCGCGCGGAAATGACCGACAAGATCAGCCGCTTGACGGCAAACCTGGTCTCGGTAGTGGCTGGTGGGTTCGTGGCCTATGTGGGTGCGCTCGCGCTGGTAGCCGCGCTGATCCTGGGGCTGCAGGACCTGGCCAACATCTCGCCCTGGGTTTCGGCCTTGATTGTAGGTGCGGTGCTCGCGATCGCGGGTTATGCCATGCTGCGGAAAGGATTGGGAGAGCTCAAGCAGGTCGACCTAGCCCCCCGCAGAACCGTGGAAAACATCCGGGACGATGTGCAATCCATAAAAGACGACGTCCAATGGGCAAAGGAGCAAAGGTCATGAGTGAGTACGAGCGGAAGGACCCGGGGCTCGCCTATGGGCCGTCAGGACAGGGATTCGACTCCGAGATCGGAGAGCGGGGTGAGAAGCGCCCCGAAGAGATCGAGCGTGAGATCGAGCAGACCCGTAGCCGCCTGAGCCGGGACATCGACGAGCTGGGAAACAAGCTGAACCCTCAGAACCTCAAGGAAGAGGCCAAGAGCGCCATAAAGGGCGCAGCCCAGGGCGCGGTCTCCAACGTGGGAGAGCAGGCCCGCCGTACCGGGTCTCGGCTGGTGGAGGTTATCCGGGAGAATCCGCTTCCCGTCATAGCCGTAGGCGCCGGGGTTACCTGGCTCCTGACCCAGCGCTCCCGCAGCGAGGTATCGGGCAGCCGGATGGCAAGGTACGCCTATACCGGACCGGAGCGCCGCCAAGGTGAAAGCTGGCAAAGCGGGACCGGCCGGGGACGTCTCGGCAGCTCAGTCAGCGGAGTGAAGGAGACCGTCGGCGAGGCGGCCAGCGGCGTGGCTGAGCGAGCTGGGGAGCTCAAGGAGCGGGCCGGCGAGCGTATCAGCGAGCTCGGTGGCGAGGCCCGCCGGCAGACCCGCCGAATCAAGACCAACCTGGAGCACACGGCCGAGGAGAATCCCCTGGCGCTGGCCATCGGGGCCGCGGTCGTGGGACTCGCGCTCGGTCTGCTCTTGCCCGGCACTGAGCGGGAGAACGAGCTGATGGGCTCCACCCGAGATCAGTTGGTGGATCGCGCCGAGCAGACGGCGGAACGGGTGAAGGACGCCGCGGTCGAGGCCGGGCGAGAGGTGAAGGAGACGGTCAAGTCGGAGATCGAGCAGCACAAGCCCGAGGTCAAGCAGGTGGTGCAGCAGGCCGGCGAGGTAGTCTCCAACGCGCTCGACGCCATGCCGGATGGAGGGCGGCTTCGTATCGCTGCTTCGCGCGATGGAGAT
>JBJMPK010000041.1:0-20998 GCA_045803245.1 Gemmatimonadales bacterium
CAAGGAAGGTCTAGGGTCAATGGTCGAGAGTCTAGGGCCGTCCCGGCCATGGTGCGGCCGTCCTGGTAACGTTATCAATACAACTAGATCATAGACCCTGGACCCTAGACTTCCGACTCCCGACTACCGACTACCGACTCAATATGCGCTTCACCACGTACTCCAAGTACCACCCCGAGCTGGCCGACGCCGTCAACCTCCAGGGACTGCTGGACCAGTTGAGCGACTTCCTGCTCCAGTCGGGGTTCGCCGGCAACTCGCCATCGTTCTGGCACGACGAAATGGGCGAGGGAGAGCGGTCGTTGGATGCGTTGCGCCAGGCCATCCTCCAAGCGCTCATGGAATCCGGGCAACTCACGCCCGAGATGCTCAAGGTCCTGCGGGGCGAATCCACCGGGGATGAGGCGCGGGACCACGAGATCGAAGCCGAGCTGGGGCAGCTGCTCGACCGGATCGTGCAGCGATTGATGGACGAAGGTTTCCTGAACGTCACCCAGGCACCCCAGGTCCCGCAGGGCTATCAATCGATGTTCGGCCCCGGGGGCCAGGCGCACTCGGCCGCGCAGCAGGTGCAGTTCAACCTTACCGAGAAGGGCATCGACTTCCTGGGCTACAAGACGTTGAAGAACCTCCTGGGCAGCGTCGGTAAGTCGAGCTTCGGCGCGCACGACACGCCGTATCTGGCCACCGGGGTCGAAGCCGAAGGAGTGAGCAAACAATACGAGTTCGGCGACGTGCTGAACCTGGATGTCCCGGCAACACTGACCAACGCCATAGCCCGGGAAGGCATTGGGGTCCCGCTCAACATCGAATACAGCGATCTGATGGTGAGCCAATCGGAGTACCGCTCATCGGCCGCGACGGTGCTGATGCTCGACTGCTCTCACTCCATGATTTTGTACGGCGAGGACCGGTTCACTCCGGCCAAGAAGGTTGCCCTGGCACTCACTCACCTGATCCGAACCCAATATCCGGGGGACAGCCTGCGGGTCGTGTTGTTTCATGATTCGGCGGAGGAAATTCCGCTCAGCGCGTTGGCGACGGCACAGGTCGGGCCCTACCACACCAATACCGCCGAAGGGCTCAAGCTCGCCCGGCGCATCCTGCAGGGTCAGAAGAAGGACATGCGCCAGATCATCATGATTACCGACGGGAAGCCCTCCGCGCTCACCATGCCGGATGGCCGCATTTACGTGAACTCCATGGGTCTCGATCCGCAGATCCTGCAGGCGACCTATCGGGAAGTTGCCAACTGCCGGCGCAACGGGATCATGATCAACACTTTCATGCTGGCCCGGGACCGGAGCCTGGTCGAGTTCGTCAAGCAGGTCGCATCGATCTGCAAAGGCAAGGCCTACTTCACCAACACCATGACCCTGGGCCAGTTCATCCTGATGGACTTCATGAAGCGAAAGACTCGTCGCGTCTCCTGACCGTTTGCCCCATGCCGAAAGTCTGATGCGCCTTTATCCCGTCAGCTGTCTTCTCATGATCGGTCTGGCCGGCTGCCGGCCTCGGGGAGAAGCCGCCCGCGAGCCCGGGAATCCTGCTCCGGTCGCGGGTCCGGCCGTGGGCCCGGCCGCGACGGCCCCCGCGGCCCGGCCAGGCCAGAAGACGGGCGGCTTGCCCGAGCCGGACCGCCCTTTTCCCGGACGGGCGGCAGAGGCCCCGGTGGTGCGGGTTCACGATGCGCTCGAGGTGGACAGCCTGTTGGGGCGGCGGGTGCGGGTGGTCGGCCACTGTACGGCGGCCGGCGCCGGGAGGCGAGCGGGATCGTGGACCCTGGAGGACGCCGGTGCCTCGATCGAAGTGCGGGGACTGGTGCCGGGGTCGTGCGCTGCCCAGTCAACCGAAGAGTTGACCATCTTCGCGCAGATCGAGCCGGTCAGCAGCGGCAGCAGAGAGCGACTGCTACTCCGCCTGCCGGATTAAGGTGGGCATTGTGCTGCCCAACGGATCAGGACGATCGTTGCTTTGGTCCTCCCACCACCCGCTTGACCGTCCGTCCCGCTGATAGGGCGGCAGACGGCCCCTCCACCTCATTGATGATGGCGAGCTGCTCGATCGGAATCGACGACGGATATTGAGCGTTGAACTGTTCGAGCGTCATGCTCCGGTTCAACCGCACCAGCTCGACCTTGGCCGGCTGAACATTGATCTTGGATTGGTCCCGTAGCTCGCCGAAGCTGCGGATGGTTCGGTTAAACGTCTCCTCGTAGTTGCCCAGCTTCCCCGCCGGGGTGTAGCCCATGATCCCATAGGTACTGCCGCCGTACGAGATGAACGAAACCAGGCCCTCGATGTTGCCCTGCTGGGTCTGAGCCTGGAAGGTGCTCGTGGTTGCGGGCAGTCCGTTGATGCTCGAAGAGGATACCTGACCCGCCTGGACGCCTTGTTGGGAGAGGAACTGCTGCGCCGCCTGGCTGGGTGAAGCGTTGCCGGCCAGTCCCAGCTGCACGATGGCGTCTTGATTGGGACTGAGGGCGACTACCGCCTGCGGCGTGTTCTGGGTTTGCCAACCGTCCGGGAAGGTCAGCTGAAAGCGCATCTTGGGGTGGTAGAAGTGGGTGCCTTCGAAGTAGCCCTGCCGGGGATCCTCGCCGTACACCATCCCCTGCACGTGCTGGAGATACTGCTCCCGGTTGGTCTTTGCTTTACTCAGATCCAGCTTGGTGGTATCAAGCATGCTCTCGATGTGCTTGATCCGGTTGCCCGGATTGGGGTGGGTGGCCAGCCACTCGGGGAGCTTGCCGCCGCCGCTGGTCTGGCTGATCCGATCCAGCGTTTCCATGACGTTGGTCATCTCCCGCACGTCATATCCCTGATTGAAGGCATAACGGAAGCCGGCCTGATCGGCCTGGTTCTCCGCGTCGCGGCTGTATTTCAGGAAGAGCACGCTCAGTCCCGCGCTGGCCAGCTGCCCGAATCGCGCGATATCCGACGAGAGGATGCTGCCTATTCCCAGTCCCAGCTGGGCCAGCTGCGCCTTGCTGATCTGCTGCACCGAGTGGCGGTTGGTGACGTGTCCGATCTCATGGCCGACCACCGTGGCAAACTCGGCTTCGTCGTTGATACTCGTCATCAGGCCGCGGGTGACGTAGATGAAGCCACCGGGGAGCGCAAAGGCATTGACCGAGGCGTCATCGACGACGTGAAACTCCCAGGGCAGATTGGGCCGTTCGGATTTTTCGGCGATCTGCTTCCCTATTGATGCCACGTAGGACTGGGCCGCGGCATCATCGTACAAGCCGATCGACTGGGCGACTTCTTTGGATGCCTCCTGACCCATCTGAATTTCCTGCGACTCGGACACCAGGGACAGCTCGCTCTTCCCGGTGACGGGATTCCGGGCACAACTGCCGAGGCCGGATCCGAACGCGAGAGTGGGAACGAGCAGACTGATCATGGCAAGGCGACGAGTCATGGGAGCATCCTTCCTCAGGTTCTAGGTCGATCGTTGGATCTTTCATCCCCTAGCTGACTTAGCGCCAGACGAAACGGCAATCTTACATCCGGACTGGCCTCGGGGCTGTGATCCCCGTCGCCAAGGGAGAGGAGAGGGCCTCCGGCTACATCATTCGGCGCGGAGGCCACCAACCGTGGATCAGGGCGTCGTCATTGCAGACGGCATGCCAATAAACCGGCCCGCGATCATACCCACGACCATGAAGAGGACTATCGCAGCGAGAACGACGACTGCCGTGTACGCCAGCGCCTTGTCGCGCGGGCTCTTCATCAGCACCGGCAAACCCAGGTACAGGAGGTACAGACTGTACGCCCCCAGGATTGTGAGCAGCCTCAGCCCGGGAATCAGGGCGAAGATCCCCGCTACCCACGCCGCCGTGCTGGAGTAGGCCGCCACCTTGAGCGCCTGGACCTGGTTACGCTGTCCGCTGAACGTAGGCGCGAGAGCATCGATGATCAGCGCGAGGACATAGGTAGCCAACAGGGTGAGGACGTAGCTGACGATCGCACTCGTGAGCGCCGAGCCGAAGGGGACCCGGTAGGTCCCCATGAAGGGGACCGTTATGCCGAAGACGGAATACCCGATCAGTTGGGCGATCGGACCGATGGCGGCGAGCGGCGCGATATAGCCGGCGTACAGTGCGCCTGTAGTAGTCGGCTCCGCATCGATGACCTGCCACTCGGTCTGAGGCGAGACCAGAATGCGCTTGACACGATCCACGAGGTTCATCGCGATCTCCTTTGAGGCGGCGCGGGCAGGGTTGAACTGACAGGACAATATGATGGGGGCCGAACCGAGGTACGGCTAGGGAGGGTGACCGCGAAGACGGCAAAGACGGCGCCGTTCTCGCCGCCCTCGCCGTCCTCGCCGCCTTCCCTACTGAGCGGCTACGATATCCTCGACCTTGATCAGATCCGGCTTGGCCGGACCGCCCGCCACCACAAACGTGTAGCTCTTCCCACCTTCAAGCTTCACATTCGGCTGGCTGACCAGGACATTCTTTTTACCTTGGGGCCGGATCTCGAGAGTACCGGCAATCGGGTCGATCTCGCTCCAGCCGGCTTCACTCTTGAAATTCACCCCGTCGAACAGAGCCTCTTGCCTCCCGCGAACGTAGACACTGATCTCCAGATCGCCCGGAATGGCGTTTATCACCCGGACCCGGGCCTTGTCGGCGGGAACCGGCTTGAGATCGTCGTCCAGCACCCGAAGGTTCCGCTTGTCGGCTCCGCCGGCATCGGGCATGGCCACGATGGTGTAGTGTCCCCCACCGGATAGATTCTCGTGATTCTCCGCCAGAGGATTCTCCCTCGAGCCGAGCTTGAAGTCGAAGCGATCGTCCGGAATCTTGCGAAACTCGGTGGCAGTCTTGTAGCCGACACCCGAGAAGGCCGCACTGTCGCCCGCGTAGATCACCGCCGCTGCTTCTCCCGGAATCGCGTTGACGACCCGCACCAGGGCCAGGTCCCGCTCATTCAGGGCGCCGCTCGAGGGCGCGTTCGAAGTCCCTTCCGACGTCTTCGATGTGACCGCTCCGGTTTCGCGCCCCTTATTGCAGCCGGCGGCTAGAAACACGGCCCCGGTCGCGAGCATCCACCATCCTCTGAGTGTCTTCATCGTAACCTCCAGGTGAAGTCGTCATCGCGCGTAGCAGACCGCGCATGTCAGTGGGTTGGGCAGGAAGAACGTCTCACGCTAGGCCGGTATCCCGGGCCTGGCTGTGATTCCGCTCACCGGCATTGTGATGCAGATCACAGGTCCTACGAGACGAGGACGGTTCGCAGCCGCGGCTGGATGTTCTTACGTTGGTAACACAATCCTATTGCCTCTCGCACCTCACACGAATGGAGCGACCATGTTCCCCCGACGGTGCGCACTGTTCCTCCCCCTTGCCGGGCTCATCGCCTGCGCCGGGGGAACCACCATGCGGGTAGCCCAGGATGACAACGGCAACGAGCAGCCGGTCAGTCTGGCCCCCACTCCCGTCTCGGATTACGACTCGACCGCGTCGGACACGGCCGCAGCGACTGCTCCGGTAGCCAACCAGCCTCCGGTGGAGCAGGCCCGAGCTGAACCACCCCAGGCCGAGCCGTCCCGGCAGGAACAGGGCTACGGCGCCTACGGCAACGACACCAGCCTCGACATCAGGAGAATCGGGCAGTGGAGCCGTACCGGGGTCAGCGAGTCTCGGCGGCTGGTAATTCGCGATGCCAACGCCTGGGCCGAATTCTGGTCGGAGCTCGGCGTGGGCGACCGGCCGGCCGTTGACTTCACTCGGGATGTGGCCCTCGCGGTTACCGCGGGCCAGCGTGCCACGGGTGGATACGAGATCGCCATCGATCGGGTGCGCCAGCAGGCTGGTGACCTCCTCGTGGAGGTCGTGGAGACCACCCCAGGACCCAACTGCATGACCTCCGCGGCCCTGACTCAGCCAGCCGATGTCGTTGTAGTCCCGGGTGTTAGCGCCAAAAGCTGGAGCTTCGTCGAGCGAAAAGAGGTGCGCGGCTGCCACTGACCGAAGGGTAATTACATGCAGGAGCCGCACATCCACCGCGGCTCCTGAAACCGTCTGCCGTTAAGCTCGTCCCGCCAGCGCCGCTTGACACGGCAAGCCGCTGCTACTCAACACCTTACGCGACACTTGACTTGCATATCGCACCCTGGGTAATTCACCCCCAGGACCTACCTCCGGGGTCCCTCACGTCTGTCCGTGGACCCTGTGTCTCCGGAGAACGAAGAATTTAGATGTCAGCTCATGAAGCCCTGGTTCCACCGCTCGCGCGAACCGCTCCCCGGACCGAGCGGGTCCACGGGGAGACTCGGGTCGACGATTACTTCTGGCTGCGGGAGAAAAACGACCCCGAGGTGATGGCATACCTCGAGGCCGAAAACCGCTATACCGCCGGCGTCATGCGACACACCGACGCTCTGCAGGAACAGTTGTACCAGGAGATGCGAAGCCGGATTAAGGAAACCGATCTCTCGGTTCCCGAGCGAGTGGACGATTACCTGTACTACAGCCGCACCGAGGCGGGAGGGCAGTACCCGATCTTCTGCCGCCGGCGGTTGGAGGAAGGGCCCGAGGAGGTCCTTCTGGATCAGAACCCATTCGCAGAACGGCAGTCATATTTCCGACTCGGCGCCCTGGCCGTGAGTCCGGACCACCGGCTTCTGGCCTACTCGGCAGACACCTCAGGCGCGGAGGAGTTCACCCTTTACATCAAGGATCTGGTTACCGATAAGCTGCTCTCCGAGCAGATTCCGAACACATCACACGGTGTGGCATGGGCCAACGACAGCCGCACGCTGTTCTACACCGAGCTGGACGAAGCCAGGCGTCCCTGCCGGCTGTATCGTCACGTCGTGGGTACCGCGCCTTCGAGCGATGCGCTCGTGTATTTCGAGCCGGATGCTTCATTCTTCCTCGACATCAGCCGGGCCCGCAGCCGGCGATATCTGCTGCTCGACATATCGAGCCACTGCACCTCCGAGGTCCGGTTTATCAGTGCGGACGCGCCAGAGGAGACTTTCCGGGTACTACAGCCCCGGGAGCCCGGAGTCGAGTACACCGTCACCCACCACGATGACAGCTTCTTCATCACGACCAACGACGGCGCCATCAACTTCAGGCTGATCAAGGCGCCGGTCACAGCCCCCTCGAAGGAACATTGGACCGCGGTGCTGCCGTACCGGCCTGATGTGAAGCTCGATGGAACCGACGCGTTCCGCCGGCATCTCGTGATCTACGAGCGGGAATCGGGGCTGCGGCAGATCCGAGTCCTGGAGCTGGAATCGGGCGAAGAGCACCTGATCTCGTTCCCCGAGCCAGTCTACACCGTCCGCCCGCATGCCAACCCGGAATTCGAGACCACCCTGCTTCGATTCACCTACACCTCGCTCCTGACGCCGAGCTCGGTGATCGACTACGACATGGCAGCCCGGAGCTGGACGGTGCGGAAACAAACCGAGGTACTGGGAGGCTACGATCCCACACTGTACCGCAGTGAGCGGCTCTACGCCCAGGCGTCCGACGGGGTACAGGTGCCGATCTCACTGGTGTACCGGCTTCCCTTCGAGCCGGCCGGCGCCCGGCCGATGCTGCTGAGCGGGTACGGCGCCTATGGATTGAGCTACGATCCGGCCTTTTCATCGAACAACTTGAGCCTGCTGGACCGGGGCTTTGTGGTAGCGATCGCCCATGTCCGAGGGGGAGAAGAGATGGGCCGCGCCTGGTATGATGGCGGCCGGCTGCTCAACAAGCGGCGCAGCTTCACCGACTTCATTGCCGCGGCTGAACATCTCATCGCGGCCGGCTACACCAGGGCCGACCGGCTGGTCATCAGCGGCGGAAGTGCCGGCGGGCTGCTCATGGGAGCTGTCACCAACATGCGTCCGGACCTCTTTCGTGCCGTGCTGGCCGAGGTACCGTTCGTGGACGTGGTGAATACCATGCTCGACGCTTCGCTGCCACTCACGGTCATCGAGTACGATGAGTGGGGAAATCCCAACGACCCGGTGGCGTACAGCTACATCCGGTCGTATTCGCCGTATGACAACATCGAGCCTAAGGAATATCCCCACATGCTGGTGACGGCGGGGCTCAACGATCCCCGGGTGGCGTACTGGGAGCCGGCCAAGTGGACGGCCAAGCTCAGAGCCATGAAGCTCGGGAACAGCCGGCTTCTACTCCGGACCAACATGGGGGCGGGACACGGCGGGGCATCCGGACGCTACGACTATTTGAGGGAGGTCGCGATCACGTACGCGTTCGTGCTGGATGTGCTTGAGGGTGGTCTAGGGTCTAGGGTCGAGGGTCAAACTGCGGAGACTCTAGAAGCTAGACCTAGACCTGGACTCTAGACTCTAGACCCTAGACCATCTCCTCTCCTACCAGAACGGCGACCGCGGCCAGCGCCGCGCCAGGAGCCGGTCCAGGCCCAGTGTGCGGCCGGCTGCCCCGATAAGCAGCGCCAGCGCGATGACTCCGAACGCGGCGTCGTTGCTGGAAGGATTCCAAAACCAGGCACCCTTGGCGAACATGTAGTTCACGGCCAGGAGGAAGGCGCCGGCTGCAGCCAGCCGGGTCAACAGGCCGAGCACCAGGCAGATCCCCACCAGCAGCTCTCCCCAGGTAACCAGTAGGGCAAACAGGTGCGTATTGGGGAGCACGACCGGCTCGAGAAACCGGAGATAAAAGGGGTGGGCCTGCTTCAATGCGACGTTCTCGAGGAAGCCGGCGAGGCGGGGGGTGAAGTCTTCCTGCAGCTTGGGCAGGGCAGCGATCAGAAACACCGCTCCCAGATAGATCCGGAGCACCACCAGGGCAGAGCGGGCCAGTATACCCTGCAGGATCTCGCCGGGAAGCCGCATGGCCCCTCGCCTGGTCGTGAGCCGGTGGATGGAGGCGGAAAGTTACCCGCGTCACCGCGTCGATGGGGAAAGCGCCCAGATTGGGGACGTCTCAAATAACCTGGAGGAAGCGTGAGAGTGTCCCTGATCATGACGCCCAACCCGGCTTGCTGTATTCCGGAAACTACGGCCCGGGAAGCCGCGACGCTCATGAAAGACAACGACTGTGGCTCGATCCCGGTGGTAGAGAACCTCCGCAGCCGGAGGCTTATAGGAATTGTAACCGATCGTGACCTCGCTATCCGTGGAATCGCCGCCGGCAAGGGCCCGGACACACCGGTCCACGACTTGATGACCTTCGAGCCCATTACCAGCTTTGCGGATGACGAAGTCGAGATCGTGCGGGAAGTCATGATCGCCCAGCAAGTCCGCCGCGTGCCGGTGGTGGACGAGAACGGGGCGCTGGTGGGGATCGTGGCGCAGGCCGATCTCGCCCGGGAAGAAGGGGCCGCGAGTGACCAGGAGGTGGGCCGGATCGTCGAGGCGATTTCGGATCCCCGGAGCGATCTGAATGAGTAGGGCAGCTATTGGCTATGGGCTATGAGCTGCGCCGATGAACCGTGCAGTTCCGACGGATGCGGCCCGCTCCCGTCATAGCCCATAGCCAGTATCCTCACCCATTCACCGTCCGCATGCCGGCTTCGTTGTACCGCTCGCCGGCGGTGATGCCCTTGGGAGCCACGTCCTCGATTTCCTCCAGGTCGGAGGGCGTCAGGGCGACGTTCAGCGCCCCGACGTTTTCCTCCAGATAGCGCCGCTGCTTCGTGCCTGGGATAGGGACGACATCCTTTCCCTGGGCCAACAGCCACGCCAGGGCTAGTTGCGCCGGGGTGCAGCTCTTTCGCCGCGCGATCTCCTCGACCCGCTCCACCAGGTCCAGGTTCTTCTGGAAGTTTTCGCCCTGAAACCGGGGTGAATTCCTGCGATAATCATCCTCCGGCAGGTCCTCGAAGCTCCGGAACCGTCCGGTAAGGAATCCACGTCCCAGCGGGCTGTAGGCGACGAAACCGATCCCCAGCTCGCGGCAGAGCGGCAGGATCTCCTCCTCCGGGTCGCGAGTCCAGAGGGAGTATTCGGTCTGGAGCGCGGTGATTGGGTACTCCGCATTGGCTCGCCGAATCGTGGGCGCCGAAGCCTCCGAGAGCCCCAGATGGAGAACCTTCCCTTCGCGGACCAGGTCCGCCATGGCGCCCACCGTCTCCTCGATGGGAACGGTGCGGTCGACCCGATGCTGGTAATAGAGATCGATGTGATCGATCCCGAGCCGTTGGAGCGAGCCCTCGCACGACTTCCGGACGTACTCCGGCCGCCCGTTCACTCCGAGAAAGCTGCCGTCCTCTCCCCGCTGGTTCCCGAACTTAGTCGCAATGACCACCCCGTTCCGGCGACCCCGGATGGCCTGGCCGACCAACCGCTCGTTGGTGAAGGGCCCGTACATATCGGCGGTATCCAGAAAGGTGATGCCCAGGTCCAGTGCCCGGTGGATGGTAGCGATCGACTCCTCGTCGTCGCGGCCGGTGTAGAACTCCGACATCCCCATGCAGCCGAGGCCGAGGGGCGAGACCTTGAGCCGCTGGAGGCCGAGTGTGCGGTTTTCCATGGTGGGTCCGTATACTTGGTGGTTTAGTATAACGTCTAGGGTCTAGGGTCTAAGGTCTAACGACTGAAGTCTGGAGTCAAAATTTAAGTAGACCCTCGACCACTTAAACGAGGAAACCGATGGCTGACACCCGCCAGATAAACCGGATCTGCGTGTTCTGCGGCACCAACCCCGGATCGCGACCGGAGTATGGGGCGGCCGCCCGGGAGCTGGGGCAGATACTGGCCCAACAGGGGATCGAGCTGGTCTACGGCGGGGCGAGTGTCGGCATCATGGGCGAGCTGGCCGATGCGGTGCAGGAGCATGGCGGGCACGTCACCGGCATCATCCCCCAGCAGCTCATGCAAAAGGAAGCGGCCCATACCGGAATCCCCAATCTCATCGTGGTGGCTTCGATGCACCAACGTAAATCCCAGATGGCCGACATGTCGGACGGATTCATCGCCCTGCCGGGCGGGATCGGAACCCTCGAAGGTTTCTTCGAGATTCTCACCTGGGGCCAGCTCGGGATCCATGCCAAGCCCTCGGGTATTCTCAACGTGGCCGGATACTTCGATGGGCTGACCCGGTTTCTCGACCATGCGGTGCAGGAAGGCTTCCTGACCGAGGAGCACCGGAGTGCCATCATCATGGAGACGGAGCCCCGGCAGCTGCTGGAGCGGCTACAGGCCTATACCGCGCCCGACAGCGAAAAGTTCATGGGGAGAACGCATAGGTAGGCGGGGAAGCGGGTAAGCGGGTAAGCGGGTAAGCGGGTGCCGCCAAAGTAATCCGGCCGCTCACGTTGGGGGCACGACCATCGGGTACGGCCCAGGGTTCCGCAGCTACATCATTCGCCAGAAGCCTACCTGCTTACCTGCCTACCCACCTACCGCTTACCTGCCTTCTTCGTATCCCGCGTGGCGAACTCCTCCGGCGGCGGCTTGCGTCCGAACTTCTTCACGTATTCCCGGGTGAACTCGGCGCCGAGCAAGATGATCTGGGCCGAATAGTAGACCCAGACCAGCACCACGATCACCGACCCTGCGGCACCGTAGGTTGAAGAGAAGGCGCTGGTGCCGATGTAGAGGCCGATCAGCAACTTTCCGATGGTGAAGAAGCCTGCGGTCACCAGCCCCCCTACCAGCACATCGCTCCACGCCAGCTTAACGTCGGGCAGCACCTTGTAGATCATGGCGAAGAGCGCCGAAACGACCGTGAGCGACACCACGACGTTAACCGCCTCCCACAGCAGGGCCTCGCCGGGAAAGGCGTTCCCCATGTAGGTGTGCAAGGCGGCCAAACCGGCGCTCACCACCAGGGAGGTGAGCAGCAGAAAGGCGAGGCCCAGCACCAGGCCGAACGAGATCAGGCGCTGCTTCAGCAACGCCTTGAGAAAGCTGGTACTCTCCTTGGGCTTGACCCGCCAGATGGTGTCCAGATCGGTCTGCAGCTCGAGAAATGCTCCGGTGGCGCCCAGAAAGAAAGTGATGACCCCGATGATGGTGGCGGGGATGCTGGCAGAGGGCTTGGCAGCCCCTTCCAGCATCGCTTGCACGGCGATGGCGCCCTCGTGACCGACCAACCCCTGAATCTGCGACACGATCTCGCCCCGCACGGCGTCAGGGCCGAAAGCCAGACCGGCAACGGCGATGGCCACCACCAGAATGGGCGCCAGCGAAAACAGGGTATAGTAGGCGAGCGCCGCCCCCATCCGGGGCACATTGTCGTTCCACCATCCCGCCAAAGCCGCCCGGAATACCGATCCGATGTCGCGCCCGGTGATCGGTGCGTTCATCTCCGCCAGCTATGGCCGGGATACCGGGCCGTCATTCCGACTCGCTCAGGACGGCCGCCGGCTTCCCCGCGCCGCCGTCCTGAATCCAAACCGTCTTGATGTTCACGAACTCCCGGATCCCGAAGACGCTGAGCTCTCGCCCATAGCCCGACTGCTTGACCCCGCCGAACGGGAGCCGGGGATCGGAAGCCACCATCGCGTTGATGAACACCATCCCGGCCTCCAGCTCCCGGACGAACCGGGTGCGCTCCCGCTGGTCGTTGGTCCAGGCGCTGGCTCCCAGGCCGAAGGGCGAGTCGTTGGCGATCCGGATGGCGTGATCGATGTCGCGGGCCCGGAAGAACAATGCGACTGGACCGAAGATCTCGTCGTGGTACGCCGGCGAGTCCTCCGTGATCCCGGTAAGGACGCCGGGCGCGAAGTAATACCCGGCACGCTTGATGGCATGCCCTCCGGTAAGGAGCCGGGCTCCTGCCTGGACCGAGCGCTCGATCTGCTCCGTCAGGGTCTTGACCTGCGCCTCGTTGGCCAGGGGACCGACATCGGTGCCCGGATCCATCGGGTCGCCCACGACCAGCGCCTTCATCCCGGCAACCAGGCGGCGCTCGAATTCGTCGGCGATCGATTCCGCTACGATGAAACGCTTGGCCGCGATGCAGGATTGCCCGTTATTTATGGTGCGGGCTTTGACGGCGGTTCGAACGGCGGCGTCCAAATCGGCGCTCGGCATCACAATGAAGGGATCACTGCCTCCCAGCTCCAGAACCGTTTTCTTGATGTCTTTCCCCGCCCCGCCGGCAACGTGGCTCCCCGCGCCGGTACTCCCGGTGAGGGTCACCGCGGCCACCCGGGGATCATCGATCACCCGCTGCACCCGCTCGGTTTGAATCAGCAGGGTCTGGAAGCACCCCTCCGGGAAGCCGGCTCGCCGAAAGATGTCTTCGATAGCCAGGGCGCATTGGGGCACGTTCGAGGCATGCTTGAGCAGGCCGACGTTGCCGGCGGCGAGGGCCGGAGCGGCAAACCGGAACACTTGCCAGAAGGGAAAGTTCCAGGGCATGACCGCCAGGATGGGCCCGATCGGCTGGTAGGTGATGAAGGTGCGTGCAGTTCCGGTCTCGACCTCCTCGTCGGCCAGGAACCGCTCGGCATGCTCGGCGTAGTACCGGCAGCCCCAGGCACATTTGGCCGCCTCCTCGATCGCTGCCTTGAGAGTCTTCCCCATCTCGAGCACCATCAGCCGGCCGAACTCCTCCTTTTCGGCCTCGAGAATCTCGGCCGCTCGTACCAGCTTCCGGGTCCGCTCCGCTAGGGGCGTTCGGCGATGCCGCTGGTAGGCATCCGCCGCGCACTGGAGGCGTCCCTCGAGCTCTAGCTCGGAAAGTGGGGCGAAGGTGCGGACGGTCTGGCCGGTAGCCGGATTAGTAGTTGCGATTGTCATAGTCTCGAAATGCCTTTCATGGATTGCCGCAGGACCTCGAACGTCCCCCGCAGCGCAATCACAAGTATGATGCGGCGAGCACCTGCAGGGCAAACAAGAGGTGCATCCGGTGCCCGGAACAGTTGAGCGCCGCCTGCTAGCGGGTGAGCCAGGGGCGGACCTATTATCCCCGCATGAACCCGGTCCAGCTTCTACTGCGCCAGAGCATCGACTACGCCGGCCTGTTTCCTCCCGCGGCGCTGGACATGACAACCGCCGTGGCCAACTACGCCGGGTACGGGGCCGGGCCGGAAAACTGGGCCCTGGGCCGGTTCATCCTGCCGGTCAGCCGGCTGAACGAGTTCGAGCAGGCCTTCCAGCAGGTCATGAAGCCGACGGGCCGATGGTCGCTGAGTGCGCTGCCGGGGCCCGATCTCGCGGCCGACCTGGATCGGATCGCCGCCTTCAACGTCCGGAGCGCCCGCCGCGAATCCGGGACGGTAATCGACACGATCGAGCTCAAGTCCAGCTCCGTGACCGCCATCGAGGACATGCTGCGGCGCAAGCCGGACGATCTCCAGGCATACTTCGAGCTCCCGATCGATCGGGATCCGGGCGAGCTGGCGTCAGCGGTCGCCGAAGCGGGCGGCCGCGCCAAGGTCCGAACCGGTGGCGTCACCCCTGACGCGTTTCCTTCGACGTCCGACCTCAGCCGGTTCATTCATGTATGCGTCCGCTCCGGACTTCCCTTCAAGGCCACAGCCGGCCTGCATCATGCGCTTCGGGCCGAGTACCCGCTCACCTATGAAGAGCGCAGTGCCAGGGGGATGATGTTCGGTTTCCTCAATCTCTTCATGGCGGCTGCATTTATCCGCGGAGGCATGACCGAGCGGGAGGTTTTGCGCCTGCTGGAAGAATCCTCACCCACGGCAATCGAGGTGGACCAGCTCGGGATCGGCTGGAGGGGGCATAGACTCGGCCTGGAAGCCATAGGCCGGGCGCGGGAGGCGATCGTTTCGTTCGGATCGTGCTCCTTCACCGAGCCGATTGGAGAGCTTCAGTCGCTTCACCTGCTCGAGTCCCGAGCGCAGCGGGCGTGAACGAGACTCACGATCCCGCGCGTACTTCGTGGGTGGAGTCCGCCCAGGGCGCCACCGATTTCCCGATCCAGAACCTTCCGTTCGGTGTGTTCCGGAGGCGAGGGGCCGAAGACCAGCCCACTGTCGGTGTAGCCATCGGCGATCAGATCCTGAGTATTGCAGCGGGCCATGGCACCAGAGCCTTCAGCGGCCGCGCGGCGAAGGCGGCGGAAGCGTGTGAGGCTTCTTCGCTCAATGGGTTGATGGCGCTCGGCCGGGAGTACTGGACGGCGCTCCGGCACCAGATCGGCTCGCTTCTGGCGGCGGACTCAGCGGCCTTCCGGGCGGATCGCCGGCTGGGAGAGCGGATCCTGGTGCCGATGAGCCAGGCCGAGCTCGGGGTGCCCGCTCAGATCGGTGATTACAGCGACTTCTACGCCTCGGTGTACCACGCTACCAACGTGGGCAGCATGTTCCGGCCGGACAATCCGTTATTACCCAACTACAAGTGGGTTCCGATCGGATACCACGGGCGGGCCTCGTCGATCGTCGCCAGCGGGACACCGGTGCGGCGACCTCGGGGACAGATCAAGAACCCGGACACCGAGTCTCCGGTGTTCGGGCCGACCCAGGCGCTCGACTATGAAATGGAGCTGGGGTGCTACGTGGGGCCCGGCAACCCGCTGGGTGAGGCGATCCCTATCGGCCGGGCCGAAGAACATCTCTTCGGTGTCTCCCTGGTGAACGACTGGTCGGCGAGGGACATCCAGAGCTGGGAATACCAGCCATTGGGCCCCTTCCTGGCCAAGAACTTTGCCACATCGGTATCACCCTGGGTGATCACCATGGAGGCGCTGGAGCCGTTCCGCGGGCCCGCCTTCGGACGGCCGTCGGGTGATCCGGCCCCACTTCCCTACCTCGACTCACCGGAGGATCGGAGCCGGGGCGGTCTCGCCGTTGCCGTGGAGGTATATCTGACCAGCGCTCGGATGCGGGAGGCCCGGCTTCAGGCGCTCCGGGTCAGCCGGGGCAACGCTGCCGACTTGTACTGGACTCTGGCGCAGATGTTTACCCACCACACCAGTAACGGATGTAACCTCCGCCCGGGCGACCTGTTCGCGACCGGCACTATATCGGGCCCCACCAAGGATTCTCGCGGGTGTCTGCTGGAGCTCACCTGGCGTGGCAGCGAGCCGATCGATTTACCTTCGGGCGAGACCCGCAAGTTCCTCGAGGATGGAGACGAGGTGATCTTGCGGGCTTATTGTGAACGCCCCGGCACCGCCCGCATCGGGTTGGGTGAGTGCCGCGGCCGGATCGCTCCGGCCTGATCGAGCTTAAGGCGCTCGAGGAACCCTCTCGGGTGGAGGGTTCCCTGAGCTGGAGTCGTTCCTGTTACGCCACGGTCAGCGCTTCTCTATGATGCGAGACAACAGCTGTTGGGCGTAATCCTTGTCCCATTCCGCCAGATTCTTGCGGGCGGACACCTCGACCCGAGTAGTCTTTGCATCCTTCTGTTCCATCTCGATGGACACGTCCAGATCGCCCTTCTTTCCCTTGAGCTCACGCTTGGTTCCGCCCTGCTCCGTGCTCGAGGCATCGGGTACGATTGCTTCCTCGCTCATGACGGCCCGGGCCCGGGCGGCCACCTGGTCGACTGGACTATCCACCAGGGATTCGGCTCCGCGAGAGGTGAGATAGATTCCCGCGCCCGCGCCGGCGGCTGCCGCAGCCGCCACACAGCCGGTCACCGGCAACACCAATCCCAGGGCCAGGACCCACCTGATCGGCGCGATCAACTTGTTCGCCATATCGTTACCTCCGTTCTCGGGGGTGAAATGCTGCCCGCTCAGCTGGACGTTATCGCCCCATTCTAGGGCTGGGACTTGCCGGCGTCCGCAGCGTAGATCACCAACCCCGGGTAATCCGGGTCAGTCTCCTTTCTTCGGTTGGGGTTGGGGAGCATTATTAGGAGTCGCCAGTCACCAGTCACCAGTCACCAGTCGCTGGCTGGTAAGGGTTGTCACCCTGAGCGAAGCGAGGGGGCCGAAACCACGGATCGAATACAATCTGTTCGTGTCATCGACTCACCGCCGGCGACTGGTGACTGGTAGCTGGCGACTGGCGACTGGCTACTCATGTCTCACAGCTCATAGCTCCCTCGAGGTCACCGTGCCCCAATTTCTGAAGACGACGCAGATCGCCATCCACGGCGCCAGAACGTTGCCGGGGCGGTACTACGTGGCCCCGGAAATATTCGAGCAGGAAGCGGAGCGAATCTTTGCCCGCCGCTGGCTCTGTGTCGGGCGGGAGGACCGCCTCCCCAGCCCGGGCGACTACTTCCTGCAGCCGATTGGACGGGAGAGCATCATAGTCCTTCGGGACCGGGCCGGGACATTGAGGGCGTACTACAACGTGTGCCGCCACCGGGGAACCCGTCTCTGCGAGCAACCCAGCGGCAGGTTTTCAGAGACGATCCAGTGCCCCTACCATGCATGGACGTATTCCCTGGACGGGCGCTTGATCGGAGCCCCCTCATCCGGCGATATCGATGGGTTCAGCAAGGCCGACTATCCCCTCCACAACGTCGCGATCGAGAGCTGGGAGGGATTCCTGTTCATCAACCTCGCCGAGAAGCCTGAGCCGTTTGTCCAGGCCTTCGAGCGGCTGCTCGGCCGGTTCAGCCGATTCAACCTGTCCCGCCTCGCGGTGGCGAGAACGATCGAATACGAGGTGAAAGCCAACTGGAAGCTCCTGTTCCAGAACTACTCCGAGTGCTACCACTGCGGCCCGGTACATCCTTCGCTGGCGAAACTCACTCCACCCACCAGCGGTGAAAACGACCTGACCGACGGACCGTTCACCGGCGGCTTCATGGTTATCAACGAGGGTCATCAGAGCCTCACCATGAGTGGCCGGTCGTGCGGGCTCATGGTCGGCGATCTGCCGGAAGAGGATCATCGGCGGGTGTACTACTACGCATTATTTCCCAACATGCTGCTCAGTCTGCATCCGGATTACGTGATGTTCCACACCCTCTGGTCCGAGGCGCCGGATCGAACCCGGATCTTCTGCTCCTGGCTCTTTCATCCGGATACACTGAGCGATTCATCGTGGAATCCGGAGGATGGCATCGAGTTCTGGGACATGACCAACCGGCAGGACTGGCATATTTGCGAGCAGAGCCAGTTGGGAATCCAGTCCCGGGCCTATCAGCCGGGACCCTACTCCGCCCGCGAAAGTCTGTCGGTTCAGTTCGATCGGGAGGTCCTCAAGGCGCTGAAATAGATCGCCGCCCCGGCCGCCAGCAGTAAAAACGTGAGCCCAGCCACCTTGGTTACCGCCAACGCCTTGTTGGGCTCGTCGTCGGCCGGAACCAATGCCAGGCAGATGGAGAGGGCGGTGGTCGCGAATCCAACGCTGGCAATCGCGTAGGCTGCAGGCACGCCACCGGGAACTCGAATGACCGCGGGACTGGCCGGCTCACGCTGCAGCCGGATGAGCGACGCGAACATGAAGAGATAGGGAATGAAGTAGGCGATGATCGACATGCTCACCAGCACGTCGTAGGCTCCTTTCACGGTGGTTCCCGCCTGACCCAGAAGAATGAATAATCCGGCGATGCCGGCCTGGGAGATGAGGCTTACGTGGGGCGAGCCATAGCGGGGGTGCAGCCGGCCGAATGCCGCCGGGAGACAGCGGTCGATCCCCGCGACGAACGGCAGCCGGCCTCCCGCGGCGAACCAGGCGCCCGCCTGGCCTAGCCCGCCCAGTACCACCAGGGCGGCGATCACCGGCGTCACTGGCCCCAAACCGAACTTGCCACTCGCCGTTTCGATGGCCGTCATGAAGCCGTCGAGACTGAGAATCTCACGCTGCGGCAGAGCTACCAGCATTGCCACCGTGCTCAGGATATAAAGCGTCGTGATGAGTACCCCGGCGATCAGTAGCGCCCGGGGGATATTGCGGCGCGGATTCTGGATCTCTCCGCCCAGCATCGACGCACTCTCCAGCCCGCTCAGGGAAAAGGCGATGGTGGACCAGAAGATGATGTCTTTGAGGCGGGTGCTTGGCAGGAGTCCCGCGGCCGTGAAGGAGGTGGCGGAGCCGAGTCGAAGCCAGCCCACCAGTCCGAGCCCCAGGAGAAAGATTCCCGGTATCCAGACCCCAAGCGCGCCCAGGTTGTGGAGCCACTTGCCCACCCGAAGCCCCCGGATGTTCAGTCCGGATACCAGTGCCAGCGCCAGCAGCGAGAAGACGATGAAATAGAGCGGGCTGTGCGCCAACTGCCGCCGCTCCGGCCCGCCGATAAAGAGTGCAGCGGCTGCGGCGAAGTAGAAGAGACTGGGAAAGTACGGCAGGTTGGACGACCAGTACGTCCACCCGGTGATGAAGCCGGCAAAGTCTCCGAAGGCTCGCTTGCTCCACACGTAGCAGCCCCCCTCGTCCGGATAGCGGGACGAAAGCTCCAGCACCGTGAACATGAGGGGGAGGTAGAAAGCGAGACAGGCGATCAACCAGATTACCACCGCACTGGGACCGGCCGCCGCCGCACTTCCGATCCAGCGCACGGTGAAGCCGGTGACCAGATAGAAAAGGAGGAGGTCCCGAAATCCCATGACCCGGTGGAGCTGCACCGGGTTCTCCTCCACGGTGGCCGGGCGCGCAACGGGAACGGTCACACCATGTAGTTCCGAGGCGGGTTCTTTTGCCGGAGAATCGGACGATCGATCCGGAACGGCTCGAGGTCGTGCCCGGTGCGGCCGTCCACCGCGAGCTCGGCCAGAATCCTTCCCACAACCGAGGCGAACTTGAAGCCGTGGCCCCCACCGATCGCCACCAGTGCGTTGCGGTGACCGGGCACGAAGTCGAGCACAAAGTCCCGGTCCGGCGTGAGCGTATACAGGCAGCTCTTGGTATAGATGATGGGCCCGAGCGCGCTGGGAAGGTATCGCGCCATGAATTCCCGAACCCGCTCGAGGGCATCAAGATCAGGATCGAAGGTTCGGGTGTCGACCGTCACTTCCTTGCCCCCGGCATCCTGGCCGACCTTGGGACCGGCTTCCCCGAAAACCGGGAAGCCGTAAAAGCAGGGGTCGTCCATCCAGATCCAGATCGGAAACCGTTCGGGCTCAAAGTCGGAAAGCCGGGGGCTGGCGAAGTAAGTGACCTGCTCCTGGGTCACGGTGAGCGGGAGCTGCAGCCCGAAAGGAGCCAGGGCTCCGTTGGACCAGCCTCCCGCCGTGAGGATGATTCGGCGGCAGCGATAACGTTCCCCGCCGGCGTTGACTTCGATCTCGCCGTTTCGGGGAGCTATGGATTCGATGGGGGCCCGGTCTCGCAGCGTGGCGCCGTGGGCCCGGGCCAGTCGCTGGTGCGCGGCGTTTCCTTTCGCCGCCATGGCTATGCCGCTCTCGGTCTGGAAGAGACCATGGATGTCTTCCGTCAGGCGGAACGGGGGCCACCGCCGCATGATCTCGTCCGCGTCGAGCCGCTCATAGGCTACTCCCGCGGCATCCATACTTCCCGAATAAGTCGATAGGGGAATGGCGCTGACGGTTGGCGCAAAATCGAGCCCGCCGGTACGCAGGATGAGCCGCTCCCCGGCCTCGCCCTCCACCTCGGCCCAGGCCCGGAAGGCATGCTTGGCCAGCTCGACGTAACCCGGAGTGTGGTAGGACAGGCGAATGATGCGGGAATGATCCTGCGACTCACCTCGGACATGACCCAGCTCGAACTGCTCCAGTCCCAGCACCTCGCTCCCGGCGCGCCGGGCAAGCCAGTACGCTGCGGCACTGCCGAATCCGCCAAGACCGAGGACGATGTATTCGTAGTCTCGTTTCATCAAAAGCAATTAGCCGCAGATGAACGCAGATAAACGCGGATTGCTCCGATGTGATAGCACCTCCCTTTTCCAATCCGGACAGCAATAACTGGTCAACAGCACACCTCCCGTGTTCGCCTAGAAAGCAGGGGTATGGTTCGGCGTAGACATCGAACTCAGCTGGTGTGCTCTTGAACACAAATCCTGTTATTTGAGTCGAGGGCGGGCTGTTCACTTTGAGGAGCGATCCGCGTTTATCTGCGTTCATCTGCGGCCAAGGTTTTTCCTGGAGCACGCATCGGGCCGAGCTTTTCTTCGATATAACGCCGGATGTCAAGGCTGGCGTTCTCCATCGGAGCGTAGTAGCCGGTCTCGAACACGCGAGACCGCATCCCCCGCTGAACATTCTCGCAGATGGCCCAA
>JBJMPK010000042.1:0-27980 GCA_045803245.1 Gemmatimonadales bacterium
ATTCCAGACCGATAGCCAGTTTGATCTGGCGAAGTATCAGCGCTGGCTCACCTCCAGCGTGGCGCAGCAATATTTGCCGTCGCTGGAGTCGCAATATCGGGACGACTTGCAACGCACCAAGCTGCTCCGCGTGGTAACGGCCGACATTTACCTTTCGGATGCGGCCCTCTGGGAGCGCTATCGGGACGAGCACGAGAGCGTCAAGGTCGGTCTGACAGCCATCATTCCCCAGAATGCCGTACCCGATTCAGCGGTGCGGCTCACCGATGCGGAGCTGGCCCGGTATTACCAGGCCCACCGGGATGAGTTCAAGCGGCCGCGGACCGCGTACCTCAGCTTCGTGGCGCTTCCCCGGCTGGCCAACGCGAGCGACACCGCCGCCACCCGAGCCCGGGCCGACTCGGCCAGGAAAGAGATCCAGGGTGGGGCTCCCTTTGCCGATGTCGCCCGGCGCGAGTCGGCGGACAGCGCCAGCGCCGCTAAAGGGGGCAACCTGGCCGAGTGGACCAAGGGATCGATGGATCCGGCGTTCGACTCAGCCGCCTTCAGCCTTCCCCCGCACACCGTTTCACAGCCGGTGCTCTCGCAGTTCGGTTTTCACCTGATCGAGATCACCAGCCGCAAGGGAAACAAGGCCAAGGGCCGCCATATCCTGTTTCCCATCGAGGTCACGGGAGAGCACCGCGATAAACTCGATGCGCAGGCCGACAGCCTGGAGCGCCTGGGGGCCGAGCGGGCCGATCCGGCAGCGCTGGACACCGTCGCCCGCGCCTTGAAACTGGCAGTCGGGAAGTCCGGGCCGGTACAGCAGGGATCCAAGGTGCAGCTGGGCGCCATGGTCATTCCGGACGCCGGGGTCTGGGCTTTTCAGTCCAAGCGAGGAGCTACCAGCCCGGTGATCGAAACTGCATATGCTTTCTACGTCTTTCGTCTGGATAGCCTGCAGGACGCAGGGGTACCGCCGCTCTCGGAAATACGAGACGCGGTAACCCACAACGCCCGGGAGCAGAAAAAGTGGGACCTTGCCCGCGGCCTGGCTAAGGACTACATGAAGCGCCTGGAAGGCGGCAACACGATGGAGCAAGCCGCCACCGCCCTGAAGCTGCCGCATCGCGAGTTCGGGCCCTTCAGCCGGCTCAAGCCTCCGCTGACTAATCCGATCGTAGTCGGAACGGCCTTCGGCCTCGCGCCGGGCAAGCGGAGCGGGGTGCTGGATACGAAAGATGGCATCTACATCCTGGAGACGATCTCTCACACCAAGGCCGACTCGGCTGCCTTCGTGAAGGGCCTGGAAGAATATCGGGCTCGCGCCATCAGCCTCGCGCGCCAGGAGCGGGTCCGCAACTACATCATCGCGTTGCGGAGCGCCGCCAAGATCGTCGATAATCGGGAAAAGGTGCTGCAGGCCACGGCGCAAACAGGAGCGTGACGGGCGGACGGGCGGACAGCAGAACGAGCGCTAGGGGCAAAAGAAGCCCCGGGAATCTGAAAGGTTCCCGGGGCTTCCGTGTGTTCGCCTGTCCGCCCGTCTACTGCGACAACCGCTTTGGCTCGCCCGACGTGGGGCTGGGCTGCTGGGTCGAGTCGGGCGCGCGAGGCGGAAGAGTACTGCGGTCATCGGGACCCATAATGGCGTCCTGCGTATCGGAAATGCTCCTCTTGAATTCTCGAATTCCCTTGCCGATGGAAGAGCCCACCTCGGGCAGCCGCTTGGCTCCAAACAGGAGCAGCACCACCAGCAAGATGAGCAGTATCTCCCACATACCGAGATTACCCACGGGACCCCCTAGAAAAGCGACCGCGCGATCAGGTACGCCAGGACCACTCCGATCAGGCTCAGCAGCGAGACGTGCAACCCGACCGGCCCAAGGGTGAAGTTTACTACCAGGAGGTCCATCGAGATAGGTCCGAAGACCGGGGTCGCGGAACTGGTGAAGAAATCCCTGGCCGCGCTTTCCGGCAGCCAGCGCCGGAAGAACGCCGACAAAAATCCTCCGACGATGAACCCGGCGACCAGCACGCCGAAGTAGAAACGGGGTCGGTGGGGTCCGCTGGGCATTAGCGCCTGCGATCTATGACGTAGGTGATGCTCGCCCGCAGGGCGTCACGAGCAGCTGAGGACGGCAGGAGGTCCAGCTCGGCCTCCGCGGTCTGCGCCAGGCGGAGGGCCCGCTCCCGGGCGTATTCCAGTCCTCCGGCCCGGCGGACCGCCTCGATCACTTCCGCAATCTGGGCGTCGGTCGGCTCCGATGTATGGAGCAGGGTGGCCACCCCATGGCGCTCGCCCTCGTCCATCAGGGGAAGCGCCGCAATGAGCGGCAGCGTCACCTTATGCTCCCTCAGGTCGGAACCGAACGGCTTTCCTGTTACCGATGCGGCCTCGGTATAGTCGATCAGGTCATCCACGATCTGAAATGCCATGCCGAGTGCTTCGCCGAAACGACGCAGCGCGGCCCGCTGCTCCGGTCTGGCCCTGAGGGCACCGATCTCGCAGGCGCCGGACACCAGCGAGGCCGTTTTGGCCCGGATCAACAGGTCGTACTGCTCCTCCGAGAACTCCAGCGGGTCGTGGGCCAGCAGCTGCCGCATCTCACCCACGGTCATCTCGTTGGTGACCCGGCTGAGCACTCGCAGGGGCTCGAGGTCGTCCAGCCGCACCAGCTCGATGACCGCGCGCGAGTACAAGTAGTCGCCCATGATCACCGACACCTGGTGGCTGAACAAGGCATTGATGGTCGGCATGCCCCGGCGCAGCACCGAATGGTCCACCGAATCGTCGTGCACCAGTGTGGCCAGATGGATCAGCTCGGTCACCGCGGCCAGCACAGTCGCCCTTGGATCTCTCCCGCCGGTCGCCTCTTCCGCCAGCAACAGGAGGGTGGGACGAAACATCTTCCCCTGCATTTGGAACAGGTGAGCATTGACCTCGGTGATCAGGCCGAAATCGGCTTCTACGATCCGACGCAGCTCCTGCTGGACCATCTCCAGACGGGAATGGAGACGGTGCTGCAGCGCGGCGAGCGTAACCGGCGCGGTCTGCGGGGTCATCTGCGTTTCCCCGCAGTCAGCCGCTGCATCCGCTGGCTCAGATCCAAAAACCGGATGTCCACCACCATGGCTCGCTCGTAGCTCCGGATGGCATCGGCCTCCTTACCCTGGGCTTCGGAAGCCCGACCCAGCCAATAGAGCAATCCGATCTTAGCATCATCGCCCTCGTCGAGACTTTCGATCGCCTTCCGAAGAACCGTCTCACAGGCGGCGTGCTGGCCCTTCTCGAAGAACGCCATCCCGAGGGCCTCGGAGGTGCGGAGTCTGCCCTCGGGCGATCGCAGCGCCTTCTGAAATTCTCCGATGGCTTCGTCGAGCAGGCCCATTTCCTTGAACGCGACACCAAGGTCGTAATGGGACTGGTAGTCATCGGAGTCCAGGTTCTCATCGATCCCCCGCTTGAACTGCTCCAGGATCTCGTGAAACTCGCGCTGCTCGTCCTGGTCCTTCGGCTCCCGACGGTTCACCCGCATTCGGGTATCCCGCGGCCGGCTATCCTCATCCCGGACCATAGAGCCGAGATCGATGAAGTCGTCGCTCGAGACCGCAGCTGCTCGGGCCCGCTGCGGCGGAGCACTCGGCGCCGGCGGTGGGCTCTTGGGTTGGGGAGGGGAGGGCCTGGGAGCGGTAGGAGCCGAGGAAGTGGGTGCTGGGCTCGGTGTCCGCGCCGGAGGGCCGGGCGGGGCCGGCGGCTTGACCGGTGTGGCGGAGACGGTCTTCGGAGTGCTTGGGGGGGGCGATTCAGCCGCTGGCTTGGGCTTGGCTGGAGCGCTTCCGCTGACCCGGGCCAGCGCTGCCGCCGCCCGCGTATTGCCCGGATCGTGCTCGATGACCCGGCCGTACACCGCGCCGGCCTTGTCGAGCGCTCCCGACTTCGCGAGAGCGTCGCCCAAGCCCATATACGCTTCCAGGAGCGGTCCGCGGTCCCCCATTCGATAGGCCAGTTCGACTCGTTTCTGGTGGTGAGTGATGCTGTCAGGCGAAAGCTTCACCAGCCGGTCGACCATGGCAGCCGCTCGGGGCCAATCTTGCCGATCCTCGAAGCCGGCCAGGGCCAGCTCGAGCTCCTCGACTACCCGGTCGGTCTCCTCCAGCGAGATCAACTTCTCCGCCAACTCCAGGTGAATGTCCGGGTTCTCCGGATCATCGAGCACCCGATTCTCCAAGTCGGCCAGCGCGTCCGAGGAGGCCGCCTCCGCGGGACTGAGATCGGGAATGTCGGCCAGCAACGCGTCCGCCCCCAGATCGGGCGTCAGATCCGCTGTGTCTTCCGGCGGAAAAACCACGCTCAGATCCGCGTCGGCCGGGGGGGAGGAAACGATGAGGTCGTCGGCCATGTCAAAGCCGCTCGCCGTGCCGGGGGAAAAGCCGGGCATGTGGGAGCCCCCCTCCATCCCCTCCAAGGTCATCGGCTCAAAATCCATAGCGGCCGGCTCGTCCCTCTGAAGTCCCAAGGGGGCAGTGAGATCGGGCAAAGGCTCGTCAGCTTCATCGACCTCATCGGCCTCGACGCCGCCGACGCCGAGAAGCGAGTCGGCCCCCATACCCAGCATCTGGCCACCCAGGAGCGGGTCGATGATGAGATCCTCGACCGGCTCCGGATTGGCCGGCGCCTCGGTGGCCAACGCATCCTGCAGCAGAAGCCCCTCCTCCTGGGGTTCCGGCTCGACTGGCGGTGGAGGTGGCTCCCGAAGAGGACGCGGCGGCTCCTTGGCGGCGCGAGGAGGCGGAGCCGCGGCCTTAGGTGGTGGGCTGGCGGCCAGATCCATCCCGGTGTCCAGGAAGATGAGGTCGCCCCGTTTTGGAGGTCCCGCCGCTACCGGATGGTTGGCGGAGGGCGGCTCGGAATCCAATCCGTGAAGCCGCTCGCGAGTCTTCCTGGCGCCGGACTTGTCGCCCGAGGCTTCGAGGTCGTGCGCCATCCGTTCCAGCTGCTCGCGGGCCTCGTCTCCCCTGGAGGTGGCGCGGAGCAGATCGACCAGCATGCTTCGGATCTCCTGGCTGCCGGAGAACTGGTCGGCGAACAACTTGACCGCCTGGAATGCCTGATCCAACTGACCCAGCGCGTTCATCCGCTCCAGAAATTCGATAAGATTTCGTTTGGCCTCACTGACGACGTTCTTCCGGGCGTGGAGCTGGCACAGTTTGAGGTAGGTTTGGGTTCGACCGGGGTTGACCCGAAGGATCTTGCCGCACAGGGCGATCGCATTGTTGAAGAAGCCCTGGTCGGCATAAAGGTCAACCGCCCGCTCGTAGGAGCGGACCGCCTCTGCCGTGTCGTTAATCTTGAGATATAGGTCGCCGACCCGGTTATACAGGGATAAGTCGGGGCTGGTCTCCGCCCCGGACTCGGCCTGCTGGATGGCCTTCAGATAAACATCAATGGCCTTTCGCCAGTCCTCCTTTTGCTCAAGCTTCCGCGCCGTGTCTTTCAGCTTTTCAAGATTCATGCGGCTCGGGGCTGATTGGATGACGGGGGATAAGAGTCGGAGCGAGCGAAAGATACCGGGCGGCAGAAAGCCGGGCAAGCAGCCCGGGATCAGCCGTCAAATTTTTGGCCGATGCCGTTTGTGAGGGGTTACTGGAGCGGCATTTTTGAGGGTCAGCGGGTCCAATTCGCCGTCAGCCACCGCCCGGGCAACGCGCTCCAGATCCGGTGCCGGCGGCCGGTCAGCAGTCAGGGGGAGGACCGGGGGGATGAGGCCTCGAAGTCTGCCGTATAGCGCGCCCACTCCGCGCCCCGGCGCGAGGGGCTTGAGAAATTCGAGACCTTGAGCCGCGCATAGCAACTCGGCGGCAACCACCCGCTGCGCGTTCGTCAGAATGCGTCCTGCCTTGAAGGCGGCCGCCATTCCCATGGGGACGAAGTCCTCCTGGTTGGCATCGGTCGGAATCGACCCGATGCTGGCGGGCATGGCCAGGGTGCGCGATTCCGCCACCAGCGAGGCGGCTGTAATCTGAACCATCATGAAGCCGGAACAGAGCCCTGGATCGCTGGTCAGGAACGCCGGCAGTCCCTGCGAGAGATCAGGATTCACCAGTCGTTCCACCCGGCGCTCTGCGATGGCCTGCAGGGTGGTCAAGGTAAGTGCCAGCACGTCCAGCGCCTGCGCTACCGGCTGCCCATGGAAGTTCCCCCCTGAGACAACATCGCCGTTGTCGAACACGAGCGGGTTATCGGTAGACGCATTCAGCTCCACGCTCAGCGTGCTCTCGGCAAAGCGGATGGCATCCGCGACCGCGCCCAGTACCTGCGGGGCGCATCGCAGGCTGTAGGCATCCTGCACCCGGGGATCGTTCTCCCGGTGAGATTCGCGGATTTCACTGTCCTCGAGTAGGGCACGCATGAGGGCAGCGGTCTCGATCTGGCCCGGATGAGGCCGGACCTGGTGGATCCGGGCATCCAGGGGTGCCGGCGTCCCCCGCAGGGCCTCGAGGCTCATCGCTGTGGCTCCCACCGCAGTCCGCCACAGGACCTTCGCGTCGTGCACCATAAGGGCGAGCATAGCCGTCTGGGCCTGGGTCCCATTGATGAACGCTATGCCTTCCTTGGGCCCAAACCGATAGGGCGTCAGCCGGGCGGAAGCGAGAGCGCCGGCCGCGGGAGTCAGGGTCCCGGAAGAGGAGAGGACCGATCCCTCGCCCATCAGCGTCAGCCCGATGTGACTCAGCGGGGCCAGATCGCCACTCGCCCCTACACTTCCCTGCTCCGGTACCAGCGGTACGACCCCGGCGTTCAGCAGCCCTACCAAAGCATCCACCAGTTCGGGACGGACCCCGCTCGTGGGCCGCAGCAGGACGTTGGCCCGAAGCAGCATAACGGCCCTCACGATGGCCGGCGGCAGCGGGCTCCCCACTCCCGCGGCATGGCTTCGCAGGAGGTTGATTTGGAGGCGGTCAAGCTGGTCGGGAGGGATCCTGACGTTGGCGAGCTTACCGAACCCGGTATTGATGCCGTATATGGTCTGCCCCGACTGAATGGCTCGATCGACGACGCCACGGCTTTCGAGCAGTGCCCGCCGGGCGTCGGGCTTCAGGCGGATGCGTGTGGAGGAGTCGCGCGCCACCCGAACGACGTCTCCGATGGTGAGCGATTGGCCGTCGAGAACACAATCCGGTTGGGGCATCGCCCGAAGTTGCTGTCATGCCCCCGCCGATTCAACCCCCGGGCGTGTGGCCCGCGCTCAGCGGGTCTGTACCAGCAGCTCGGGATTCTGGTGATCGGTTTGAAAGGCCCAGTCGAGAATCATGAAGCCTTGACCTACGTGGGTGACCCGGACCGCAGCATAGTGAACATAGCCGTCGCTCTCCTCGGTTTCGAACACATAGCCGAATCCCGGCGAGGCCTCGATCGGTGTGGCCAGGTAGGCGGCGCACTGCCCAGGCGTCGAAGCCGCAGGACAGGGCGCGACGTCAATGCTGGTGAGATCCTCGACTGGAGCATTGTCGTACAGCTCGACCCCGGTGCCGGCGCGGACCGGGTTAAAGAAGAGAGCTCCGGTGCCGTCTCGATCGACGAAAAAGTCGATGTTGGTCGCGTTGCCGGGACGAACTCGGCCCAGCTCCCCCTCTTCGATCTGCCCATCCCCATCGTCATCCCAGAAGCGAAAGCCGCTGCTGTCGGTGCGGGTCTGGACGGGGTAGACCACGACGTTCCGCGAGTCCGGACGAGGGGTATCCGTGCTGATCTGGGACCGGGCGCTCTCCGCACCGTTTACGCTCACCGCGCTTACCGAGAAGCAGCGGGGGACTCCATTGGCCAGCGCGCCCACGATGAACTCCGGCGCCACCGTCGTCCCCTCTAACCCCCAGGGCCCACAGACGTCATTATCGAGGTCGTAGGTGGTACTGAAGACCCGGTAGTTCTGGAAATTGGCCGGGTCGGCTTGGAAAGAGTTATCGGTCCAGGTGAGTGCGATCGCCCCGTCCAGGGTGGTGCTGGTGAGGGAGGCCGGAACGTCGGGAACATCACCCGGACCGGTGCGGTCCGACGAGCACGCCGCTGCCAACAGCAGAAATACCGGTGCTCGAAAGCCCCACATACGATTCTCCGAAAAAGGGATAGACGCACCTGGGGCAGAAGCCGTGCCAGACGGCATCCCCGCCCGTTCGGGGTCTGGAAGAGCCGGACTTCGCGATGGGGACGCCAATTGTCCCAAATCCGGGACAGCCTAGCGCTCGAAAGTGGTCTGGTTGTAGTCGAACTTGAGCTCGGGAAGGTCCACGAGGTAAATCGAGAAGTAAAATGCAAAGTTGCCGTTTGCATTCCGCACGAAGTTGAACCCGGCCCTCCAGTCGTGCATCTGCCGTTCCAGGCGAACCACCTGCGACTCGAACTTGCCGTCGGTGATGTTGTACTGGGAAGACCAGGACAGGGACCAGAAGGGCGTGGGAGAAAAGTTGGTGCTGAAGCCCAGGTTTTGCTGGTCCTGACCCGGGACCCCAGGAACAGGCCGGGTCCGGGAAAGCGAGTAGTTGAAGTTGGCCGAAAAGCCGCGGCCGGCCCCCGCAAACGGGCCTTGTCCCGTGTTATAAAACGAGCTGGCGCGGTTCCGCCGACCGGCGTCCACCACGTACGAGCTGGGAACCTGTTCCCGGCCGGGCCGCCGCGAGCCGCCTTTGCCACCGAGCCCGAAGATCGATCCGATCGCGCGCACCGTGTTCTCGGATATGGCGAAGCTGGCGCCGACGTTGCTCAGGAACGGGGCAAACTTGGCCGTGTCGGTTCCCACCTGGCCCCGCCAGAGATCGTGAGTGATGCTCAGGGTGAACTGGGGCAACAGGTCGCTCAAGAATGAGTTGGTCACCGCGTCTGTAACCCACCCGGTGCGACCCGGCTTTTTCGCTTGCTCAAAATCGTAGGTCACGCCGCTCGTGTTGATGCTGAGGACACGAAACTTTCGAGCTTCGAGGTTCAGGGTATCTCCTGGCCGGAGCTTTGCTTTTGCCTCGAAGGTTTGAGACAGCCCGACGCTTAGCGTCTGGGTGGCGTCGCTTCGAAGCTGGAGCGGCTGCCCTGGCTCGACCAGCGCACGGGCATAGTCCTCCGGCACGCTCGCCGCGGGCGAGTAGTTCCAGCTGAAGCTGGGAGACAAGCTGTGGCGGATCCGGCTGGCCAGGCCGAATCCGGGCAAGAACGCGAACAGCGTCGGTGAAGCGCTGGCGGAGAAACGGAACCGCTTCCCCTGCCGAACGAAGCTCCCGCCCGTGTTCCGGTTCCTCAGGGCAAACGCGCCCGGGGTAGCGTTGGCGATCCCCACGGCCGGCTGCAGCTTCCACGATCCCCGAAAGAGAATCGGCAGATTGATGCCGGTATCCCAGTCGATCTGAGTGGAGAAGTCGCCGCCGAAGACCCGGGTAACCAGCAGAGAATCGTTGGGATCGGGCGTGTTGGGGTCGTCAACCCGGAACTGCACCGAGTCTCTGCCGGTGGTCCTCGAGTCTGTGACTTGCACGGCGTTCTGCCAGTTGAACGCACCGAATCGGAATGGCGTGTCGAAGTTGAACGCGGTGACCCGGTTACTGCCGGTCTGGGCGATAGTGTCGATCAGTCCACCCGGCAATGCCTGCACCAGCGGCGCCAGAGGGGTCTTGGTGCTGGTGTTGTTGGTCAGGCTCAGGCCTGGCGACCAGGTGATGTTTGACCCGAGATCGACGGACGCGGGGGAAATCGTCAGTGCCGGGAGCAGCTGCTGCACGCTGCCATCGGACAGACTCTGCCGCCGGTTTCCTCCCAGAGTCAGTGTGCCCCAGCCGTAACGCTTCGAGAAATTTACCGAGCTGGTGATCTGTTGAGTGTTGAGGAGAGGGTCGATTGCGTTGCGGCGGATGACCGCCGTGTTGCTGGCGTAGTTGAGATCGAGGTTCAGGCTGGTCGACAGGTCGAACGTTTGGCGGTGATCCCAGCGAATCGAGGTGGACGAAGATCCCCCGATCTGGTCCTGCTTGCTATACGCAATCGATCCGTCGATAAACCGGTTGATCCAGCGATATTGACCGCCGATCCCATACTGCACGTAACGGTTCGAGTACCAGTCGAGCCGGCCGGTAAAATCGACGTAGTCGTTGGGAGCCCAGTAGTACCCGATGTTGCTGATCTGCCGGTTGTATGAGCGGTTGGGACGCACCAGATCGTTGAAGCCGAATTGGGGTATGAGGATCCCGGAATGCCGCCCGGGCCGCATGTCTTGAAAGATGAATGGCAGCCAGAGTATGGGGACGTCCCGGATGTAGAGGACCACCGGCCGCGCTACCAGCACGCTGCGCGAGACCCATTTCACCTCCCGTCCCGAGAAGTGATAATGGGGAACCGGCAGATCGCAGCTGGTAATCTCACTCTTGGCCGCGTAAATCCGGCTGGAGCTCGAATCTTGAGAGACATTTCCTCGAAGAAACCAGACGGTTGACCCTTCGGTGAAGTTGGTCAGAGCATCGCTGATGATCCCCCGCCGGATGCAGGTGTCATAACGAATCGCCTGCCCCACGAGCACCTGGCCCCGATCGAACAGGCGGGGCTCGCCTGACGCGTCCAGAAGACAACTCGAGCTGCGATAGGTGATGGTGCCGGCCTCGAGCTGCGACCCACGGCGGTCGGTGAGCGCCTGCCCCTGCAACAGAATTCGCTCATCCTGCACGAAGACAGTGGCCGAGTCGGCGCGGTAGCGGGTGGTCTGGTAGCCCGGGCGGGCGAGCAGGTCGCTGGTCACCGAATCGGGGGTAGCAAAGCTTCGGGACGGTGCCGTCGGCAGACCCAACCGGCGGGCGGTGGCGGTATCGAGCGACTGGCCTGCGCGAAGCTGAGTGGAATCGCGGGCCAGTCGGGTGGAGTCGCGGATCGAGTCGGCGCGGGTGACCGGCGGCCGGCGCTGCGGCCGGGATGGCACCTGAGCCGCTGCGCTGCTCCCGGCCAGGCACAGGAGCAGGATCACTCCCACCGTGCCCCCGGTGACGTGACGGGCCGCGGCGCGGCGGCGGCGGCGGCTCACCAGCACTGAACCGGCAAACCCGACTTCGTACAGCAGCAGGAGCGGCAGTGTCATCATCGCCATCGAGAGTACATCCGTCCCGGGCGACAGAATCGCGCCCGCGATGAAAGCGCCCACAATGGCGAATCGGCGGAATCGGTTCAGCTCCGAGGGGCCGATGACTCCGAGCCAGGTAAGAATGATGATGACCAGCGGCAATTCAAAGGAGAGGCCCAGCGCCAGCGTGATCTGGAGAACGAACCCGAAGTAGGCATCGTAGGTGATGAACGGTGCGATCGCTTCGGTTTGAAAGCTGAAGAGAACCCGCAGCGCCCGGGGCACCACCAGGATGTAGGCCGAAACCATCCCCGTCAGGAACAGGACCAGCCCGACGAAGAGCGACGGCACCAGGGCTCGTTTTTCCCGGGCGTAGAGCGCCGGCGCCAGAAAGGCCCAGGTCTGCCAAAGGATGACGGGAGAGGCGAGCACGAGGCCGACCAGGAAGCCGAGCTTGAACACGATCATCACCGGGTCGGTTGGGCTGGTAACCACCAGCTTCCCACCGGTGAGATACGGGGCGATTGGCTCTTTCAGGAGACTGACCAGCTGGAAGCGCTGGACCAGCCACAGCCCCAGCGCAAACGTGACGATGACGGCGGCGAGCGACCGGAGAATCCGGGAGCGCAGTTCCTCGAGGTGATCGAGGAAGGGCATTTCCCCAGAAGAACCGGTCATGAAGCGGCGCTGACGCCCGGGCTTACCGCCCGAGCGCCTTCAGTCGATCACGGGCCAGGGCCGCTTCGTCGGATTGAGGGTACTTCTGGATCACGCGTTGGTAGGCATCCCTGGCTTTCCTGGTCTCCTTCCGGCGCTCGGCCAGGAGGCCCAGGTTATACAATGCCGACCCGGCGCGCGAGGACGTCGGATACTTTTGCACCACCTGATTGTAGTAGGCGATGGCGGAGTCGGTGTTCTCGGCGGCGTAGCTCTGGCCGATGAAATACAGTGCGTCCCCGGCGCGATCGCTGGTGGGATATGCGCGCAACATTTCCCGCAACCCCGTGCGGGCGGTGGCCGTGCTGCCACGCCGGAGCTGTGCCAACGACGCCTCATACATCTGGTCGGCCGATGCCGCACTGGGAGACGTCGCGCGGGTGGTGTCTCCCGGTCCGGTGGTGGCGATCTGCTCGCCCCGGGCCTCGAGCTGGGTGCGCAACTCGCTGAGACGTTGCTGGCTCTGGCCAGTCAGCTCCTGGAGCTGCACCAGCTGTTGCTGGATGTTGTAGAGATCGCTTGCCAGGTCGCCCCGGAGCTGGGCGACGGTCTTACGGCTGGAGCTGAGCGAATCCATGATTCGCTGCTGCACCTGAATCAGCTCGGCCAGTTGCGCCGCTCGGGCCGAGTCGCGGCGGGCGGTTTCCGCCTTGAAGAGAGCGACATCGTCCTGGACCCGTTGGATATCACTCTTGGTAACGCAGCCGCCGAACAAGACCAGGCTGGCGCCGAGCCAGGCCCCCCGCCGAAGCAAGGGGAAACCTGGACGGGAGATTAGCCGGCCCCGTTTCACTGGGGCGCGGTGAGGTTGTCGCCGCCCGCCGTGACCTCGAATTCATCGCGGCGGTTCTGGGCAAAGGCGCTTTCATCGTTCCCGGGATTGAGCGGCCGCTCTTCGCCGTACGAAATGACCTCGATCCGGGACGCGTCGACGCCCTTGCCTTCCAAGTACCGCTTGGCCGCTGCCGCGCGACGGTTGCCCAGGGCCAGATTGTACTCGTCGGAACCACGCTCGTCCGCGTGACCACTGATCCGGACCTTGACACCGGGATTGGCGACGAGAATGGCGGCCTTGCGGTCGAGCGTCTGCTGGTCGGCCGGGCGAATCGCCGCCTGGTCGTAATCGAAGTTGATCATGGCGGCCAGATCGGCGGAGACCGCACGGCCACGCTCGGCGGCCTCTCTAGCGATCCGCTCCCGCTCCAGACGGTCCCGCTCGGCGCTGTCATCAGCCGGCGCTGGTGCCGGCGGCGGGGCGGCCGCGGGCGTTGGCTCAGGCGCGGGCTCCTCCGGAGCGGCCTTCCCACCGCAGGCAACGGCAAAGGCGGAGGCGGCCAAGAGCATCAGCAGAGATGGTGCGCGCATCATGACTCCGAAATCATGGGGTGGGAACGACGGTGGTCCGCCCGAGGCGGCGCGACCACGACGGAAGCCGGGCGGCACCTGGCGTCGCCAGTTGCCGGACTCGGCCGGTTTCAATATCGACGATCCAGATCTGGCGCCGACCGCTGCGATCGGAAATGAACGCGACGTGCCGGCCATCAGGCGCCCAAGTCGGGTCTTCATTTCGGCCGGACGAGGTGAGCTGCCGAACCCGCCGGGCTCCCACGTCCACCAGGAAGATCTGAGGACTGCCGGAAACCTCACGATGAAATACCACACTGGCCCCGTCCGGAGACCACTCAGGAGCGTTCGAACTTCCGGTGGCGCCGAAATCGAAAGGCGCCAGCAGCTCCTGGTCGGTTCCGTCGGCAGCCATCACATACAGCTGGGGCGGACCGGCCCGCGTCGAGATGAACGCGATGCGCCGCCCATCTGGCGAAAACGTTGGGCTTAAGTTGTCCGCATAGCGTCCCACGGTCAAGCGTTGCGCGCAACACCGATCGACCACGTTGGCGGTGTAAATGTCGGTGCCGCGCTCATCTGAATGGGCGAATGCGAGCATGCGGCCGTCCGGAGCGAACGCGGGGGTAATATTGAGGGCAGTCTGGGACCCGGGCACCACGAAGGTGGCCCCGCTCGAGAGCGTCTGCACCAGTACTCCGCCGCGACCCTCACCCAACTGGGTATAGCCAATCCGTTGGCCATCGGGCGACCAGACCGGCGAGAGCGCCGTCTGACCCGCTGGAGTAATAGGGATCAATCCCTCGCCATCGCTGTCGGTGCGATACACTCGTCCGCCGGATACCAGCAGGAGCCGGCTGGCGGCCGCTCCCGCCATCCCGCTGGCCCAGCGCGCGATCTCGTCCGAGAGGCGGTGCACCTCGAGACGGAAATCCGGTGCCGTCACAGACGGGAGCGACAGGATCTGCTGGTTGCGCATCCGTCCGGCATTGAGATCGTGCAGCCGGACCGCGACCCGGCCGCCCGCATCGGTGAGCTCCACCGCGAACTCGGCCCCCAACGATTTGTACAACTGGTAATTGACCCCGCCACCTTCCTCGGCCGAGCTGCCGCCCGTGGAGGAGGACGCCGGCGGATCGGCTACCGTGATCATCTCGAAGCGATCGGTGTAGTCGAGGTCTCTCGCCACGATGGCGCGCACCGAATCCAATCCCCCGCCCGGCAGCACCACCAGACCGGGCCGGACACCGGGCCGGTAATCGACACCCACCCGGACCCCTTCCTCGACCCGGGTGGTGTCCTGTGCTACCAGGGGAGTCACGCCGGCAACGGCGGCGATGAACGGTAGAAGAATGAGTCTCGTCATCTCGTTGGCTTGAAGTAGAAGCTGACCGGGAGCACATCGGCCTCCCAGCCGTCAGGCAGCTGCCCGAAGGCACGGTTGTTCCCTGCGGCCTCGACCGCGCCTTGGGCATCCAGATCGAAGGCGAAGCTGCCTGAGCGAGTCACAAAATGAATGTCCCGCACCGATCCGTCCCGCAGGATCAGGAAACTGATTTCAGCGAAGTTACTCTGCTTGGCCGAGGCGCGATCCCAGCGCTGGTACACCTGGGTCACGATGTTTCTCAGGTACTCGGGATACGGAAAGGCCAGTCCCGGGGTCTTGATCGTAGCCACATCACTTCCCGTGCTCGGCGTCTCACCCGGTGCCGGGGTGGCCGGAGCGGCAGTCTTCGGCGAAGGCTCCCGATTCGGCTCTGCCGGCGCAGGGGGTTTTGGAGTGGGGGGAGTCGGCTTGGGCTTGGCTGGCTTGGGTATCACGGGAGCCGGCTTGTCCACTGGTGCCGGCGGAGTTTTGGGTGGCTCCGGGGGCGGCTTCTCCTCCGGCGGAGGTGTCGGCAGCGCTTCTCGCGCCAGGCGTTTGGTCGAGGGGGCGGGTGCAGCCACCAGATCGACAGCGTATGAAGGAGGAGATGCCTTGCTGGGCCTTACCGTAGTAACCAGCAGGCCTACCACCGCGGCGTGCACCGCAATCGTTCCCAACAGTCCGGCCGCGCGACCCGGCACCGACTGGTCGGCAATGCGGAGCTTCACGGCGATTCTTCCTCGGCAGCGACAAGACCCACGTTCTGCACTCCAGCAGTTCGGATCACGGCCAGGACCCGAACGACCTGGCCATAAGGCACCCGGCTGTCCGCCTGCAGGTATACCCCGCTCGGCTTCCGGGTTGCAACCAGCGAGCGGAACGTCACCCGGAAGTCGGAGTACGAGACCGGCGTCTGGTCGATGAAAATCCGGCCGCTTCGATCCACGGTGACCACCATCCCCTCCTTGGGCGAGAGGGGTCGCGCCTCGGCGCGGGGAAGCTCGACGTCAACCCCGCCCTGCATCATTGGTGCCGTGATCATGAAGGTAATCAACATCACCAGCATGACGTCCACCAAGGCGGTCACGTTCACGTCCGCCATCAGCGGCAGCTCGCCCCGCTGGCTGCCGAGCCCTCCTCCCAGTGCCGCTGACATTAGACCAGACCTTCCCGGGCCATGGTACCGATGAGCTCGTTAGCAAAGCCTTCCAGCTCGCCGGCGAAGAGTCGCACCCGGTTGACATAAAGGTTGTAGGCGATCACCGCGGGGATGGCGGTCAGCAGGCCCGACGCCGTCGCGACCAGGGCCTCCGCTACACCGGGGGCAACCGCCGCGAGATTTCCCGACCCCTTGGTGGCAATCCCGATGAACGCCGACATGATCCCGAAGACTGTCCCGGTGAGGCCAAGGAGAGGGCTCACGGAGCCGATCGTGGCCAGCCAGGGGATGTAATGCCCCAACAGATCCCGCTCGGCCGCGACTTCCTTTCCCAGGACCATCTTCAGAGCCTCGAGCTGGGTCATGGAAAGCGAGCTGCGGTCGGCCCCCCGCTCATCGCGCAGGGCGCCGGGCCGGAGCTCGGAATAAAAGGTGACGGCTTCACGGAAGAGGCGATTGTATGGCGACGGCGGGAGCTTCATGACCGAGTGATACGCATCCTTGAGCTTCGTGGTTCGCTCCATTTCCGTAAAGAATCGGTCCGCCTGGCGATTCAGCTTCCGGAACTGCCACCACTTGAGGATGATGATGAACCAGGATACCAGTGAAAAGATCCCGGTGATGACGAGCACGACCTTCGTCTCAGGGCTGGCGGAGAGCACCAGCTCCAGGGGCGACTGAGGGACAGCCCCACCGGTTTGCTGCATCACGCCGCCTCCTTTTTGAACCAATCCACCAGTTCGCGCAAGCCATCCTCGAACCGATGCTGCGGACTCCAGCCGAGAACCGACTTGGCCTTGTTCACGTTGAGAGCGCTGCGGAAGAGCTCGCCGGCCCGGGGGGGAGCGAATTCGATCTTCGGCTTCTGATGCATGACCTCTCCCACCGATGCGGCCAGCTCGAGCACACTGCGCTGGACGGAAGTCGCGATGTTGAAGGCGGGGGCGTCCAGGTCGCCGGTGGGCGCCGCCACCTTGCTGGCGAGAACATTGGCCCGGGCGACGTCTTTCACGAACACATAATCCCGGGTCTGACGGCCGTCCCCGAATACGGCGAGCGGTTGGCCGGCCAGCAACCGTGAGACGAAGATCGACACCACTCCCGCCTCGGACTTGGGATCCTGCCGGGGACCGAAGACGTTGGCGTAGCGCATGGCGATGCCTTCGAACCCGCGCAGGGCACCCAGGGCACGCAGGTAGTACTCGCCCGACAGCTTGCTGACCCCGTACGGAGAGACGGGTGACTTGGGGGCTGTCTCGGGAGTCGGAATGACGTCGGGATCTCCGTACACCACGCCGCCGCTACTGGCAAAGATGACCCGCTTGACTCCGCCTTCGCCCGCGCCCTCCAGCAGGTTCACGAGACCGACCACATTGATGTCGCTGTCGAACGCCGGGCGGTCCACCGAGACACGAACATCGATCTGCGCGGCATGATGGTTCAGCACGTCGAACCGGCCCGTGGCCACGGTTCGCTTGGCCTCAGGTGAGCGGATGTCCGCCCGCACCAGCCGAGCGCCCTTGGGGACGTTCTTCTCCTGTCCCCGAGAGAGATCGTCGAGCACCACCACCTCCCAGCCATCGCTGAGATACGCTTCGGCAATGTGGGAGCCGATGAATCCGGCGCCTCCGGTCACCAGGACCCGGCCACTCATGCTGAGCCTACCCTCATCGAGCTTCTCCCGCGGCGGCGATTAGGACCAAGGAGCTTGAGCGCCCGCAATATAGAGGGGCAATGGGTCGGCGGGGCAGCGGGGGCGGGACGAAAGCGGGTAAGCGGGGAAGCGGTAAGCGGGTAAGGGGTGAGTAAGCAGCGGGGGACAAAACGAAAGGCCGAGCCCTACGGGCTCAGCCCACGTTTCCAGATCCGCTTACCCGCTTACCCGCCCACCGGCTTACCCGCTTATGACGGCAGCTTGGCCACCTGCAGCACGTCGGTACCGGGGGGGATGTCAGGCGAGATGACGTTGAGCAGCATCCCCGTAGCGGTATGGTCGCGCACATGCACGACCTGGAGCGTGGCCATCAGCTCGTTCACCCGCAGGGTTCCGTCCGGCAGGCGTTGCGGGCGGCGGCGCACCTCGAAGAGATCCCCCAGGGCTACACCGTCTTCCCGTCCCTTGTTGAGGAACACGACCATTTGCGGCTCCTTGAGATCCTGGCGGCCGGTGCCACCGATAAGCGAGCCACGTATTCCATCAGATACCGGCACGGCGCGGCGGGCACCGCCGGCCGTAAAGCTTTCCACCGGGAGGACCCGCTGGCCATTACGGATGGGACCATAAGTCGCGACAATGTTCGCCAGATAGTGGTCGTCGACCGATTCGATGATGCGCCCGATGCCGGTCGGAATCACCACGTTGCCATAGGAGTCGAGCTCGGTCCCGAGCTGAAGGATCAACAGGCTATCGCCTACCTCGTAGGTTGCGCCGCCGGGCGCCTCCACCGCTACGGTGGTATACGGAAGGGCGTTGGCCCTGCTGTTGACGGCTTTGATCTGCTGCGGAGTGACGGGACCGAGCACCCGTCCGAACGGCAGCCGCTGGTTCTCAGTCAGGAATCCGGACGAGTAGAACTCGCTGCGCCGAAGCGGCCGGTAGGGCTGATCGGTATAGGCCCTCAGAATCTGGGCTACGCTGCGGGGCCGCTGGGCGGTGAAGAGGGGTGCCATCTCATCCGTCTGACTCTCGGCCTGCGATGGCTGCTGGGGACCCTGGGCTAGCGCATCGGTGGAATCGGGAGCCACGGCCGGCGGGGTAGTGGCTACGCCACTGTCCGGTGCGGCGGAATCGGGCGGTACCGGCGTGTCCATGCTCGGCACTGCGGCCACGTTATCGGTGGGAGCTATGCGAAGCACTTCACCGGGATAAATCCAGTGGGGGTCTTCGACGACATCCGTATTCTGGCGGTAGATACCGGGCCAGAGGAATGGATCCTTGAGGTAGTACTGCGCGAGATCCCAGAGAGTATCACCCTTCCGCACCGTGTGGGTCTGGGGCAAAGGCTCCTGTGCCAGCGCCGCGGCGGTGGGGATGGCCACCGCCAGGGCGAGACCGCAGCCCATTATCTGAACCCGGCGGGACAACGAGGGCCGGCTCGGCTGGCAGGAAAACTTACTCGGCATCGGGATCTCCCAGCGGTGTCGCTATGAGGATATCGGGCACGGCCGAACGCGAGGTATCGCGGCTGGGAGTCGCAAATTCAACGCCACCTGCAAGGTACTTCAACTGGGAGCCGTAACTGGCTGAAGGAAATTGAGTTAAGGCTCCGCTAAGTCAGAGAATCCTTCCTCCCGCAGGTCTGGCGATCGGCGGGAGGACTGGCATGTCACGGGCGGACGGGCGGACGGGCGGTCAGACCGATGTGATTGGCCAGAGCCCGTCCGAGTGGTCCGTCCGCGTGTCCGCCAGCACCTCCGCCCGCCCGCCTAAAAGGGCAGATCATCGTCCTCGGCATCGAGCGCCTCGGGGAAGTCCTCGAACCCTTCCTTGCCCTTGGTGCTGGCAGCACCGGCCGCACCGGCTGCAACCTTGCTGGGTGCGGAGAATGCCTCTGCGCCATCGCTCTTACCTGACAGCAGGATCAGCTCCCGGCCGTTGATTTCGGTGGTATACCGGGTCTGGCCTTCACGGTCTTGCCAGGAGCGATACTCGATGCTGCCCTCGACGTACACCTTGTCTCCCTTTTTGCAGTAACGCTCAGCGATATCTGCCAGGCTGGAGAACTTGGTGTTCCAGAACACCACCCGGTGCCACTCGGTCTTTTCCTGCTTCTCGCCGGCCTGGTTCTTCCACTGGCGGCTGGTGGCGATGGACAGCGTTGCCACTCGGGAGCCATTCGTTGTACTACGAACTTCCGGATCGGCCCCGAGATTTCCGACCAGGATGGCCTTGTTCATGCTCCGACTCACGTGCACCTCCAGGGTTCGACGTCCCGAACAAGTGACTCGCGGTTAATATAGGCGCCTGCGCCGGCGCTTCAATCGAATTTCCCATCAGGGGTTTCAATTTCACGCAGGCTGCTCCAGCGGAAGCCAGAGCACCAGCGCGTCCTCCTTTGGGTTCCGGTAATATGCTGCGCGCTGGCCGACCGGGCGAAAACCGGAGCTCACATAGAGCGCCTGGGCCGAGCGATTCGACTCCCGGACCTCGAGATAGACCTCCTCGACGTGTCGCTTGCGCAGCCGGCTCAGACCGGCTCGGAGTAAGGCACGGGCCAGGCCCCGCCTACGGCAGTCCGGTGAGACCGCGAGGTTGAGGACTTCGCCGGTTCCAGCGACTTCCCGGCCGATAAGATAGCCGGCGATCCCACGACTGTTCTGCGCGACGAGACCAAAGGTCCAGGGCGACTCCAACGCCTCGCGGAAACTCGCTTCGCTCCAGGGATCGCTGAAGCAGCGCCGCTCGATCTGCACGAGCGGCGTGGCATCAGCCGGTACTGCCGACCGAATCCGGTAAGGGGCGTCCATGGGCAATCTCCCAACGGGCCTGCGCCTCGGCGGGGCGGCCGTACACCGGTTCCCAATCACGGACCGACTGGACCGGGGTTGCACCCCCGGTACGGCCAACCAGCTGGAGCAGCCTGGCCGCTTGGGGCGAACCCTCGGGTGGCCCAATGACGGGCCGGCCGATCCAGCCCTCCAGAGCAGACAAAATTTCAGGCGGCGCCTCGCCGATGGCCAGCCGCGGCCGCAAACCGCTCGCGAGGAGCTCCGCTGGTCGCTGCACCGATGGCGTCAATGCCGCCTCGATGCGGTCGGGGAGGAAACGATAGGCCGCAGCGTATACCTCGCCCCGGAGCGCATTCGCAACCGCGAGAACGACTCCGTCCGTCGGAGGTGCTCCGGCCGCCCGAACCAGCAGCGACGGCGCAGTCCAGAGCGGGAGTCCGCGCGCATAGACCAGCGCCTTGGCGACAGCGGCTCCCACCCTGAGCCCGGTAAAGCTGCCCGGACCATCGCTCAACACAATGCCTTCGAGGTGATCCAGCGACACGCCGGCGCGATGGAGTAAGGCCTGAATAGCGGGTAAGAGCGAGGCAGCATGCCGGCGAGCCCCGCTGATATTCTCTTCCAGCGCCTCGGCGCCGAGAGCACCGATGGCCACCGAGGCTCGATCGGTGGCGGTGTCGATGGCAAGCCACATCAGAACGACTCCAGCCCGCGGCGCGCCGGATCCGGTACATGCAACAGCCGGAACCGCCGGCTGGGGGACGGAATCCAGTCGCCCGCCCGCTCGGGCCACTCGATCAGGATGGCGTCGCCCTCCGACACGAGGCTTTCCCAGTCGAGGTCCGCGGCCTCATCCGCGGAACGCAAACGGAAGCAATCGAGATGAAAGACGGGGCCCCTGGCGCCCCGATAGCGGTGGACCAGAGCGTATGTGGGACTGGTGGCACCGCTGGTTACCCCCAGACCCCGCGCAACCGCCTTGATGAAGGTGGTCTTCCCCGCACCGAGCTCGCCTTCGAAGGTGACCAGCTCGCCGGGCCGCAGCTCCCGTCCGAGTGCTTCCCCTGCCGCCTCGAGCTCCGGCTCGGTAAGGGATCGGGTCATGCGCGACGCCGAACCTTGGTGGCGGTGGCAGGTCGGCGCACGTCGGGTGCGCCAGCGGCCTTGAGTTCGTTGAGCTGATCGCGTAGCAGCGCGGCCAGCTCGAACTCCAGATTGGCGGCTGCCTCGCGCATCTGCCGTTCGAGGCTGGTAATTGCCGTCGCGCGCTTGGCAGGATCATGCAGGTCGACCCGCTCCTGTAGAGCACGCATCGGTTCGGGCCGTTCGGTGCGGGCATCGGCCACATGAGTCGAGAGCCGGACCTGCTCCATGGACTTCACGATCGAGACCGGAGTGATGCCGTGCTCTTCGTTGTAACTCCGCTGTATATCCCGGCGGCGATCCATCTCGTCCAGGGCTCGCTGCATGGAGCCGGTGATCCGATCGGCGTACAGCACCGCGCGCCCATTCAGATGCCGGGCAGCCCGGCCGATGGTCTGGACCAGCGAACGATCCGACCGGAGAAATCCTTCCTGATCGGCATCGAGAATGGCCACCAGCGAGACCTCCGGCAGGTCGAGTCCCTCGCGCAACAGGTTGATGCCAACGAGCACATCGAAGTCGCCCAGCCGCAGCCCTCGAAGGATCTCCATCCGTTCGATGGCATCGATATCGGAGTGCAGATATCGGACTCGCACACCGGCCTGCTGCAGATAGTCGGTCAGGTCTTCCGACATGCGCTTGGTCAAGGTGGTTACCAGCACCCGCTCTCCCTTTGCCTCCCGCTCCCTGATCTCCGATAACAGGTCGTCCACCTGGCCCCGGACCGGCCGGACATCGACCACCGGATCGATCAGGCCGGTGGGCCGGATGATCTGCTCGACGACCACCCCGCCGGACAGCCGGAGCTCGAGGTCCCCCGGAGTGGCTGAGAGGTTGATCATCTGGGGCGCCAACGCCATGAACTCGTCGAAATGAAGCGGCCGGTTGTCCAGGGCGGAGGGGAGACGGAATCCGTACTCCACCAGCGTGAGCTTGCGAGCTCGATCGCCGTTATACATGCCGCCGATCTGGGGCAGGCTCACGTGCGACTCATCCACCACCACCAGGAAGTCCGGGGGGAAGTAATCGATCAGACAGGCCGGCCGCTCCCCTTCCCGCCTTCCGGTGAGATGGCGGGAGTAGTTCTCGATTCCGGCGCAGGTACCGACCTCGAGCAGCATCTCTATGTCGAAGTTGGTGCGCGACTCGAGTCGCTGGGCCTCCAGCAGCTTGCCGGCGCTCTTCAGCTCGGCGAGACGGACACTGAGCTCCTCGCGGATGACTTTGACCGCGCGTTCGATGGTGGGACGCTGAGTGACGAAGTGTTTAGCCGGATAGATGGCACACTGATCGAGCTGGACGATGGCTTCCCCAGTCAGGGGATTGATCTTGCTGATGCGCTCGACCTCATCCCCCCAGAGCTCGATCCGGATGGCCTGCTCGGCGTACGCGGGAAAGATCTCGATCGAGTCGCCCCTGACCCGGAAGGTGCCCTGCTCGAACGAAACGTCGTTCCGCCCGTACTGAATGCGCACCAGCTCCGAGAGAATGGCATCTCTACCCCGGTGCTCCCCCCGCCGCACCGTGACCATGAGCTTCCGATACTCCGCCGGATCGCCCAAGCCGTAGATGGCGCTGACCGTGGCGACGATCACCACGTCCTCGCGCTCCATGAGGCTGGAGGTGGCCCTGAGCCGGAGACTCTCGATGTCCTGGTTGATCGACGCGTCCTTTTCGATGTAGACGTCGGTCGAGGGGACGTAGGCCTCGGGCTGGTAGTAGTCGTAGTAGGAAACGAAGTATTCGACCGCGTTCTTGGGCAGGAACTGGCGGAGCTCGCCGTAGAGTTGCGCCGCGAGGGTCTTGTTGTGCGACAGGACCAGCGTCGGCCTGCCGTAGTTGGCGATGGTATGCGCCAACGTCATGGTCTTGCCGGAGCCGGTGACGCCAAGCAGAGTCTGGTACTTGTCACCCCGCCGCAGTCCGGCAGTGAGCTCGGCGATGGCCTTGGGCTGATCGCCGGCGGGCTGGAACGGCGCGACGACCTCGAACTGGGGACTGCTCATCGGGGAAATATACACTGCCGGGATTTATTCGGGAGGACCGATCCACCAGCCCATCCGAAGCGAACCTGTTATTCCGACAACCCGGCCATGGTCAGGAGCTTCTTCCACTGCACCTCAGGCACCGGAATGACCGACAGCCGCGGCATACGAACCAGCGGCAGATCGGCGAAGGATGGATCGGCTTTGATAGCGGCCAGGGAGACGGTCTTGGGCAAGCGGCGATCGACCTCGATATCTACCACCGCGAGCTTGGAATCTTTGCTCTTCGGGTCCTGGTAGGCTTGACTGGTGATCCGAGCGAGTCCCACCAGTTCCTTACCCTGCCCCGAGTGATAGATGAGCACCGGGTCTCCCGGCGCCATGCTGCGGATGTGCTTCAGGGCGACCGGATTGCTCACCCCGTCCCAAACCGTCTTGCCATCCCGCTCGAGGTGGGAAAACGGGTAAACGTCGGCATCGGTTTTCAGAACCCAGCGGTTCAATTGGCAGGAGCCTCGCGGCGCTCGATCTCGGTGACGCCTTTCACCTTGCGAACCGCCTTCATGACCTTGCCCAGGTGGGGGAGGTTGTCGACCTCGACGAAGATGGTTCCGAACACGGAGCCATCTTTGGTGTGCAAGTCGGCTCCGCGAATGTTGGTGCCTGTCTGGCTGATGGCCTCCATGATGTCGGCGTAGAGTCCCCGCCGGTCTTCACCCGCCACGGCCAGCCGGACGGCGAACGCCTCGCCCTGAATTTCCTGCCAGTCGATATCCACCCGCCGCTCGTCGGCCGCGAGGGTGAGCAGGTTGGGACAGTCGGAGCGGTGGATCGAGATGCCGCGTCCCTGGGTGACGTAGCCGACGACCGAATCGCCCGGCACCGGCTGGCAACATTGGGCGTACCGGACCATGAGCCCGTCCACCCCCTGGATTTTGATGCCTCGGCCCAGCCGGATACGGTCGATGACTCGCCCGAAGACGGTGGGCTTGGGCTCCTGCAGCTCGTCGCTGGGCAGATCCGGATAAAGCGCGCGCATGACCTGGCCGATCGGCACGTCTCCCCGGCCGATTGCGATCTCCAAGCCCTCTCCATCCGCCAGCGAGAGAGTGTCGGCCGCCCGGGCCAGGCGCTCATCGTTGGGGGCGTCGAGCCGGCGGCGGCGAACCTCGCGGGCCAGGATATCCTTGCCGAGGCTGCGGCTGACCGTCTCTTCCTCGTGGTTGACCCACTGCTTGATCTTGTGGCGGGCTCGGGCGGTTCGGACGTGGCTCAGCCAGTCTCTGCTGGGCTTGGCTGAAGAGCTGGTGAGGATCTCCACGGTGTCGCCGCTCTTCAGCTCACGGTGGAGTGGCGCGATGCGTCCGTTTACCTTGGCGCCCTGACACTTGAGCCCGACCTCGGTGTGCACGTGGAAGGCGAAATCGATGGCGGTGGAGCCCTTGGGCAGCCGCTTCACGTCTCCCTGGGGCGTAAAGATGAAGATCTCGTCCTGGTACAGGTCGATCTTCAGGAACTCGAGGAACTCCTCCGGACTGTGGGTGTCCTGCTGCAGCTCGAGCAACTGGCGGAACCACCCCAGGTGCTGGTCCAGCTCGTCCAGCCGGCCATCTCGTTTGTAGAGCCAATGGGCCGCGATACCGTACTCGGCGGTCCGATGCATGTCCTGGGTCCGGATCTGGACCTCGAAGAGCTGGCCGCCGGGACCGAAGATCGTGGTGTGGAGCGACTGGTACGCGTTTGACTTCGGGCTCGCGATATAATCCTTGATCCGCTCCTGGATGGGCGTCCAGTTGTGATGGATGATGCCGAGCACGTGGTAGCAGTCGGGCACCGAGCGGACAATCACCCGCACGGCCATGAGGTCGTAGATCTCGTCGAACGCCTTGGTCCGTTTCTTCATTTTCTGGTAAATGGACCAGAGATGCTTGGGCCGGCCGGTAACCTCGAACCAGTCGATCCCCGCCTCCTTCAGCTCGTAGTCGAGCGGGATTTTCAGCTTGAGGATGGTCTGCTCCCGGGCCGCGCGCTTGGCCGCGACCTGGGTGGCCAGATCCTTGTACTCCTCGGATTCCAGGAACTTGAAGGCCAGGTCTTCCAGCTCGGCTTTGATGCCGGCCATACCGAAGCGGTGGGCCAGGGGCGCGTAGATCTCCCGGGTTTCCAGCGCGATGCGGGCTCGCCGCTCGGGTGGGAGATGCTCCAGCGTTCGCATGTTGTGCAATCGGTCGCCCAGCTTGATGATGATGACCCGGGCATCCTTGGCGATCGAGAGCAGCAGCTTGCGGTAGTTCTCGACCTGCTCCTCGGCCGTGGAGTGGAAGGTCAGGCTGGAGATTTTGGTGAGCCCGTCCACGATGCCGGCCACTTCGGGACCGAATTCGTGGGCGATGTCCTCGGTGCGCACGTCGGAGTCTTCGACCACATCGTGCAGCAGGGCGGCCACGATGGTGGTGGTGTCCAGGAGCTGCTCGGCCAGAATCATGGCGACGGCGATGGTGTGGGAGACAAAGTCCTCGCCCGACATCCGCTTCTGACCCCGGTGGGCCGACGCGCTGAAGCGAAGCGCCCGCTCGACCAGCTCGAGGTCGAGCCGGTCGGCATGACGCTCGAGCACGGCCCTCAGATCGGGGGCGAGCTCGGGTGACGTTCCCGCTACCGGCGACTTGGTTCCGGTCACAGAAGTCCTGCCGCAGCAAAGCTCACAAAACGGTCTCCGGCAATGATGACGTGGTCGTACAAGGGGACGTCCAGCAGCTGGCCGGCCGACATCAGCTGCTTGGTGACGCCCCGGTCTTCCGCCGAGGGCGTCGGGTCCCCGCTGGGGTGGTTGTGCACGACGATAATACCGGCCGCGGCCTCGGCGATCGCGGCGCGAAAGACTTCACGGGGATGCACCAGGGAGCTGTTCAGCAACCCGCGCGTGATCAGCACCTCGCGAAGCACCTGGCTCTGACTGTCCAGCGCGAGGAGATGGAATTCCTCCACCTGCAAATCGCGCAACCGCGTACCGAACAAACGAATGACATCCTCGGGTTCCCGAATCCGCTGTACCGGCGGACGTTCTTCCCGCGCGGTCCGGGCTCCCAACTCGAACGCCGCCATGAGACGGGCGGCCTTGGTGGGACCGATTCCCGGGGAGCGAAGGAGTTCGGCACCGGGCCGCTGCGCCAGACGCCGCAACGACCCCTCCGCGAGCTCCAAGAGCCGGGCAGCCAGCTCCAGCACGTCCTGGCCGCCTCCCCCTGTACCTAACACGATGGCAAGAAGTTCGGCAGTCGTCAACGCGGCGGGTCCGAGAGACCAGAGCCGCTCGCGGGGACGATCGATTTCGAGGAGGACGGAAACGGGAACGGCCACGGCCAATGATAGCCGACGAGAAGGCTATCCTGGTGCCATTATCATGCGGTGACGATGGAACTTACGCGTTTTATCTCCCGGCGCCGTGACACTTCTTGTACTTCCGGCCCGAACCGCAGGGGCAGGGATCGTTCCGGCCAACCTCGGGAACGGCGGCCGTCGCTCGTCCCATGGGGCCATGCGACGTGGTGAGAGCGGGAGAGACCGGCGGAGGGGCCGCTACCCGGCGCGGCGCGGCTGTGAACAGCTCGTCCGCCCCCACCGGTTCCGGCACCGGCGCGGGCGCAACCCGGCGCGCCTGAGGCTCGGGCCGCGGCGGTTCCGCACTGACCTGCGTCTTCAGGAAGCGCTCGGTGAAGGTGGACTGAATATCGTGCATCAAGTCCTCGAACATCTCGAACGCCTCCCGCTTGTACTCCACCAGCGGATCCTTCTGGCCCCAGGCTCGATATTGGATGGCGTTGCGGAGCTGGTCGAGATCGTAGAGGTGGTCCTTCCACCGCTCGTCCAGCACCGAGAGCATGACGTGTGACAACACCTGGCTGTCCACGTCCGGCATCCCGATGGTCTTCCCGAAGTCACCCAGGTACTGGGTCTTGCGGCGAAAGCTTTCTTCCCCTTCCGCTTTGACGGCCGCGATCATCTGCACGAGCGCCGGCGCGGCCGCGGCATCGATCACGGCGTCTGCCGTGACCAGGTATTGAAGGGTCAATGCTTCCCGCAGCCCACCCCGGTCGTATTCCTCGGGTCGCGCCGTCCCCGCCAGGAATTGAGTGACCGCCCGCTCCAGCGCCATCTCGATCATCCGCCTCGCTTCGGCCTTGAGCTCCTCTCCCCGCTCGAGAGCGAACAGCCGCAGCGAATAGATGACCTCGCGCTGTTGGTTCATCACGTCGTCGTACTCGAGCAGCCGCTTCCGTTGCTGGAAGTTCTGCAGCTCGACCCGCTTTTGCGCCTGCCCGATGGCCCGGGTGACCAGTCCGCCGGTGATGACCTCGCCTTCCTCCGCGCCACTCTTGTCCATCCAGCGGGCGATCCGGTCGGAGCCGAAGAGGCGCATCAGGTCGTCTTCCAGCGACAGGAAGAAGATCGACTGGCCCGGATCTCCCTGGCGGCCGGAGCGTCCCCGCAGCTGTCGATCGATGCGGCGCGACTCGTGCCGCTCGGTGCCGATGATCTGGAGCCCGGCCTCCGGCTGCGAGAGATCGAGATCCTTGCCCAGTTTGATGTCGGTGCCGCGGCCGGCCATGTTGGTCGCGATCGTGATCGAGCCCTTCTGGCCCGCCTGCGCGACGATCTCGGCCTCGCGCTGGTGGTACTTGGCGTTCAGCACCTCGTGCCTGAGACCCCGCCGCTTGAGCTGACGCGACAGCGTCTCCGACACGTCC
>JBJMPK010000043.1:0-27972 GCA_045803245.1 Gemmatimonadales bacterium
CAAGGGCAAGACGCAGCTCGGCATCTACGAGATCGACGGCGACACGATCAAGTTCTGCTTCGCGCAGCCCGACCAACCGCGGCCGGATTCATTCGAATCGAAGGCAGGCGACGGCCGAACGCTGAGCAGCTGGAAGAAGGCGGAGAAAAAGGAGTGAATGGAGCCGACCAGGATCGAACTGGCAACCCCCGCGTTGCAAACGCGGTGCTCTCCCAATTGAGCTACGGCCCCGAAAGTCGGCGGAGTATACGCGGCGCGGAAAGGTTGGACAAATGGCTGCGGCTAATGCTTTTTCTGCCCCGGTCCCAGAACCGGAACACCGGAATCCCCAGGCCCATGAGTGCAGTCCCCTTGATGGCATTGCCGGGGTTGGATGCGATCGAGCCCACGACCACGTACAGCGCTGCGAGCATGAAGACGACCGGGCCAATAGGGAACCCGGGCATGCGAAACCGAAGATCGTTCCTCTCCAGCCCGCGCCGCTCCCGATCGCGGAAGTAGAAAAGAGTCGATGCCGTCGCTCCGAAGAAAATCCAATCGCCGAACACGACGTAATCGAGCAGGTCGCCGTAGCGACCGGTGAGCGTGAGCAGGATGGCCCAACCACCTTGCAACAGGATAGCGGCTGACGGAGTTCGATAGCGAGAGTGGAGTCGCGCCAACCGGGGGAAGAAGAGGCCGTCAGCCGCCATGGCGCGGTATACCCGGGGCGAGACCAGGATGACCAGATTCAGAAATCCGAAGGTCGAAATCGCGATGCCGGCCGCGATGACACGGGCACCTGCCTCTCCCAGCTGCGCCCGCATGGCGTCCGCCGCCGGGGCGCTGCTTCCAGCCAGACCGCCGATGCCCAGGGTTCTCAAGTACGCCAGGTTGGCAAGCAGGTACACTGTCACCACGAGCGCCACGCCCAGGAGGAGCGCGCGGGGAAGGTTGCGTTCCGGCTCGATCAGCTCCTCGGCAATGAAGTTCGTCTGTTGCCAGCCGCCGACCGCGAACAGAACCGGCACCAGGGCGGCGGCCAGCGCGAGCATGGTGCCGGACCCGGTGAGCGGGGGAAGAGAAAGATCCCGTGGCGGTCTGTGGCTCAAGCCTAGACCCACCAGAATCAGAACCGCCAGCGCGCCAAGCTTCAGCAGTGTGAGCACATTTTGGGTGAGCGCTCCGGGCTTCACGCCGGTGTAGTTAACGGCTGACAGAACGGCGATGGCGCCGACGGCGAGCGGGACCCGCGCTTGCGGTCCCCACCCGACCAGTGCGGCGGTGTATGTCGCGAAGGTCACGGCCACGGCCGCGATGGCGCCGGTGGCGATCACGAGGAGAAGGGTCCAGGCGTAAAGGAACGCCGGCAGCCGCCCATACGCCTCGCGGAGGTAGACGTACCCGCCACCAGCCACGGGCCGGCGAGCCCCGAGCTCGGCGAACACGAGGGCTCCAATCAGTGCGATACCACCGCCCAGGACCCAGACCCCCAGGGTCAGCCCGGGAGTACGCGCTCGCTGGGCCACGATCGCCGGGTTAAGAAAGATGCCGGAGCCGACGATGCCACCGACCACCATCATGGTGGCCGAGAACAACCCCAGCCGGGGGATGTACCGGCCGGAGCGATCCTCCTCTTGCGGCAGCGACGTATCGCCTGATTTACCTTGTATCATTGCTCCGATGCTCTCCGGCGCCCACGATCTGGTGATCGGCACTCGTCCAGATGATAGCAGCCCTTCCAACTCGCCAGCTCGGGCGCAGCGGCCTTCAGCTCAGCACCGTGGGCTTTGGGGCCTGGGCCGTCGGGGGTGGAGGGTGGGCCTTCGGGTGGGGACCGCAGGACGATGCAGCCTCCCTCGCCACCATCCGGCACGCGGTGGAGCTCGGAGTCAACTGGATCGACACCGCCGCTGTGTACGGGCTGGGCCACTCTGAGGAAGTCGTCCGCCAGGCGCTGGCCGATTTTCCCGCTCGTGATCGTCCTTATGTCTTCACCAAGTGCGGCATGGTGTGGGACCAGAGCAATCCCGCGGCAGCGCCGCGCCAAATCCTCAAGCCGGAATCGATCCAATCGGAATGCGAAGCCTCGCTCCGCCGGCTGGGTGTCGATCGCATCGATCTTTACCAGGTCCACTGGCCCGACCAGAGCGGAACTCCTATCGAGGAGTCCTGGCAGACAATGGCCGGCTTGGTCGACCAAGGGAAGGTCCGCGCGATCGGCGTGTCCAACTTCGATGTCGAACTGGTTCAGCGATGCGAGTCCGTGCGCCACGTGGATTCTCTGCAGCCTCCCCTGTCGCTCATCCGCCGCCAGGCCGCGGAGTCCGAGATATCTTGGTGCAGGACTCATGAAACCGGTGTCATCGTGTACAGTCCGCTCCAGTCGGGACTCCTGACCGATGGCTTCTCGCCGTCCCGGGTGGAATCGCTTCCGCTGCATGACTGGCGGCGACGGTCTCCTGAGTTCAAGCCACCCCGGCTGCATCGCAATCTGGCCCTTCGCGATGCGCTCCGGCCCATCGCTCAGCGCCACGGGACCACCGTGAGCGCGGTAGCGATCGCGTGGACGCTGGCGTGGGCGGGCGTGACCGGTGCGATCGTGGGTGCCCGATCGCCGGAGCAGGTGGATGGCTGGATCGGCGCGGCCGCACTCGAGCTCACGCTCGATGACCTGGATGAGATCGCTCTAGCCATTGGCCGGACCGGCGCCGGTGCCGGTCCAGCGTTGCCGAAATAGCGGAGATACGAACGTGGGTATACATCACATAACCGCCATTGCCGGTGATCCCCAGCGGAATCTCGATTTCTATACCGGCGTTCTGGGGCTTCGGCTGGTGAAGGTGACGGTCAACTTCGACGATCCCGGCAGCTATCACCTGTATTATGGGGATGAGCTGGGCCACCCGGGATCCATCCTCACGTTCTTTCCCTGGCCGCAAGGCCGGCCGGGACGCCAGGGCACTGGGCAGGTTGGCACCGTTTCGTTTGCCATCGTGCCTTCCTCACTCGGCTTCTGGGTCGAGCGGCTGCTGGGGCAGGGCATCCGGTATGAAGGCCCCGGGCGACGATTCGATGAGCAGGTTCTCGCCTTCAAGGATCCGGATGGGCTGCTCCTGGAGCTGGTGGCAACCGCTCGTGCGGCCAACGCTCCGGCCTGGCCCGATGGCCCGGTTGCCGCGGAGCACGCAATCCGGGGGCTACATGGAGCCACGATCTGGGAGGATGGAGATACCGGTTCCGCCGACTTTCTCACTCGGACGATGGCGTTTCAACCTATCGGAGAAGAGGGAAACATCGTCCGGTTTCAGTCAGGTGATCTAGGAAGCGGCACGGTTGTCGATCTGCGCCGGACGCCCGGCTTCTGGCGTGGTGCTGGAGGGCTCGGCACCGTCCACCACATTGCGTTTCGCGCCCCCAGCGATGAAGCCCAGATCGCCAAACGAGCCGAGATAGAAGGCCTTGGCATGGACATCACCCCGGTCATCGACCGGCAGTATTTCCATTCGGTCTACTTCAGGGAGCCGGGCGGCGTTCTGTTCGAGATCGCCACCGACCCGCCGGGGTTCACCATCGACGAGCCGGCGGCCGAACTGGGAACTCACCTCAAGCTTCCCCCGGTTTACGAAGCCAGCCGCCAGCAGATCGAGCGTGCGCTGCCACAGCTCAGGTTGCCGCATGCCGCTGCCGGCGGAGAACGGTGACGATGGCGGACCTGGGCTTCATCCACCGGTTCCGGCCCGGCAGCCGGCCCGGTGCTACGCCGCTGCTTCTGCTTCATGGCACCGGGGGAAACGAGGACGACCTGATTTCCCTGGGCGAATCTCTCGCTCCTGGCGTCCCGTTGGTGAGCCCCCGAGGGAAGGTGCTCGAGAACGGTATGCCCCGCTTCTTCCGCCGCCTGGCGGAAGGTGTGTTCGATCTCGATGATCTCCGTTTTCGCGCGGCCGAGCTGGCCGGCTTCGTCGCCGCGGCGCAGGAGGCCTACGATCTGGGCGACACCGCACCGATGGCAGTCGGGTTTTCCAACGGCGCCAACATCGCGGCTGCATTACTGCTCTTGTCGCCCGGCAGCTTGAGCGGCGCGGTCCTGCTGCGCCCGATGGTTCCGCTGATTCCCGAGCCGCTGCCGAGGCTGGACGGGATACCGGTTCTGATTGCCGCCGGCCGGCAGGATCCGATCGTCCCGCCCGACCACCCCAGAGCCTTGGCCGATCTCCTCGGCTCGGCCGGCGCCGAGGTGACGCTGCATGGCAGCAATGCAGGTCACGGCCTGACCCGGGAAGATCTCGAGGTGGCTGAACGGTGGATGCAGTCGCTCAATGCGCACCGCTGACCTGATTCGGTCTTTCTTCTCTTACGTCTTTGCGCGGTCTTTCGCATTGGTAGAATGAGCATGACGAGCCTTCGTGGCGTCTGGCGTCGCCCCTTCATTCAATATGCCGTCGCGCGCCAGAGCGCCGGCGATTCGCGTTGAGGAACTATGTGATGCTCCCTGCCGCCCTTGAACAGGAGCGCCTCTTCGTGGCTGAGCGCCTCCTGTCGGAAATCGAACGTCGCCACGGCCTGCCGCATCCCGCTAATCGTGAAATTCACCCTGTCATTATCGAGCGTTTCCTTACCGCCTATCTCCCTGAGACCAGGGATGGTGAGCCCGCGCCTTCCGCGCTCGAGTTCGCCTTCTCCAGGAATTTGACGGAAGCCTTGAGTCTGCTGCGGGGGGTAGTGACCGAGAGCGTCACCGGATTCGGTGCGGCGCTCTATGTGCACGATCTCGATACCGGCATGGCTGGCGCCGGCAACGAAGACGAAGTCCAGTAACTGTCTTTCCGGGCGTAGCGAGGAATCTTGCCGACCAGGATGGAAACTCGGCTGACCGGATTTCTCGCCTCGTTCGGAACGACGTTTTTGGGTCTCCTTCTTAATCTCATTCCGCTCCATCCTGTCCGGGCCCAAAACGACCTCGAACCAGCGGTGTCGGTATTGGCGGTCCGGTTGGCTTCCATCCCAGCGGTCACCGGGTATGAACAGGCGATGGTCGATACGCTGCTTCGGCTGCTGCCGGGTGCCACCCGGGACCGGGCCGGCAACGCTCGGCTTCAACTGGGCGGTGAATCAGCCAGGCGCCTCGTGGTGTGTCCCCTCGACGAGGCGGGGTACGTCGTTGGCGGCATTCGGGAGGATGGATACCTCACGTTGCGCCGGGTCGGGAGAACGGTGTCACCACTCTTCGATCAGCAGCTCGAGGGAGAACGGGTAACAATCCGGGGTAAGCTGAAGTCGGTCTCGGGCGTAGTAGCGGTCCGCTCCATTCACTTGACCCGCGGGCGCACCGACCGGGGCGAGGCGCGCTTTACGGTGGACGACGCCTACGTGGATGTGGGGGCGACATCGCGAGCCGAAGTAGCAGCCCTGGGGATCCGGGTGCTGGCGCCGGTGACCCTATCGAAGGTGCCGCACCGGTATGGCCAAGAGCTCCTGGCGGCGCCGATCGTGGGCCGGAGAGCCGCATGTGCTGCTTTAATAGGCGCGGTGCGCCAGTCGATCCAGCGTGCGAAGCTGATTCCCGGGGTGACGGTCGCGTTTACGGTCGAGCAGGAGCTGTTACAGCGCGGACTCGCGACGCTCGGGAATGTGTTGGGACCGTTCGACGAAACGCTTGTGGTGGATGGTCATGCCGGAGTGCCGGGTCGACTGCAGCAGCTACCGGACTCAGAGACGGCAACCCGATGGCCCCGCCTGGGCCGCGTGACGCGGTGGTCGCTCCCAGTGAATTACGCCGGCACCCCGGTGGAGACTGTCTCGCTGGCGGACGCGGATTCCTTGCGGGCCGCTCTCGTAAAGTGGATCGGAGGGGAGCGATGAGGCTTCAAGCAGCTCTGCTCCTGATCCTGGGGCCGGCGCAGCTGGGGGCTCAGCAACCGGCCCGGGCTCGAGAAGTGGAGCGGGTGCTGGCCCCATTGGTCGAGACCTATGGTGTGTCTGGCATGGAGGAGCCGGTGCGCGCCGCGGTTGAGCGAATGCTCCCTCGCTGGGCTAGGTCGGAGACCGACACGGCGGGGAATCTCTGGGTCACCATCGGCCAAGGCGAGCCAACGGTCGTGTTCGTGGCCCATCTGGATGAAATCGGCTTCCGGGTCGCCGGCATCCGGGAGGACGGCTCTCTCGACCTCATCGCGGTTGGAGGGATCTTCATCTCGCTGTGGGAGGGGGAGCCGGCGCTGGTGCACACCGGGAAAGCCACCGTGCCGGCCGTCTTCATGCCTCGTGATTCCGCCGCAACGGCAGACCCCAAACGCGAGCCGACCAACCTTCGTGCCGACGTGGGCACCACATCCCGGGAGGCAACCGCCGCGCTGGGCATTCGGGTCGGCAACACCCTGACGATGCCGAAACGGTTCGTCCGTCTGGCGGGGACCCGGGCCACCGGCCGCTCCTTCGACGACCGGGTGGGCTGCACCGCACAGATCCTCGCATTGCGACGGATCGATCCCCGCCGGTTGCGCCATACCGTGGTCTTCATCTGGAGCGTGCGGGAGGAGATCGGATTGGAGGGCGCACAGGCCGCGGCCAACGCCCTCGGCCTCCGGCCGGCCCGGGTGCACGCGATCGATACCTTCGTCAGTGCCGATTCCCCGCTGGAGCCACGAAACTTTGCGGTCGCCCCACTCGGCCGCGGTGCGGTGGCGCGAGCGCTCGACAACAGCTCGGTCACACCACCGGCGTACGTCGATTCTCTCACCCAGCTTGCGCGGGTCGCGGGCATCCGGTTGCAGGTAGGTACCACGAACGGCGGCAACGATGGGTCGGTCTTCTCCGCCTTTGGCGTGCCCGACGTCGCCATCGGCTGGCCGCTCCGCTACGCCCACTCGCCGGCGGAAACGATCGATCTGCTGGATGTGGCCAGTCTCGCCGATATCATCAGGACCGTGGCGGAACGCTGGTAGCCGCGGAAACTCGCATCCGCCTCGGTCCGTCCGGGGAGTCAGAGGTCTCGATTCACCCACCGCAACATGAGGACCCCATGCGGATCAGCGCGTTGATCTCGGCTGCCACCCTGGCGGTTGCCACGCCGGCGTTGGTCCCGGCCTTCCCCGATCCGGGTCGTGGCACAGCCTCTTCTCCCAAGGTCGTCGAGTACGTTATCCCCCGTCCCGGCAACTTCCCTCACGATCCCGCAGTGGCGCGAGACGGCACCGTGTGGTACACCGACCAGCGGAACAGCTACATCGGCCACCTGGATCCAGTGAGCGGGAAGATCGTCGACTTCCCCACGCCGACCGCTGGATCGGGTCCGCACGGGATCACCGTCGCCCCGGACGGCTCGGTGTGGTATACCGGGCAGGCCGCGGGTTTGCTCGGCCGCCTCGATCCCAGGACGGGGAAGATCGTGGAGTACGCATTGCCGGACGAGGCGCGCAACCCCCACACGCCCATCGTCTATCGGGACAAGGTCTGGTTTACCGATGCCAACAACAACAGCTACGGGCGGCTCGACCCCCAGACCGGCAAGGCCCAGATTTTCCAGGCCCCGACGTCCGGTTCGGTGCCATATGGGATCGTGTCCGGTCCCGATGGCTTCATCTGGATTGCCTTGCTCGGTACCAACAAGCTCGGGCGAGTGAATCCGGAAGACGGGTCGATGAAGGAGTTCCTGCTGCCGGCCGAAGGGGCGCGGCCGCGGCGGGTGCAGGTCGGGGCCGACGGGACGGTCTGGTACACCGATTACGCGCGGGGATATCTGGGAGCGCTCGATCCCCAAACCGGCCGGGTACGGGAGTGGCGGTCTCCGTCGGGCGATGCCGCCCCCTACGGCATCGCGATCGGCACCGATGGACGGATCTGGTATTGCGAGTCTCGCACCAACACCATGGTCGCGTTCGATCCCAGGACGGGGAAGATGGAGACGACCAAGATCCCCACCGCCACCGCCATCGTGCGCCACATGCAGACCGACAGCACCCGCCACCGGATCTGGCTCGCGCTCAGCGGAACCGGGCGGTTGGGGAAGATCGAGTTGGGCAAATAGGCATTCCCAAGGCCCTTGTGCCCGGCATGAAAGAATGCATACTTATGCAATATGCATTCTACGCGCGAAACCGTCGCCCTCGCCTTTTCCGGCGGCCTGGATACCTCTTACTGTGTGCCCCGGCTGGCGGCCGACGGCTGGGCCGTGCACACCGTGTACGTCGAGACCGGCGGCGCCTCGGCGGCTGAACGCCTGGCCATACGAGAGCAGGCCCGGCGGGTAGGCGCGGTCGAGCACCACGAGATGGATGCCCGGCAACAGGTGTACGACCGCTTCATCCGCTTCCTGATTCAGGGCAACGTGCTTCGGGGAGAGGTCTATCCCCTCAGCGTCGCCGCGGAGCGGACCCAGCAGGCGCTCTCCGTTGTCCAAATCGCAAAGCAGATCGGCGCCCGGGCAGTCGCCCATGGCTCGACCGGCGCCGGCAACGACCAGGTCCGCTTCGATGTCGCCTTGCGGGTCCTGGCGCCTGAGCTGGAGATCGTCACCCCCATTCGGGATGAGGGGGTCCAGCGGAATCAGGCTATCGCGTATCTCACCTCTCGCGGCTTGCCCGTTCCCTCCCAAGCCGGATCCTACTCCATCAACCGCGGAATCTGGGGCACGACCTGGGGTGGCGGCTGGACTCACGACACCTGGGCCGGACCTCCGGATGAGCTGCTCGAGCCGCCGGCCGGCGCGCCGTCACCCCGCGAAATCGTGATTTCCTGGGAGAGGGGGCTCGCCGTGGCTCTGGATGGTGATTCCCTGGGCGGCCCTGAACTCATCGAGCGGGTGGGCGCTCTCACCGCCTCCTATGGCACCGGCCGCAACATCCATGTGGGCGAGACCGCGCTCGGCATCAAAGGCAGGATCGGGTTCGAGGCCGGCGCTGCCTTGCTGCTCATCGGGGCGCACCGCGAGCTGGAAAAGCTGGTGCTCACGAAATGGCAGGCTTTCTGGAAGGACCAACTGGCGCGGTTCTACGGCGACCGGATCCACGAGGGCCAGTACTTCGACCCGGCGTTGCGAGACATCGAGGCGCTCATCGCCAGCTCGCAGAGTCGAGTCACCGGCGAGACGCGGGTGCGGCTGGCAGCCGGCCGCTTCCACGTGGTCGGCACCCGGAGTCCGCACTCCATGATGGATAGCTCCGTCGCCACGTACGGCGAAGAGAACCGGCTCTGGACCGGCGACGAGGCCCGAGCGTTCGCCCGAGTTGCGGCTGTGCCTTCGTTGCTCGCTGCTCGTGCGGCCAACGGAATTCCCCAAGAACGGAGATAGACCATGGTTGTGACAACTCGAGTACGGCTGGACCGGATCGCCTCGTCGACCCGGAACGCCGGCCTCACACCCGAAGTGATCGTCGGCGATGAGATTGTCGCGGCCGAGGGCTACGTGCTTGCTTGCCGGATCTTGGAAGACAAGGCGAGCTACAACACCGTCGAAGACGTCACCGGCCGCATGCTCTCGCTTCGGGGTGGCGACGTTCTCGCCGGCACTCTGGGAACCCGGCGCGCGCTCCGCGGCTATGCCGGCGAGGTTCCCTCTCACATCGTCGTGGGCGACACCATCGAAGTATTGAACCTGGGTGGCATTCTCGGCCGCTGCACCTCGGGTAATCCCGAGATCGGCCCACCGTTCAGGGCCGAGGTTCTCGGCGCCATCCTCGCCTTTCCCGAGCTGGGCGACCGCATTGGCCGGCCGGCGCATATCAAGGATCATGCGGTACCGCCGGCCGACACTCTCGATAGCGCGGTGCCTGTGGTATATGTCGCCGGTACCTGTATGAATGCGGGAAAGACGGTGGCCGCTACGGAGCTGGTGCGTGGCTTTGCCCGCGGGGGTCTCCGGGTCGCGGCCGCCAAGCTCACCGGGGTCTCCCTCATGCGCGATGCGCTGTCCATGCTCGATGCCGGAGCCGTGGCGGCCCTCACGTTCAATGATGTAGGAATCGCGAGCACCCACCCGGGCATCACGGTGGCCACCGCCAAGGGCATCTTCAACCGGCTCTTTTCGGCTAAGCCTGACGTCATTGTCGCCGAGCTGGGCGACGGGATCATGGGTGAGTACGGCGTACAGGACATTCTCCGCGACGCCGAGTTGATGCAGGTTGGGGCGGCCTACGTCATGGCGGCTCCAGACCCGGTGGCCTGTTGGGGTGCGGCCGAACTGATGCGAGAAGAGTTCGCCCTGTCGCTGACTGCCATCACCGGTCCGGCCACCGATAACGAGGTGGGGCTGGTCTACATTCAGGGTGCTCTCGGCCTCCCGGCTCACAATGCAAGGCGGGACGCGGCGGGGCTGCTCGAGGTAGTCCGGAAGTCGTTGGATGAATGGGTTAAGGGTCAACGGTCTAGGGTCGAGGGTCTACGCTCGACGACGGAGGCCCGTGAGGACGTTGACTCTAGACTCTTGACTCTAGACTCACAATGAAAGTTGCTGTCCTCGGCGGCTCCGGCTACGCCGGCGGCGAGCTGTTGCGCCTGTTGCTGCAGCACCGCGACGTCACCGAGTGCATCGCCACCAGCCGGAGTCAGGCGGGCAAGGCCATTGGCGAGGTACACCCGGCTCTCGCGCCGCTCACCGACGCACGCTTTGCCGGTACCACGGCTGGAGAAGCGGCCCGGGGCATGGACGTCGTCTTTCTGAGCCTGGAACATGGGGAATCGTCCCGGATCGCGGCCGACGTCTTCGAAGCCGGTCCTCAACTGGTGGTCGATCTAGCCGCTGACTTCAGGGTCCAGGACCTTCAGCTCTACCAGCGCCACTATGGCATCCACCCCGCGCCGGAACTGGTCCCCCGGTTTCACTACGGCCTGGCTGACGTTCTCGGATCGAAGCTTCGGGGGGTGCGTGCCATAGCGTCACCCGGTTGCTTTGCGACGGCGGCCCAGCTGGCGCTCTATCCACTCGCTCGTGCCGGTCTCGATGTCACACCATCGCTGTTCGCTATTACCGGCTCGAGTGGGGCCGGTGCCCAACCCAAGCCGAGCACCCACCATCCCAGCCGGGCTCACAATCTTTTCGCCTACTCGGTGCTCGCCCACCGCCACGAGGCCGAGATCCTCCAGGGCTGGCGCCACTGGCTCGGCCGTGACGATGCCACAGCTCGATTGATGGCGCACTCGGGTCCGTTTGTCCGGGGTATCTATCTCACGCTGCATGCATTTTTGCCGCCCGGGTCCGTCACGACGGCAGGGGCCGCGGCGGGATGGTATCGAGAGGCCTACCATCGCCGTCCCTTCGTCAGGGTGCTCGACTCACCACCGGAGCTCACTCACGTCGTAGGCACCAACTACGCCTTGCTCCACGTCGCCGAGAGCGCCGATGGCCGTGAGCTCCAGGTCAGCATCGCCATCGATAACCTGGTAAAGGGCGCGGCCGGTCAGGCGATACAGGCCATGAACCTGGCGCTGGGGATCGACGAGTGCGCGGGGCTGACGGCGGCGGCGGTGTTCCCATGTTGAAGGGGCGGACGGTCGGACAGGCGGACGGACGGGCAGAGGCACGGTCAGATTCGGCGGGCGTGAAACCGCCGGAGGTGTCGGCTGTCGGTCCGTCCGCTCTGCTGCCGGTCTACGCCCAGTTCCCTCTCCGGCCGGTGAGCGGACAGGGGTCCTGGCTTATCGATGAAGACGGAAATCAATGGCTCGACGCCTACGGCGGTCATGCGGTGGCGGCCACGGGCCACAGCCATCCCCACGTGGTGCGAGCCATCCAGGAGCAGGCGGCAACGCTCCTCTTCTATTCCAGCGCTGTCCCCCACTACCAGCGGGAGAGACTCGCGGACAGGCTGGTGGAGCTCTGTCCCACTCCGCTCGATCGGGTGTTTCTTTGTAACTCCGGGGCAGAAGCCAACGAAAATGCGCTGCATCTGGCTCGCCGTCACACTGGACGCCGGAGCGTCGTCTCTGTGAGTGGCGGCTGGCATGGCCGAACTGCAGCGACCCTCGCTTGTACCGATGGCGACCGATACGAGGAGGCCGCCCGTCGGAGCGGCATCCCGCTTTCGCGCAAAGTACCTCTCAACGACGTCGCCTCGCTGGAGAGCTTTCTGGACGAGACGGTAGCGGCTTTCATCGTCGAGCCGGTCCAAGGGCTCGCAGGAGCGCTGGAGTGCACGCCTGAATTCCTCGGTGCGGCGCGGCAGCTTTGCCGCGAGCGCGGAGTCGTGCTGATATTCGATGAGGTGCAGTGTGGTGTCGGGCGGTGCGGTGCCTTCAGTGCGTCCGAAGCCTTTGGTGTGGTGCCGGATGTGGTCACCTTTGCCAAGGGGCTCGCCTCGGGTCTGCCGGTCGCCGCCGTTGTCGCGACATCCGAGGTTACCAGCTCCACCGCTGTGGGCGACCTCGGCAGTACCTTCGGTGGGGGACCGGTGCCGTGCGCCGCCGCCCTCGCGACGTTGGACGTGATCGAGCGTGAGGGACTGATCCAGAACGCAATCAAGATCGGTGAGCGCATTACTCGCGGCGCCGAGTCCCTGGGAATACGGCGGGTGACGGGCCGTGGCCTGCTGCTGGGTCTCCACCTAGATAGGCCCGCGACGGCGGTGCAGAGAAAGCTGTTCGATCTTCGCATATTGACCGGCACCGCCGGTAATCCCGAGATACTCCGGCTGCTGCCTCCACTCTCCTTTTCTACTGCGGAAGCCGACCTGCTGCTAGGCGGACTCGAGGATGTGCTTCGGTGAGCAAACGCGACTTTCTGGCCCTGGAAGACTGGACGTCCGACGAGCTCGAGGAGCTGTTGGCGCTCGCGGCCAGAGTCAAGCGAGGTGAGATCAGCGGCGGTCTCGAGAAGAAGGTCCTGGCCATGGTGTTCATGGACCCGAGCCTCCGAACCCGGACCAGCTTCGAGACAGCGATGTTCCTGCATGGCGGCCACGCCGTGGTGTTGGAGCCAGGCAAGGGAAGCTGGACTCTGGAAACCGAGCCTGGCGCAGTGATGGATGGCGATTCCGTCGAGCACATTGTCGATGCAGCCCGGGTCCTGGGACGCTATGCCGACGCCCTGGGCGTGCGTTCTTTTCCGCGCGGCTCCGATTGGGCCGTGGCCCGCCAGGATGCGATCATCAAGAGCTTCGCGAAGCACTGCGAGAAGCCGGTCATCAACCTGGAATCGGCCCGGCGGCACCCCTGCCAGGCGCTGGCTGACGCCATGACCCTGCGGGAAAAAATGGGAACAGTCGAAGGCAAGCGCTTCGTACTGGCCTGGGCCTGGCATCCCAAAGCGCTTCCGACTGCCGTGCCGGCAAGCGCCGCTCTCGCGGCCGCGCGACTCGGGATGGAGATCGTCATCGCCCGTCCGGACGGTTATGAGCTCGATCCCGAGGATACCGCCCTCATTCGGAAAACAGCGCAACAGGCCGGAGGAGAGCTGGTCCACATTTGCGATGATCCGGACGATGCCCTGGTCGGGGCCGACGCGGTATACGTGAAGTCCTGGGGCTCGGTCAAACTCTACGGTAAGCCGGAGGAGGCCGAGCAGCGGGCCGGCTTGCGCGACTGGCGTCTCACCTCCTCCCGGCTTCGCTCAACCCGGGGAGGGAAGGGCATTGTCATGCACTGCCTTCCGGTCCGGCGCAACGTCGAAATCGACGATAAGGTGCTCGATGGCCCCAACTCGGTGGTGGTGGATCAGGCAGAGAACCGCCTCCACGCGCAGCGGGCGCTGCTGTTGGAGCTGATTGGAAAAACAGCGTGAGCGGGAAATGATGGCGTGAGCGGTAAGCGGGCGTGTCACCCTGAGCGCAGCGAAGGGGCCAAGACGACGTGACAGCAACCATCGATACCAGCAAGGGCATTGCCGGGCTCAAAGGCGCGCTTCGCTACGTCCGAGCCTATCGCGACCAGGTCTTCGTGGTGAAGCTCGGCGGGGACGTCCTGAGCGAGCCCGAGATCCTCGACGGTGTTGCGGGGCAGTTTGCCCTGCTGTCTTCGCTTGGGATCCGGCTGGTCGTGGTCCATGGCGGAGGTCCCCAGGCAACCGCGCTGAGCCGGCGGCTTGGGCTCGAGCCTCGGATGGTTTCGGGGCGCCGGATCACCGATGACGGGGCGCTCGAGGTGGCCAAGATGGTGTACGCGGGCCAGATCAACGTGAACCTGCTGGCGGCGCTTCGCGACCATCGGGTCCAGGCGGTCGGGTTGAGTGGAGTCGATGCCGAGCTGATCACAGCCCATCGCCGGCCACCGGTCTCGGTGGTCGACGACAGCGGGTCAACCGTCCGGGTGGACTATGGCCATGTCGGCGACATCGATCGGGTAGATCCTCGGATCCTGGTGACGCTGCTGGACGCACGGATGGTGCCGGTGGTAGCCAGCCTCGCCGGTGGAGACGGCGGCGAGATATTCAACGTGAACGCTGATACCGTCGCCGAAGCGTTGGCCGTGGCCCTGCGGGCGCAGAAACTGATCTTTCTCACTGGGGTTCCGGGGGTTCTGCGCGACCGGAACGATCCTTCCACGCTGGTCACCTTCGCTGACCCGGACGACCTCTCCGGCCTGATGGCCAATGGCGCGCTTGCGGGCGGGATGCGTCCCAAGGTCGAGGCTTGCATCCGGGCCGCCACGGGCGGGGTCGAGCGGACCCACATCATCGATGGGCGCGCCGCGGATGCGCTCCTGCTCGAGGTCTTCACCGGCGCGGGCTGTGGCACGATGATCGTCGGACGCAAAGAGAAGGCTACCTACCTGGGAGTGGACCTTGCCGGGTGAGATCGATCTGTTGCGCGAGTTGGTCGCCATACCATCCGTGAGCGGAGAAGAGCACGACCTGGCCGTCTTCGTCGAGGAAACGGTGCGCCGGTGGGGCCTCGACGTGGTGCGCGATGCCAACGGTGTAAGGGTCCAGGTTGACGGCTGGAGCGTCGGCCCTACGCTGGCGTTCGTAACCCATCTCGATGTGGTCCCTCCCGGGGCAGGGTGGACTCGCGATCCTTTCGTCCCCGTCATCGAGGGCAACCGGCTCTATGGTAGAGGGTCGGGGGATGCCAAGGCCTCCGTTGCTGCCATGCTGTATGCCGCGAAGGATGTAGTCGACAAGGGTGGCATGGATTCGGGGCGCCTGGTCATCCTGCTGGGGTTCGGCGAGGAGACCAAACACACCAGCATGGGTAGCGCGGTCGAAGCAGTCGGCGACATCGATGCCGCCGTGATTGGGGAGCCGACCAGCCTCGAGTTCGCCGTGGCCCAACGGGGGCTCATGATGGTCGATCTCGTGGCTGAGGGCGACCAGCGCCATGCGGCCTATGCGTCGAATGATGGCAACTTCACCAACGCTGCCCTGGTCCTGGCCGGCGACCTGCTCAAGCTGAACGGTCTCTTCGCCGCACGGTCCCACCCCGTACTGGGTCGGGCCACCGCTACGGCGACCATGCTTGAGGCCGGCGTGAGCCGGAACGTGACTCCTCCCGTGGCCCGGGCGGTACTCGATGTGCGCAGCACCCCGGACTGGACCCATGAGGAGCTGGCCGAGGAGCTGCGCAGCTCACTCGCCAGCGATGTCATCGTGACCTCCCGGCGCCTGGTTCCCTGTGAGACTCCGCCCAACTCGCGCCTGCTCCTTACCGCGTCACGCCTTCGGTCCGATGCAGCCCACTTCGGCAGCCTCACCTGCTCCGATTGGGTGTTCTTACGTCACACTGATGCGTTCAAGTGCGGACCCGGTACCAGCCGCCGGTCGCACACCGCCGACGAGTTCATCGAGGTCCCCGAGGTGATGGCGGCCCGAGGTTTCTACGCCGAGCTGGTCCGTGCCTACCTCTCGGGCCGGTAGCGGTATGGGGCGGACGACCACGTTGTGGAGCCCTACTCCTCTCGACCAGAGAGTGCTCGAGTATACCGCCGCAGAAGATCGCGTCTGGGATGCCCGGCTCCTGCGCTGGGACGTGCTGGGCAGTCTCGGTCACATCGAGGGCCTCAGGGCTTCCCGTCTGATCACCGAAGCGGAGTACTCCGCCATGCGCCGGGGACTGCGCGAAGTGCTCGAGTCGGTGTCCCGCGGCCGGTTGCAGCTGGACCAGCGGCACGAGGACGTCCACACCGCGGTCGAGTACTGGCTCACCAGTCGCGCACCCGGTGCCGGCGAGCGCCTGCACACCGGACGGTCGCGGAACGATCAAGTCGCCTGCGATCTGCGACTCTTCCTGAAGCACGAGCTCCTCCAGCTCCATCTCGCGGCGCTGAGTCTCGCCACGGTGTTGCTGCGGTTCGCCGCTCACTATCGGCGGGTGCTCTGGCCCGGGTACACCCACGGCCGCAGGGCTATGCCGTCGTCGGCCGGATTGTGGGCCGGGGCACTGGCGGAGGGACTCCTGGACACGGTCGAGGAGCTCCCCGCGCTGTGGCGCCGGGTGGACCGCTCTCCGCTCGGAAGTGCCGCCGGATACGGCGTGCCCCTTCCCCTCAAGCGGCAGGTGGTTGCCAACGCTCTCGGCTTTGCGGGGCTGGACCTCAACGTGGCTGCGGTGCAGGGCGGACGGGGGAAACTGGAGGCGTCGGTGCTTTTCTGGTGCACCCAACTGGGCCACGAGGTCGCCCGCCTGTCTCAGGATGTGATCCTCTACAGCGGAGAGGAGTTCGGGTTTCTTATCCTCCCGGCCGCTCTGGCCACCGGATCGAGCATCATGCCCCACAAGCGGAATCCGGATCTTTTCGAGCTGACGCGTGGCCGCGCCGCCGCGGTCGAAGCCGACCTGATCGCCATCCTGCAGATCAAGGGCAAGCTCTCGGGCGGTTACCACCGCGACTTCCAGCTCCTCAAGGAGCCGCTTATGCGGGGGCTGGCCCGCACCGGAGCGATGTTCGAGGCCATGATTCATGCTGTGCCGCAGCTCGAGGTCGATGAGGAACGTTCTCGCGCAGCGCTGGCGGGTGGGGCTCTGGCGACCGACGAAGTCATGCGTCGAGTAGAGGCAGGCCGCCCGTTTCGAGCCGCCTATCGGGAAGTGGCGGGTGAGCTCGAGGTCGGTCACCGCTTCTCGCCACCTTCGAGCGAGCAGATCCTCTCGAGGCGGAAAACCACCGGGGGGCTGGGCAATCTCGGACTCCCCCAGGCGAGGGCCCGGATCCGGCGCTCGTTGACCTGGAACGCGAAGGAGCGCCGGCGCTTCGACGCGGCGCTTGGCAAGCTCGCTGGCAAGACCTTCCGACCGACCGACCGACCGTCCGCCCGACCGTCATGACCGCCGACCGGCGTAAACGTCACCTGAAGATTCTGGAGCTGATCAGCACCCGAGCCGTGCGCACTCAGGAAGAGCTGGCCGATGCGTTGACGGCTCAGGGCTGGGAGGTCACCCAATCATCGGTGAGCCGCGACATCACTGCGCTCAGACTGATCAAGGTTGACGGAGCCTACCGCCGGCCGCCGGCTCGGGCGGCGAGGAGCCACCCTGATGAGCAGCGGATCGCGGAGGGCGTCCTCACGATCGACACCGCGGGCGATGCGCTTGTGGTGCTGCACACCTCGCCGGGAGAAGCGAACCGGGTGGCCGCGGCCCTCGACCGGCTGGCGTGGCCCGACCTGGTCGGTACGATTGCTGGAGACGATACGATCTTCTTAGCGCTGAAGAATCCCGGTGCGCAGCGCCGGGTGCTCCGTGAGATGCGCCGGCTAGCGTCAACTCCGTGAGAGACGAGGTGGACCGATGAAAAGAATGGCTAATATGTAGTACGCACGAGAAAGGGGGCTCTTGAGGGCCCCCTTTCCGCTCACGGTGAAGTCCTGCACCGATTTTTAGTTCGTTAGCGAGTCCGCCGTCTTGGCGGTTCGATGCTGGCTGCTGATGGTTGACCGACGCGTAGCAGACTGGGTAACGCCACGCTGTTCACTTTGACGTTGTCGACGAGCCAGCCGCGGAACCCGTTGTATAGCACGTCCCGGGTCTCGAAACGGAAGATCAGCCTGATGGTCTTCCCTTTGAAGCCGGAGAGATCGAACGCCTTCTGCTGCCAGACGGGTGCCAGGTCATAGCCCTGAGTGGTGAACGGCTTGTCGTGGTCCCCCTCGCCCACCGCTTCCGGGTTCAGCGCACCGACAAAAGTTTCTGTCCCCGCTTCATCAACCCAGATCGACATGATGTCGAAGCCGTCCGGATTCACTCCTTCGATCTCGAACCAGGTATCGAACCGGAGCACCGCCGCGGGTGCATTGGCGGGGATACTGAACGCCGGTGACTCTGCGTCCCCGCTATTCTCTGCGGTAGATGTGCCGCCAGACAATGAGCCATCTTCGGGGACCTGGTCACCGATGTAGTTGCCGCTGAGTGGGGAGCCGTACCACAGGGCGAAGTTGCCCGAGAATGGTGCTGGCAGGGCGCCATTTGACAAGTCACCTGACCCCAGGGTCACGTATTGTTGAAAAGCGGTATTCAAGATTGACCCACCACTCTCGGTCTTTAACGTGCTTCGGTTCCACAAGGGCGTAGTGGACCAGGCCGGTGCCGCCGCCTCAAATCCATCGCTGAAGAAATCTCCAAATGCCGTGAAGGTGACCGTGGTCGGCGTAAAGGTGAGCTCATTCTCCGGCTCGGGCACCGGCGAAACCGCGGTAGCGGTGGCGGTGTTCTCGCCCGCGACAATCGTCCAGGACGTTGCAGTTGCCACGCCATTCGAGCCGGTCACGACGAAGGCTGGGTCGGCCGGCACGATGGAGGATCCCGTGCCGCTGGTGGCGTTGAACTTGATGCGGATGCCCGAGATCGGCGTCAGGTCACGAGCGGTCCTCACCAGAACAGAGGGGGGGAACGCGACCGGCTGTCCCGCGACGCCGGTGGCGCTCACCGGCGGGTTGACCAGTACGTTCAACTGAGGATCGACCACCTGGAACTTGCTGAACTTCCCCGCCAGCCCACCGACACCCACGGTCGTAACGACCATGGAGGCGGAGAGCGGATCGGGAAGGAAAAATCTCGTTGCGAGGTTCCTGAGGCGTACCAGCCCCGACTCATTTAGGCCGGTGGTAGACGGATCGGGACATGACCCGCCCAGAATATTATTGATGACGGTGCGGTCGCCCGGCGGAAGAATCTCGATCGCTCCGAATTTGGGCAGGATCCCTCCCTCGTGGCCCACCCGGAGGCGTGCCGCCAGCGCATCATCGACCGACACGCACAGCGCAACGGTTACCCCACCCTGCTGCCAGAGCACGTCCTCGCTGGCCGTCAGCTCAATGGCCTGTCCGTACTTGTCGAGTGGGGTATTCAACGCCCCGACGTTATTGGTAAGTGTGATCACTACACCGGCAATGAGTTTGCCGTTCTGGTCCCTTGATGGCGCCCCAAGCGCCGGCACGAAGGCACCAGCATCACCGGCCAGGTCTCGCAGGATGACCGGGCTCGGATTGTTGGCCGGAACCACCGCAACGGTTGTGGTCGTGGTGATGGTTACTCCCGTCGGCGACAGCCCGACCAGGCAAAGGATGGCGTCGATGACATTCCCCAACCTCGTCGCGGTGAGAGCGCTGGTGGGGTTGATCAGCTTGTTTCGATTTTGGATGAGGAAGTCGATCAGGTCCAGCGCCCGGGTCTGCGCCAGCTGCTGTTTATGCAGCAGGAGCGCGGCCTCTACCAGTGCGAACTTTGCCAATCCCTTGGCCAAGAGTCGGTCCGGTGCCCCCGCTGGAAGGATCCGGGCCAGCTGAACCGAGATCAGCCCGTCATCGCGACACCGCAGATTGAGGGTGGCACTAGGCGCCTGGTCCGACGGACTTGGCTCAGTCGGCGATGTTTTCGACTCATCCGACGAACAGCCCAGGGCCAGGGCGGCGGTAGCAAGCAAGAACGTGAGGGCGGAGCGGCGCATGAGAACCCTTCCGAAGTAGCCTGGGCTAGCTTCTGGCACGGGATCCCCTCGAACGGGCGGGCAGCAAGTGTCAGATGTCAGGGATAAGGAGAGTCACAATATGCAGCAGGTCCCGCTTGCCGCTAGCCCTGCTGGGTAACGGCTCTTTACTGGCTGGTCCCCACCAGCTTGCGGAAGCGCGGATCGTCCTGAAGCGGGCGGAACCACCAGGTGGCATCATCGGCAAACCCCGAACGTTTCGCCGGGTTGGCGGTAAGATAGATCTTGAGGGCCTCGATGGCCTCGGCTCGATCTCCTAGAAGGGTGCGGACGAAAGCCTCGAGGTACTTGAGGTCGCGCGTGGGATCGATTTCAGCCCCGCCGCGCGAGCGTTGCGCCACATGTCGCGCGCTGTCAGCCAGTCCCGCGCGTGCAATGGTTGCCGCTACCATCATGTGAGCGTTCAGCCGCTGGATTTCCCTGGCTGATTCACTTGCCAGCTTGATCAGCGAGTCGGATAGCTGCCAGGCCTTGTTCACGTCGGGATCGGTGGCCTTCGTCGTCAAGAGGTAGAGCTGGCACTCGGCCGATTTGGGGTCGGCCGGGTATCTCGCCCGAACCTCTTCACACCAGTGCACGGCATCCGAGAATTGGCCCAGATCGTAGGAGGCGTAGAACAGCCTTGTCAGGACCACATCCGCATTGCTCAAGTAGGCGTCCTCTTCGTACGCCCGCCGTGCGGCCAGCTTCACATCCACCAGGGTGCCGGTCTGGTAATACAAGTGAGACAGACTGGCCCAGGCGCCTGCCTGGCTTGGGGAGAGCTTCACGGCATATTCGAGATCTGCCTGCGCAGCCTTCAGCAAGGCCTCGGCCTTCGCGGGCTCGGGCTCCAAGCCCAGGAGCCAGCGCCAATAGCGGAGATTGCCCCGCAACTCCAGAGCATCCGGAGACTGCGGCGACAGCTGCAGCGCTCGGTTGATGTGTCTGATACCGGTGTCGATCCACTTTTGAGCCCGCAGCGGGTCGCTTGCGCCGAGACGGGACTGGCGGTAGGAAACTGTCGCGCGACCGATGATCGGCTCAGTCCACGTTGGGTCCAACGACTCCGCGCGGGTCAGCAGCGAATCGGCCAAGTGGAACTGTTTCGACATCGTGGCAGTGTCGGCGTTTTGGGCCGCGGTTTCCGCCGCCTTCCGTCGGCCGTTCGCCTGCTGGACCAGGGCCCAGGCCTCGGGGTTGCGAGTGCGATTTCGTTGCTCCCGAATCCGAATCTCCTCCCCCAAGCGCTCTCGAATCAGGCTGGCCACCCGCTGGGCCAGGGTATCCTGCACCGCCAGCACCTTGCTGACCGGCTCTTCGAAGCTGGCCCGCTCGAAATCGGCGCCGCTGGCGCCATCCACTAATCGGACGGTGACCCTCAACCGGCCGCCGGACTGCTCCACTCCTCCAGTGACCAAGGTGCCGGCACGAAGAGTCCGGGCGATGCTATCACGAGAGACGGTCTCGCCTCGGAAGGGGGCCACCCCACCCTGGGAGATCACTTCCAGACCCTGAACCTGGTCCAGCTCCCGGATCAAGCCTTCGGTCAGTCCATCGGCCAGGTAGCCGAGGGAGTCTCCCCCCTCTCCAGCAAAGTAGAGCACCGCTATTCGGTGCGGATCGAGCCCGTTGCTGACCGCACCCGAGACTAAGGGCGGGCGATGCCAGATTCGTAGAGCGCCCCAGCCGGCACCCGCGAGTGCCGTGAGACCGACGAGGGATATGAGCCAGAACCGAGTCCCGCGCCCGCCGATCCCAACCGGGACGGCCACCCCGCGTGGAGTGCTACGCCGAACAGCTTTGATGGCTCGGGGGGACGTGCGGCGTGCCGCAGGGCCAAGATCTGCCTGGAGCAGGGCGTCAGCGAACTCGAGCACCCGCGGAAACCGATCCGCCGGGGTCTTTTCCAGAGCCCGCATGATGGCGTCTTCCACTTCGTCTGGAATCGATTGCCGGACTACCTGAAGGCTGGGGACCGACTCCATGGAGTGGCGGGCGAGGATGGCCATTGCGTTGGGGCCCTGAAACGGCGGCTGGCCGACAAGCATCTCGTACACCACACAGGCCAGGCTGTACTCATCGCTGCGGCCGTCGACGTGGTCACCCGCCATGGCTTGTTCCGGACTCATGTAATGCGGGGTTCCGACCGCCATCCCACTCTCGGTGAGCTTTTCGGCTCCCGCCTGGCTCAACGCTCGCGCAATGCCGAAATCCGCCACCAGCGCGTGACCCTCCTGGATTAGGATGTTCTCGGGCTTGATATCGCGATGGATGATGCCGCGGGTATGGGCGTACTGCAGCGCGTCCGCTATCTCACACGTGAGCTGGATGGTATCGGGCAGGGAGAGCTGTCCTTCCCGGTCCATCCGGGCCCGGAGCGACTCGCCCTCGATGAATGGCATGACGTAGTAAAGGAAGGTCCCGGCTGCCCCGGAGTCGTAGAGCGCGAGAATATGAGGGTGCTGGAGGTGGGCGGCGACCTTGATTTCGCGGAGAAAGCGGTCGGATCCGATCGAGGCAGCAAGCTCCGGACGAAGCACCTTAATGGCAACGAGGCGATCGTGCCGGCTGTCTCGCGCCAGGTACACTGTCGCCATGCCGCCCTGACCGAGCAGCCGCTCGATGGTGTAACGGCCTTCGAGCGCGGTTCGTAGAGCTTCGAGCGGATCGGTCACGGGGCCTCAAACGGCGAGAACGACTGTTCCAAGATACGACTAGGTGGGGTGATGGGCCACCCTATACCGGCACCGTGGCCAGGGCGTCCCGCATGGCCGCGGCCGAAGACCACCTGTCATTCGGCGACTTGGCTAAAGACCTCGAGATCCCCGAGGCCAGCTCCACGGGGGTATCCGCCCGCAGGCTACGGACATCGGGCGCCGCCTGAGTCAGGTGCAGCTGGAGCACCACCGCCTCGTTCCGGTGAGAGAACGGAGGCTGACCCGCCAGGCACTCGAACAGCACGCATCCGATCGAATAAATGTCGGACCGGTGATCGATATCCGATACCGCAGTGATCTGCTCCGGGCTCATGTAGGTGGACGTTCCCACCGCGATTCCTGAGCGGGTCAGCTGATCGGTGCCCGAGGCAACGACTGCTCGCGCGATCCCGAAATCGAGCAAGACGGCCCCGTCACCGGAGAGCACCACATTGGCCGGCTTCACGTCGCGGTGGATGATCCCGTGCCCATGAGCATGCTCGAGTGCATCCAACAGGTCGCATGCCAGACGCAGTGTTTCCGACACCGGTAGGCGCGGCGAGGTGTCGAGGCGCTCCCGCAGGGTCAACCCCTCCGCGAAGCTCATCACGTAATAGACCAGCCAGTCCCGCTCGCCGGAGTCGAGCAGCTTGGCGATGTGCGGGTGATCGAGCCGGGAGGCGAGCCGGATCTCACGGAGAAACCGGTCGGCGGAGACACTGACCAGGAGCTCAGGGTGGAGGACCTTGAGCGCCACGGCGCGGCCGGTGGGGTCTCGCGCGAGGAAGATCCGGGCATTTCCACCTCGCCCGATCTCACGCTCCACCTCATAGGTACCGACAAAAGCTTGGCGCACGAGCGCCAGCATATCGCGCCGGATGGCCAGTTCCTGGTCAGGAGTCCGTCAATGGTTGCCTACTGTCCAGCCAGACGCAAGCTTCCCCGAGGATGAAACACTTCGAGTGCCGGGCCATCCTGTTCGATCTCGACGGCGTGCTGGTTGACTCGACCGTCTTGATCGAGGATCAGTGGCGCCGCTGGGCCAGAGCCAAGGGACTGCACCCAGAGCCGTTCCTGCGGTTCTGCCATGGCCGCCGGGCGGTCGAGACCATCCGGCTCGCCGCTCCGCAACTCGATGCCGAAGCCGAAGTGGCGGCGTTTGTCCCTGACGGGAGCACCCATGAGCGAGCCGTCGTAGCGATTGGCGGGGCGCACCGGCTGATCGAAACCCTTCCGGCCGGCAGTTGGGCTGTCGCGACATCCGGTAGTCGGGCGATGGCCGTCGATCGGCTCAACGCGGCTGGACTTCCTCTGCCGAGCGTTCTCGTATGCGCTGAAGACGTCGTGCACGGCAAACCGGCGCCGGACGTTTATCTCTTCGCGGCCGCCGGCCTCGGGGTGGCTCCGTCCGACTGCATCGTAGTTGAGGATGCCCCCGCAGGCATAGACGCGGCACGGGCCGCTGGGATGAGGGTCGTCGGTCTCACCACCACCCACAGGAGGGATCAGCTGTCCGCCGACGCTTGCATTGGCTCTCTAACCGGTATTCACGTGGGACGGGTCGAGCGGCAGGCCCGGAGCGTGCACATCGAGTTGCTGATTCTGGATTGATTCCCGGGCGGCACACTGCCGGCCTTGACCCGCCGGGGGAGGCAGGAGTAAAGTCTCTATCCCTTTATCAAGCCGTCAATTCCATCTTTGGGGTGTAGCTCAATCGGCAGAGCGCCCGGCTGTTAACCGGGAGGTTGCTGGTTCGACCCCAGCCGCCCCAGTAGGAGCACACAGGCGTGCGCCCCCTACAGCTTTTGATACGCGGATAGCGTCAGAAACTCAGGGAAAATCTCCGCCGAGAACAGCGAATCGAGCAGCTCGCCCGCGCTCGACAGCCGGTCCGGGTCTGCTCCTTCGGTCCTCAGTCTGGCCGTCTCCTGCTTCAGAATCGACCGGCACAGGGCCACCGTGATCGTCTCTCCCGAGTCGGTCTTGGCCCCATGCTTGATCCATTGCCAGAGTTGGGATCGGGCGATCTCGGCCGTGGCCGCGTCCTCCATCAGGTTGTTGATCGCCACCGCGCCCGAGCCTCCCAGCCAGGCCGCCAGATATTGAAGCGCCACGCTGATATTGTTGCGTACTCCAGACTCGGTAATCCGCCCACCCGCCACCCTAACATCCAGCAGCTCTTCCCGCCGGATCGTCACATCGTCTCTCCGGCGATTCTTCTGGTGCGGCGAGCCGCCGAGAACTCGGCTGAACACCTCCTCCACGACCGGAACCAGGTCCGGATGAGCCACCCACGCTCCATCGTATCCAGCCTGGGCCTCGCGGGCCTTGTCTTCCCGTACCCGCGCGAGTGCTTTCTCATTCACCTCTCGATCTCGCCGGCTGGGGATGAACGCTGCCATGCCGCCGATGGCATGAGCATCCCGACGATGACACGTCTTCACCAACAGCTCGGTGTATGCTCGCATGAAGGGAATGGTCATCGTGAGCTCCGATCGATCGGGGAGCAGAAACTCGGGCCGGTTCTTAAAGTTCTTGATGATGCTGAAGAGGTAGTCCCAACGTCCTGCGTTGAGACCGGCCGCATGCTCTTTGAGCTCGTATAGGATCTCTTCCATCTGGTAGGCGGCCAGAATCGTTTCGATCAAAACCGTGGCCCTGATGGTTCCACGCGGGATACCCAGCTCGGCTTGGGCCCGTATGAATACGTCGTTCCAGAGCCGGGCCTCCGTGTAGTGCTCCAGCTTCGGCAGATAGAAGTATGGGCCACTACCACGTCTCAACAGCTCCCGCGCGTTATGAAAGAAGTACAGGCCGAAGTCGAAGATACTGGCTGAGATAGGTGCGCCATCCACGAGGACGTGCTTCTCTTCCAGGTGCCAGCCACGCGGCCGCACCACCAGGGTCGCGAGCCGTTCGTGTAGTTCGTATCTCTTGCCCTCGGGACTGGTGTAATCCAGGGTCCGGCGCACCGCGAGTGAACAGTTCACCTGGCCCGCCACCACGTTGTTCCAGGGTGGGGAAAGGGCGTCTTCGAAATCCGCCATGAAGACCTTGGCGCCGGAGTTGAGCGCGTTGATCATCATCTTCCGCTCCACCGGGCCGGTGATCTCCACTCGACGGTCGTTCAAGTCGCCGGGGGCAGCGGCCACTGTCCAGCTTCCGGTCCTCACCTCCCGGGTCTCCTCCAGAAAGTCGGGTAGCTTCCCATCCTGTAGCGACCGCTGAACCTCCCTCCGGCTCTGGAGCAGCTGGCTTCGCCGGGGAGCGAATTCGCGGGCCAGCAACTCCAGGAACTGAAGCGCCTCGGGCGTGAGCAGGCGATCGGATCCTTCGATGTCGGACCCACGAATCTGGATAGCTTTCATCTCAGGCGACGTGATAAATCATGAAGGCGAAGTGGCATGCGCTACCGGCCAGAACCAGGAGATGCCATATCTCGTGATGGCCGAATCGTCCGGGGAAGGGATCGGGACGCTCGCGGGAGTAGATGATGGCCCCGATGGTGTAGGCGATCCCTCCGGCAACGAGCCAGGCCAGGCCGGTTGGCGGCACGGCCTCTGACAGCGGGACGATCGCGATCAGCGCAAGGTAACCCATGCCGAGGTAGGTCGCGGTCGAGAGCCAGACCGGGGCGTCGAGGTAGAACAGCTTGAAGGGAATCCCGGCCAGGGCGATCGCCCACACCAGCGCGAGCAAGATCCATCCCAACCGGCTATGAAGCGTGATCATGGCAACCGGGGTATAGGTCCCGGCAATCAGGAAGTAGATGGCTATGTGATCGAGCCTGCGAAAGGTGCGGAGAGATTGTTCCGGTAACGGCAGGGAGTGGTAAAGGAAGCTGACTCCGTAGAGCAGGATGAGGGTCACGCCATACACTGAAAATGCAGCCAGCTGCCAGGGTCCCCGGGCCATCAGGAGCAGCGCAGCGGTCCCGGTGCAGGCCAGTATCAGACCTGCCAGGTGGGAGGCTCCATTGAACGGTTCGCGGATCTGCATACGGGAATCTAGCAGGCCGGCCAGAGCCATCGCCCTGCTCTGGATCCATGCACCTTGTCGCCCAACGGAGCCCGCCGTAGCGTTAGCCCCATGCGGATAGCTCTTTTCTCCGAGGTTTACTGGCCCATGGTGAGCGGTGTGGGGGTGACACTGCTTCGTCTCACCCAGGCCCTGGAAGATCGTGGCCACCAGGTCCGGGTCTACTCCGCCAGCTATCCTTTGCCCGCGGGCCAGTCCGACCGGCCCGAGGTTCACCGGTCTCCCAGCATCCCTTTATTCCTGTATCCCGATGTGCAGTGGGCTTTTCCGCGACTGCGGGATGTAATCGAGGATGCCGGGCGGTTTCGGCCCGATGTGGTGCATGTGGCCACGGAGTTCGCGCTCGGTCTGGCAGGACTCAAGACAGCCCGACAGCTTCGCCTCCCGGTAGTGGCCTCGGCCCACACCGACTACGACAAATATGCGACCAGGTATGGCGTGGACTGGGCTCTTCGGATGGGCTGGCACTACCTGCGCTGGTTCTACGGACAGGCGCATTGTGTTCTGTGTCCCTCCCGGATTTATGAGGAGCATCTCCACAGCCGCGGGGTCTCTCACACCGGCCTCTGGAGCCGGGGGGTGGATCCTGCTCACTTCCATCCCCGCTTTCGGAGCGACGCTTACCGCCAGTCTCTGGGACTCGGACCCACTGATCTCCTGGTCACGTACATCGGCCGGATCGCCCGCGAAAAAAACCTGGCTCTTCTGATCGAAGCCTGGGAGGCGCTGGCTCCCTACCGGGGATCCGCCCAGCTCGCGCTCATCGGCCGGGGCCCTCTGGAAGAGGAGATTCGGCGGCGGGAGATCCCCGGGGTCCATGTCGCCGGCTTGATGCATGGCGCCGATCTGTCGGCCGCCTACGCCTCGGCCGATATCTTCGCCTTTCCGTCCGCCACCGAGACGTTCGGCAACTCGTTGCTCGAGGCGATGGGTTCGGGTCTGCCCTCACTGGTGGCCGCATCGGGCGGAGTCCTGGAGTTCGCCCAGCATGGAGAGAATGCCTGGCTGGTTGCCCCCAACGACCCCGGTGCTATTGCCGCGGGGCTCCGCCGTTTGCTGGACGACCCCGGGTTGCGCCGCCGGCTCAGTGAAGGGGGCCTCCGCACTGCGCGGGAGCGCCAATGGGACGAGGTCTACAACCGGCTGCTGCAAGACTATCGCGAGGCGATGGAGAGCCGGCGTCTGATTCGGGCGGCGTGAGAAGGGGAGTCGCCAGTCACCAGTCACCAGTCACCAGTCACCAGTCAAGACATAATTCAGGTCTCGAGTCGCGTCAGCGAAGGGAGCTGGCGACTGGCGACTGGTGACTGGTGACTGGCGACTCCCTTTTCACGCCGCCCGAATCAGACGCCGGCTCTCCATCGCCTCGCGATAGTCTTGCAGCAGCCGGTTGTAGACCTCGTCCCATTGGCGCTCCCGCGCAGTGCGG
>JBJMPK010000044.1:0-6993 GCA_045803245.1 Gemmatimonadales bacterium
ACAGAAGAGCGAAATTATCAGTGAATAGAGGAACCACTGGATCATGGCCCCGCCCATGGCCGGAGGCCCGGGCCGCTTCAGGTTCAGCACCGCGACTGGTCCCTCGGCGAACTTCCTCTGCATCTCGGGGGATTGCATATCCTTCGGACTCGAACAGTAAGGAATGATGTACTGGGCCGGCGGGGGGTTGCCAGCCCGGATAGCGGCCCGGACCGCGTCTTCGTTCGGCAGCGGAGTGTAATCCTTATGGTGGTACTTGAAGACCATATGGATGATGGTGCTGACGATGAAGACGAGGACGGCGGAGAGGAGGACTGGGAGCCAGAGCGCACCGAGGGGTACCATGGGGCCTCAGGATATGGGGTTATGGGGTGGAGATAACCTACTACCGGAGCCTGGGACGCGCACCTTTGTCGCATTTGGGGCCCTGATTGTCGCAAACCGGGCCTATCCGGCCCGGTGCCCGCACGTACGTTGGCGATAGGCCGACGACCGGGGACGCTGTGCCCGGACGCGGCCGCAGCCTTGGCGGTCTCCCTTGCCCGACAATACGAGCTCCCCTTCAGCCTCGCCCAAATCGTCGGCCAAACGAGCCATCGCCAAGGCCACGCGCGCGCGTTTCCTCAAGGCCGTGCAGCGGGTGGCGGCCGTGTTCGGGGTCGTGCTCATCCTGCTGGGAGGCTATGTCTATTTCTACGCCTCGCGGCAGCAGGGGTATCTCACCGGCCGAAACCTTCGGGTGCTCTCGTCCATGAGCACCCAGATCGGCACCTCGCTGCAGTCGGCCGATCAGATCCTCAAGCGGGTGGATAGCAGCGTCGCGGCCTGGGATACCGCGGCTCTGTTCATCCCGCTCTACAACGACCTGGTGTTGCTGCCCGATAGCGGCGGAACCCCCTTCGTCGGGGACCAGGCCGGCCTGTGTGAATCGATCCTGAGAGACTCCCTCCAGCGACAGTTTCTCGCCCAGAGCCCGGCCGGTTGGCGGCACGATACCGGGCGGCTGCCGTACTGCTTCTACAACGCAGTTCCCGTCATCAGCCCCACCGCGGCCGAGAAGCCACGGTCCGCGTCGGCACTCGCCATCATCAACATGGCGGAATATCTGGGACCCATTCTTCCCCGGAACGTATTCCACAAGACCGTCGTAGCGGACGATTCCGGGCGGGTGCTGCTGCAGTCCGGCCTGTCCGATCTGGCGCTGACGAGCCTCGTCGCGATCGTCGGCAACTCCAAAGGCGACTCCGCCGGGTGGAACGATCTCCGGCTCAAGCCCAGCATCACCGATGTCCGCCTGGCGGGAAAACCCTACCGCCTCTTTCTCGAGCCTTGTTGCCTGGCCTCCGACGGGGCGTATTGGGACCGGCATCTGGTCGTGGCGGGGTTGGTGACCAAGGACGCACTGGTCCGTGAGAGCCTCAAGATCTCGCTCTCACTCGTCATGGCTTGCTCCGCGATCATGATCCTGGTCTTCCTCGGCTGGCCTTTCCTGAAAATCCGCCTGATCGGGGAGCGAGAACCGGTCCTCATGCGGGATGGTCTGCTCCTCGGCGCCGGCAGCCTTCTGGCCGCTGCCTTGAGCACGATCTTCGCCCTCGACCTCTACTCCTATACCAAGTTTCGGGTCGATCGCGATGGGGAGCTGCGTGCTCTTTCCGGTGAGATCATCGCCAACCTCAAACAGGAAGTCGCCGCTGCGTACCGGCAGCTCGACACCTTGGCCCGCGTGGGTCTCAGCGAATCGAACGCGCTGCCGCCGCAAGACTCGCTGATAAAAATAAGGAAGGACGGACTCGATTTTCCGTTCTTTGAGAGCTGGTCATTGATCAACCGGAAGGGAAAGCAGGCCCTGAAGTGGTCTACCGATGCCTACATCCAACCCCGAATCCCGATCAAGGATCGCGATTACTTCGTCGAGGTGGCCGCAGGCAGGGGATGGCCCGCACCGGTCCCGCCGGATCCACCGGGGACCTACGCGACGGCGGGCACGCGAAGGCCGTACTACCTGGAACCGACCGTCTCCCGCACCACGGGCAAGCGGCAGGTGGCGCTCTCGATTCCAACCGACGACGACGCTGCCCCGGTGGCCAGCATGGCGCTCGAGATGGTGTCCCTCATCGGCGTCGTGCTTCCACCGGGGTACGGCTATGCGGTCCTGGACTCCGCCGGCAGGGTCCTCCTGCACTCCGATCCCAGCCGGAACCTCGACGAGCGATTCCTGGCCGAAACCGATGAAAACCGGGAGTTGATCTCCGCGATTGCCGCTCGTGCGGCTGACACGATCAGCCTGAAGTACGGCGGCTCGGACTATCGGGCTTACGTCACCCCGGTGCCCGAGCTTCCCTGGAGTCTGGTCACCTTCCTCGACAAGCAGCCGGGGCGAATCAACAATGCCGAATGGCTCGGCACCAGCGTATACCTGACCCTGATTTACGGCCTGCTGCTTGGCATCTTTGCCGCTCTCACACTGCTGTGGTTCCCCGGATACCGGGCGCCCTGGGTCTGGCCCGACCGGCGGTTACGCGAGGGATATCTTCGCCTCATAGGCATCAACTCACTCTTCGTCCTGGCGTTCGTCGTAGCTCTGCTGAAACTGCAGGGTGATGACATGCTGGTGACCGGCTTCGTCCTGCCACTCCAGGCGATGGCCGCTGCCTGGGCCTGCCTCGTGAGCTACCGGCGCCGCCCGCAATGGGTCAGCGTGCTGACGCGAGCTGTAGTCGCACTTGGCCTGCTGACATTGCTCGGACCTGCCCTGGCGCGGTCGGAAACAGCCGGATGGCCGCACTGGGCTGTGGTCGTATTGGCCACCGCCGCCTCCGCTCTGGCCCTGGTGCCGCGCCGTTGGTTGAAGCCCCTCAAAGGGGGTGAGGACAGTCGCTCTCCCCGTTCGATCGAACGCCCCTATGTGTATGCCGCCGTCCTGTTCCTCCTGTTGGCCGGGGTGATGCCGGCGGCTGCCTTCTTCAAAGTGGCTCGCTCGGCCCATACCGAAATGCTGGTGAAGCGGGGACAGCTGCGTCTGGCAAAAGGGATCACGGACCGGGAAAACCGCATTCGTCAGTCGTACTCTGATGAGATGGGGGCGGGAAAGACATCCGCCAGAGAGACCCGGCTCTGCCGGCGAGACCAGGAACGGTGGCACCCCGAGCTCTGCGAGCTCGATCTCTATTACCGATTCTTCTTCGGGACGAGCATGTCACCGGCCGGCCCTGAGAAGGATTCAGCCAGCTCCCGGGTGCCCTCTTCGGCACTGGTTCGGATGTTGCTCGTCCCCTACCGCCCCCAATCTTCGGTGGAGTGGCGCAGCATGCTGCCACGGGCCGCGAATGACAACACGTGGTCCTGGACTCCCCGGAAGAATCGCCTGGAGTTTCACGGCTCCCCTGTCGCCGGCGGCAGTACCGTCACCTTGAGCTCGGCCGTGCCCGGGTTCGGGCCCGTGGGGTCGAGCGAGAAGCTCTCGGCTTTGCTGCTGGGGACCGCCGTTCTGATTCTCATAGCCGGCATAGCCCGATTCCTGGCCCGCCGATTCTTCCTCATCGATGTGACCGATCCGGTGCTGATCTCGCGCAACCGGCGGATAGCCTCGGTCGGGGGAACCAATCTGTTCGTGGTCTGCCGAAACGGTTTCGAGCAGAACCGGATCGAGGCGTTCGAGGGAGGCTACACCCTCGATCTGTCCGAGCAGAAGTTCCAGCGGAGCGCCGACCTGCGCTCGCTGGTTGCTCGGGCGCGAGACAGTGAGCCCGTGGTGGTCAGGCACTTCGAGTACCGGCATGACGATGCGATTACCACCCGGGCAAAGCTGAGCCTTCTCGATGCGCTGGTGTCCGAGTGCGGCAGCAGCGTCGTGGTGGTGGCAGGCGAGGGCTCCGACGGTGCGCCTTTGGGGCTCAAGGAGGCCTGGCGCGTGGCATCTCCGGCATCGGATCAGTCGCAGGGGAATCCGACTGAGACGCAGGACGGGTTGGTCAGTCTCCTCGAGTCACTCGTGATCGTCGATGCCGGCCACTGGGAGGAGGGCTGGAAGGCGGGCGACCGCCGCTGCCAGGCGACCAGCCCGAGAGGGAGTGCACTGAGCCTCATCCAGTCGGAGAGCCACTGCGACGCGCAGCTCGGCATGATCTGGAATGGGCTGGCTCAATCGCTGGATCAAAGACCTCCTCGAAGGGCGGAGCCCAGCCGGGAGGAGCTGTTGGACTCGTTGGGCGAGCGGGCGGAGCCATACTACAGAGAGATCTGGGAGAGCTGCCGTCCGGCAGAGCGCGTCGTCCTGGTCCACCTGGCGCAGCATGGTCTGGTGAACGACAGCGACAGGAGGATTCTGCGACGGCTACTGGCCAGGGGACTGGTCCGGCGCCGGCCCAACTTCACCATCATGAACGAGACCTTCCGGCGCTACCTGGCGGATCGCTCGGCCGAGGTCGAGGCCGATATCCCGAAAGGGGCGCAGAGTCAGTGGGACAGCGTCCGCCGGCCGGTGCTGGCGATCGTGGCGTCCGTGGCCATCCTGCTGTTCGTGACCCAGCAGGAGCTGTTCAGCGCCACCAGCGCGATCATCACGGCCCTGGCTACCGGAGTCGCTTCGTTCAGCCGGATCTCGGGCCTGTTCGACTCTCACCGATCGACCAGCACGGGAAGCGAGTCGTAGCGCGTCATTTGGCCTTCGCTTGGCTCAGGGTAAACTTGGCGGAGGAGCTCCAGCCGTCCGCTGGTATACCTGTCGCACCGACGCGATCGTGTCCGCCTCCCCCGCTGTCTTGTCGCTCCGATACCGTTTGATCCGGGCAAACCTGAGGGCAACCCCGCCAGGATACTGGGTGCTCGTCTGAACCTCGTTGAACGCGACCTCGACCACGAGCTCCGGCCGGACGTAGACAGTGATCCCGTCGCGGGCGACCTCCAGCTCCTGGAGCCGCCGGGTCTGCCATTCCAGGATCTCGTCGGTCATTCCCTTGAACGTCTTCCCCAGCATGACGAAGCCGCCCGCCGGATCGCGCGCGCCGAGGTGAAGGTTGCTGAGCCAACCGTGCCTTCGGCCGTGCCCCCACTCGGCCGCGAGTACGACCAGATCGAGGGTATTCGCCGGTTTGACCTTGAGCCAGCGCCGGCCGCGGCGGCCCGCCTCGTAGGCTCCCTCCAGCGACTTGGCCATGATGCCCTCGTGGCCTGACTCTAGCGCGCGTCTCAGAAAAGCTTGGGCCTCGAGTGGTGACGACGTCAGGATCCTCGGGACCACCATGCCAGGGGGTACCCCTTCAGCCAGGGCGGCCAAGCGGCGCCGGCCGGTTTCATCCATCAATGAGCCGCCATCGAGGTAGAGCAGGTCGAAGAAGAAGGGTGTGAGCGGAATGTTGGACCGGGCCCGGTCGACCTGAAGCCTCTTACCGAACCGGCTCATGGTGGTCTGAAACGGATGGGGTGTTCCGTCGTTGCGCAGAGCCAACACCTCACCATCCAGGATCAGCTCGCGCGGGGAGAGCGCGCGCACCGCCTCCACCAGCTCCGGCACCGCGGCAGTGACGTCGTTCAGCCGGCGGGAATAGACCGCCACCTGGTCGCCGCTCTTGTGCACCTGGATCCTGGCGCCGTCGAGCTTGTATTCCAGGGCCGCCTCGCCCAGCTCATCGAGTGCCACCAACTCGTCGTCAGCCGACCCTGCCAGCATCGGGTGCACCGGCCGAAAGAGCTGGGTAGCGAAGCCGGCCAGCTCCCCGGCATTCCCGGTGATGGCCGCGCGGGCCACACTGGGCAGATCTCCGGCCAACATGCGGGCCCGCCGGACCTGCTCGGCCGGCACCTTGGCCGTTTTCGCCACCGCCTCCAGCATCAGGCCTTCCACCGCTCCTTGCCGCAGCTCGCCGATGACCAGGCGGAAGAGAAAATCCTGCTCCTCGCGGGTGGCCCGGACAAATAACTCGCCCAGCAAGCGCTGGCGCTCAGCCGTCGATCCCTTCCCGGCGGCGACGCGGAAGACCCGCTCGAAGGTGGCGTCTACTTCGGTCAGCTCGAGCGATGGTGCCTCGGACCAGCCGGCCGCGGCCGCGGCCTGGAGTCCGGCGTATCCCAGGTTGAGCTTCTGCTGCCGGTACGCTCCCGAGAGAAATGCGACCGCGATCTCGACTTCTTCCGCGCCGACCCTTGCGAGCAGGGATGCCAACAGCCCGATCTTTTCCAGTCGCCCGCTTGCCTCCGCCACTTGGCGGGAGGTATCCACCAACTCGGTGAGTTTCACGTCATTCCTCTCGCGCCATCCCTTCGGCATCCACCTCCGCCCAGTCCAACTCCTCTTCCACCCGATGAAAGGCGTCGTCTCCGATGACGCCAGTGGCGCGCAGCTCGGAAAGGGTCCGCCGCTCGGCCGCCTGCGCTCTGCGCTGCACCTGGGCGAGGCCCGAACCCCCATCCCGCGCGGCGTCTTGCGGCTGCGTCGCGCCCCGCTCGGCTCGCTCCAGTCGTTCCTCATATCTGCGGCGGAGTAGTTGGGCCGGCTCGGCATGGCCATCCGGTTGTTGCAAGGCATCGAGCGCTGCCCGGGCCGTCTCGGCTCGCGCCAGCCGGACCTCGCGTTCGACCGAACCGTCGCCCCGGATCGCGAGCGCGCGCATCAGCGGGCTCACGGTCACGCCCTGGATCACCAGCGTTCCGAGCACCACACAAAAGGCGGTGAAGAGGATGAGATCGCGATAGGGAAATGCGAACGGCCCGTGCACCCCATCGGGGAGCGCCAGAGCCGCGGCAAGAGTGACGATCCCGCGCATTCCGCACCAGGCGATGACGCTCGCGATCCGAAACGATGGGTACTTGGCCGGCTCGCGAGACTGGTTGGCGCGGCGCCGCGCATCCCAGCGCGCCACCGCCGCATAGCCCATGACCCAGAGGATGCGAATCAGGATGGCGGCAAGACAGACCGCCGCAGCTACGGACGCGTACCGAATCAGTTCCTGGCGAGCCAGCCGCTGCAGGATAGGCTTGAGTTGAAGACCAACC
>JBJMPK010000003.1:0-47603 GCA_045803245.1 Gemmatimonadales bacterium
GCCGATACCTCCGGCGGCGATCACCGGCACATCGACGACATCGACCACCTGGGGCACGAGGGAGAACGTGCCCGTGAGTGAATCCTCCGCGGGACGGAGGAATGAGCCGCGATGCCCCCCGGCTTCGAAACCCGATGCGACGATGGCATCCACCCCAACCTGCTCCAGTGCTGCAGCCTCGTCGGGCGTCGTCGCTGTGCCGATCGTGACAATGGCTTTGGCCCGGCACTCCTCCAGGATATCTCTCGGCGGAATGCCGAAGATGAAACTGAATGCAGGCACCTTCGCGTCCAGCATCACGCGAGCCTGATCTTCGAATCGTGCCGGCGAATACGGCCGGTAGGTCGGCCGAGCCTCCCCCAAGGCGTCAAGATGAACGGCAAGCGGCGCCAGGCTCCGCTTGAAGGCGGTTTCGTCCGACGTTCGGGCGCCTTCGTCTTCCATCGACACCCACAAGTTCATGGCAAACGGCCGGGGTGTCAGGGAGCGAATTTCGGCGATGACCGCTCTGATTTCATCCGGGGTCCGGGAGTGCGCACCGAACGAGCCCAGTCCGCCAAAGTTGGAGACCGCTGCCGTCAGTCTTTGCGATGAAAACCCGCCGAGCGGGCCCTGAACGATGGGATACTCGATCCCGAGTTTCGCGGTGAGCCGGCTCCGATTCCACGGATTCATTGAGCTGGTTGTCCCCAAGCGCCATGCCAGACGCCACAGGCCTGCGTCGCTATCGCGACCGTTGGGGTTGTCATAAACCCCTTACACCTCCACCTCGAAGATGACTTCCAGCTCGACCGGAGTACCCAGCGGGAGGCTGGCGACGCCATACACCAGGCGGCACGGGCTCCTGTCCTTTCCGAACACCTCTTGCAGCAAGTCCGAAGCGGCGTCGGCGACTTTGGGCTGATCGCGGATATCTCCCGACGTGGCCACCGACACGCCGAGCCGGACGACTCGGGTCACTCGGTCGAGCGATCCCAGATGTTGCCGCGCGACGGCGAGTACGTTGAGCGCCGCGAGCCGGGCCGCCTTGCGCCCCGCCTCCACATCGAGCTCCGCACCGATGCGCCCAACGACCTTCGCCTGATGGCCTTCCGTGGGAAGCATCCCGCTCAGAAACAGCAGATTCCCGGTCTGCACTGCTTCCACGTAGGTGCCGAACGGCTCCGGCGGCGCCGGCAGCTTGAGCCCGAGCTCTTTTATCCGATCCTCGGCGCCGGCTAGACGCCCGTCTTGGCGAGTTACCATGGACCCCCCTCGGCCCAGCCTGCCGAGGTGGCAAGATCGAGCCTGTTCCTGCGACGCCGGGCGAGAAGAACATCTCAAATTCGGATAGAAGCCAGGAGAGATATTGTACGATTTTGCTGGTTGGTGCTCGGTATGCGCGGCGGGCTGCGATGGGACGTCCGACGGCTGCGATGGCGAGTCCGGTGGCTGCGATGCTAGATCGGCAAGATTGCCGCGCCGCGCCTTCAATCGCCATGTGGCGCAGCCACATCGTGCCGAGCAGCGACTTTAGTCGCGCAGCGAGAGGCGCCGCCCGGATTCGAACCGGGGGTGGAGGTTTTGCAGACCTCTGCCTTACCACTTGGCTACGGCGCCGGGGACAGGAAGCTAGCCCGCCGCAAAAATATGCGGAAGCCCGCTCCGGAGACCCTTGCGGGCCGGTCAATTTGGGCGACCATTAAGGCGATCGCCCTACCCAGTGAAGGTTCGGAAGACGGCTACGTACGGAGGTCCGAGTGCAGGACAACATTCGGGAGGCTCGGCTTCGGCCCGAGTACGCCAATCTCTATCCCGGCGTCGAGCCGGGTGTCTGGCTGCGGGCTACCGCGGTGGGCCAACAGCTCCTGCTCTGGCATCTGGCCACGGCGGCGACCCCTCAGGGTGAGCGGTTGATGGCCGACGAGCATTTCGAGTTTCGGGGCGGCCAGATCCGGGGCCCGACCAATGGGACCCGGAGCCGCGCTAGCGATCAGTACCCCTCAATGGACTAGAGGGCGGTTGAGCTGGACCGTGGCGCCCAGTCCGGGTTCCGTGGTGGCGTGAAGATAGGCGTTGGGATCGTGCGTGAGCGCTCCCTCGGGCAGGAAGTCGTACGCCGGTCCCAGCTCCCGCCGAATGCGTGAGGCGTAGAATTCCGGGAGCTGGTCGGTCTCTCCTTCCATATAGCTCCGCACCGACCGGTCGGTCTCAAGCAGCCCCAGTATGGTCTCGTGGTACCGGATCCGTCCGAATCCTTCCGACGATACCGCCCGCACCACGTTCATCCACTTGGGAATCATCGTCGGCGTCGCCGGGATCCGGCGCGCGATGGCCCGCCAGGAGAACGAATACCGCGTGACATCCACTAGATGCTTGTAGAAATCCGGCCAGGTGTAATTCTTGGGCCGGACATTCATCGCGTGGTTGTTGTTGAGGAAGTGGAACGGGAAGGGGAGAACTCGGCCGGCGCGCTGATAATCCAGGTTCATCGGAGCGGCCCGCCCGAAGGCGGAGAGCAGCGAGTACGCCGGAAAGGCCCCCGGCGACAAATCGATAAACTTCTTGGTCAGCTCGAACGGCTCCGGCCCCATGTCACCATCCAGGCCCATGACGAAGTTGGTCTGGATATAGGGTATGTAGCGCAGAATCATGTTCACATGCTCGGAGACCTGCTTGACCTTGTCCATCCCGGTCCGGCGGGTCTTCGATTTGTTGCCCAGATCGTACCAGGACTCGATGCCTGGAAGGATGGCCTGAAACCCGTTCTGACGGAGCCGTTGGAGGTGCTTCTCGGATAACAGCGACAGGCTGCTCTCCGCGATGTGCCGCATGCTGCCCTGAGGCACCGCGGCCTCGACCGCCTCCATGTAGTCGTCGAATCGCACCCCGAAGTTGGGGTCATGCCAGCCCACGATGGGGTTCTTGATCTTCGTGAGCAGGAATTTGAGGTCGTCCCGCAGCTGCGCGAAGCTGAGCGGCTGGTAGTCGACGGTCGAATCGATGCAAAAGCTGCAGGTGTAGGGACAGCCCAGGCTCCCGATCATCGGCACGATCTTGATGGTGGGCGCCTTGGCCAGCGTCGGCTCCACGAACCGCCACCGCTCTTCCAGGGTCGGCAATTCCAGCGGCTGAGTAGCTGCCGTGATGTGCCGGCCCATGGGCCGGTGCGGGGTGCATTCCCGGCACACCTCCGAGATGGTGTTTCGGTCGGTGAAGCCGAGCACGTAGTCGTAGTATTTGCGGGCGTCCTCGGGGTAACAGCGGGCGTGCGGCCCGCCCAGCACCGTCACGGCGCCGCGCTTGCGAAAGAAGTTGCTCAGCGCATAAGCCAGCTGGGCCGATTGGGTAAATGCTCCGATGAAGACGAGATCGAGATCGGCGGGGAGCTCCTGGAGCAGATCCTCCATCCCGGTGTAGCAGACGAACTGTACCTGGTGCCCTTCCTGCTCACACCAGACACCGACCACCTGGGGCATGATGCTGGCGAGATTGGCGTTCATCACCCGGCCATAGAGGGACGGGTTGGGACTCTTCGTTACAAGATCGAGAATGCCGATGCGAAGTCGGCGCATGAATAGCCCTCGGATGCGGGACGATCGATTTCCTAGCGCGGCCGCAGGAGCTTGGGCGCCCGAACGAGCGGAAGGACCAAAAAAAGGAGCGCTGCCATGGGGTAGGATCTCATACCGCTTGGGAGCGGTGAACTATCGAGGTCGAGCCTGGAGGCAACGCGGAGCTACTACTGATTTGAGCGACTGCAAGATGGCGGGGTGGGATGAGGATCGCAAGCCGTGGCCGCCTCGGGCACGAAGACCCGCAACGCCCCCGGCCTGACCCGATAGTTGAGGGGTGAATCCAGAGCGAACACCTCGCCATCGGTGGCCACCTGCAGCCGGTGGCGTCTGGTCTCGACCGTGGCCTCCTCCACAGTTATCAGCTCGATCTCCTTGGCCCGCTCGGCTCCCTTGGTGAGGACTTGCCAGGCAAGTCGGAGAAGTCCCGGCCGCTGCTCCGCGTTCAGCACGTAGAGAGCCAGCCGGCCGTGTGCCAGGGACTCCCGCGCCCCGGCATGGATCCCCGACGCTTGATACTCGTTGTTCGCCACCAGCACGAACGGCGTGCGCCGGACAATGGCCTTCTCTTCGACGACGATGCGCACCGCCATGAAGGGATTCCGGCGCAACACCGTCAACCCCGCCCACAGCGCGGCAATCCATTTCCCCCGAACCTTGGTGCGGTACCGTTCCCGGATCCGCACGATGGCCGGGTACACTCCCAAGCTGGAGTTGTTGAGGAAGATTCGGCCGTTGACCTCCCCCACATCCACCTGGCAGACGATTCCCTCGAGCACCACCTTGGCGGCTTCGTCGACATCGAGGGGAATGCCCAGGTCCTTGGCAAAGTGGTTGAGGGTGCCGAGCGGCAGCACACCTAGCGGGAGATTCCGGCCCACCACCGCCGAGGCGCCACAATTGATCGTCCCGTCCCCCCCACCCGCTACTAACGCGTCGCACTTATCCTCGACCGCACGCCGCATGGCCGCGTTGACCTCCGGCCCTCCTCGCGCCAGGGTGACCGCTACCTCCCGGCCACCGGCGGCAAAGATCTCCTTGAGGCGGTCAGCCACCTTCTCCGCCGTACCTTGGCCCGAGGAGGCATTCAGAACCACAGCGATCCTGGCCATGCTCAGACCGTTCTCCGCCGCCGCCGGTGACTCACCAGCCGGTCGCCCACTGCCACGGCAGCAACCCACACCGTAGCGGCCGCATATCCCGCCAGCACGTCGCTGGGATAGTGAACGCCGAGATACACCCGCGACAGTCCGATCAGCAGGATCAGAACCAAGCAGATGATCCAGGTCCCCCAGCGGACCCCGCGGCTCCGGGTCCGCTCCGACACCAGTACCGCCAGTCCTCCCAAGAAACTGGCCGCGAAGAACGCATGACCGCTGGGAAAGCTCGCTGAGCTGGGCAGGGGGTAGCCGAAGTAGGCCGCCGGCCGGGGCCGGGCGAAAAGAAGCTTGAGCAGCACGTTGAGCAGACCAGCACCCCCCATCGTGACCACCAGCAGCAAGGCCCCCCGATGCCAGCGCTCGACCAGGAAGATCACCGCCAGCAGCACGCCAATAACGCTGAGTCCGGCCGGCCCACCGTAGACACTGAGGGCCCGCATGAGGCCGGTGAGACGCCCGGATGCGAAACCGTGTATTGTCAGACGAATTCGATCGTCCAGGGCCGGCGTGATGCCGTTCAGGATCTCGCGTCCCAGCCAGGAAAACAGAATGAGCGCGGCTGCGGCCGCCACTAACCCGGCGACGAGTGCGGTGCTCAACAACCGTTCCGATTCGGTCGGCCCGGGCGGAGAAGTCCGCGAAGTCATCAGAGCAATCAGCCTGGGCGACTGGCTTGGGGCAAGCGGGCAGAATACTATGAGCGAATCATCTGAGAGGGTCTCTTCATGCCGCAATCCCGCCCGACTGGGCCCGGCAAGCGAGGCATCACGGTGCTCTCGCTCCTGCTTCTGATCATCGCCGCAATCATCGTTGCCGTCTTCCTGGTGCGCTACCTGCGGACGGCATGAGTTTCTTGATCAGCTGGATCTGCCCGGTGTGATATAGGTCGTGCGCCGCAATGCCGTGGATCTCTTGAGCGTTGCTCCACACGCCCTGGGGCGAGCGCCGGTCGAGGTCGGCCGGTGCGAGCCCCCGAACCACATCGAGCAGTTTCCGGTGCTCGGCTTCGAGTAGGGCGACATCCCGCTTCCAGGCCCGCAGATCGGCCGGCTCGGGGATTTCCGGCCAGTTGCTCGGTTTGCGCTCGAACGATCCGGTCGCGTCGCCGGCCAGGCGCCGTCGAACGGCGTACTTCCAGTATGCCGCGTGGATGGTCAGCTCCCAGATGTTGTGCCGTCCCGGCCCCGGTCTCCAGAGCGCGGCAGACGGTGTCAGACCGCGGAGAGCTCCACGCAATGTGGTGCCGTGCCAGGCGCGCTGGTCGAACGCCTGGGCGAGCATTTCGAGCAGGAGTCCGACCCGCGGGTCGGCCCTGGAATCCAACAGCTGCCGGCTGCCCATCTTGGCTCCTTCGGTGATCAATTGAATCCGCGAGACGGGGTGCTGAAAGCAAAACCCTTCCCGACTGTCAGCACCCAGCCTGCCGGCTCGACATCGTTGGCGAAGCGCCGGGCCAGGTCGAAGCGCAGGGCCGGTGTGTCCGACGAGCGGCTGGCGCCTACTCGAAGGCCGAGACCGGCGTCCCACCCGACTCGTCGTCGAGACCCGCTGTACCAGGCTCCGCCGTGATCCACGAAGCCCGCGATCCCCAGCCCTACCAGACCCGCCAGATCGTCCACCACGGTGAACCGGTATTCTGCGGTGGCAAAGAATGACCGATCGCCGGTGAACGCATGGCTGCCGAAGGCCCGGGGGCCGCTTCCCAGGCCAAGGTCGAACTCTTCGCCCGGTAACGGATCGTGCAGCCAGCCGCCTTCGAGATGCATCACAGCCACGTGCCGGCGTCCCGGCTGGAGAACGACAGTTCCTCCGAGCTGAACTGATCCGGAATCGAGGCCGGCGCCGGTGTAGAGACCGTTGCCGGCGGCGTCGACATACGCGAAGCCGCCGCCAAATCGGGCTCCGATGCGTGCAGCCACGGTGGGACCGAGCCCATCCCGATCGTAGCCGAACAGCGAGGGCGCCAGCTGCAGCCCTGCCCTGACCGTCAACCCGAGATCGACATCCTCTTCCCGCCCGAAACCGGCGTACCCGCGGGTGACGATAAAATGAGCTCGGTTGTATTGCAGGTACGGCCCCAACGACCCGGTAACCGTGTTCGGAAATGGTTGGGTGGACCCGCGCGGCAGAAAGTCATCCCGCCGCACCTGCCCTGTCAGCCCTACGCGGAGATAGCCGGCGCTACTCGCATGAACCGCCCAGCCGGCCGATCCGCGCACCAGGCTGAATTTGCGTGACAGCGTATCCCGGGCCCGGTCCTCTCCTTCGAAAAAACGGAGAACCCGCTCGTCCTGGTCTGCGGCCTCGAATCGAAAGGCCCGTCTCGAGGTCAGCGCAAAGAACGGACGTTCAACAACCACGCCGCGGGCTCGGCCATCGGACCGGTTCTCGTACTGCAGACCCACGCCGACTGTCCCGGCAAACATCCTCGGACGGCGAAAAGAAAGCGCCACACTGGAGCGGTCCGGGTCGTGGCGATAGCGGACCGCCGCAGTGGACGCCGTCCCCAGCAGATTGGTTTCGATCAGCCCTATGGTAAACGCGACCTCACCGCCGGTACTGCGGAATCTCCAGTCTGCCTGGGTGCTCCATCCGTCCTTGGTGAGCACCCGCAGCATCAATCCCGTCGGGGTCCGAACCGAGTCGATCTGCACCTTCCGGAAGATTCCGAGGCTCCGCAGGTTCCGCTCCGACTCCGCCACCAGGGCGGAATCGTAGGGCTGGCCGGTGCGGAAGAGCAGCTCCCGCCGAATGACGGCTCGCCGGGTCTGGAAGTGAAGCTGGTTGGCCAGCCGGGCAAGCCAGCTTCGCTCGTTAGGATCGAAGATGTCGCGCGGCTGAAGCTGAATCCCCCGGACAATCAGACTGGAATCGGAGACCAGTCCCGAGTCGACGGTGCCCTGGGCCGCGAGCCGAACCGGGGCCAGGAGTGCCGCCAGCAGCGGCAGACGACGAAAACGCAACAAGAGCTCCAGTGCTTTAGTGAACGGCGCCGGAAGATAAGGGAGTCCTCAGCCGAGCTCAGCGATGCTCTCGAGGATCCGGTCTGGGGTGATGCCGCTGCCCTGGAGCGCGCTCTCGCGGTATTTGCCGGTGCGAACCAGCCAGCCCTGCACTCCGGCCCGCTGCGCACCCTCCACGTCCGACCAGAGGTCATCGCCCACCATGGCCACGGCCGCTGCGGTTTCGATTCCGAGACTCTGCAGGGCGGCCGCATAGAACTGCGGGCTCGGCTTGCCCGCCACAATGGCGTTCCGGCCGGTGGCGAACTCGAGAGCGGCCGCAAATGGGCCGGCGTCGAGAGCAAGCTGGCCCTGGTTCAGCCAGTATTTATCGCGCGAGAGGGCGATGAATTCAGCACCGGCCATAAGGTATTCGAACGCCTCCTGCAGCAGTCCGTAGGTCCACCGCTCTCCCAGATCACCCAGGATGATGGCCTGGGGGAGGCGGTCCGCAGCCCGGCCGGACGTGCCTCCCACCAGCTCCACCCCCTCCATATCCTCCAACGCAGGCTCCATGATGAATGGCGCCAGGCGATGGTATCCCGCTGTGCGGGCGAGCACGCATCCCGCCACCGTTGCGGTGAAGATCTCATCCGGTCCTACCTCGAACCCGTACTGATGAAGCCGGTCGACCAGGCCGGCCCGGGATCGGCTGGTAGTGTTGGTCACGAGGCGGTAGGGGGTTCGGCTTCGGCGAAGTCGCTTCAGCGCCTCGGTCGCTCCGGCCACTGCGGCACCGCCGGCATACAATGTGCCGTCGAGGTCGAGCAGATAGCCCCTGGGCCGGCTCAGATCAGCTCCCACTTATATTCCCCTTATGATGCCTGTCGCCCCGCTTATAGTGCACGCCGCCCTGCTCGCCCGGCTGGCGGCTCCCTACCCGTTCGCCGTGGGAGAAACCCTCCGCTACGACGCCAAGCTGGGGTACTTCCCCGTGGGCGAGGCAACGGTCTCCGTCAGCCGGCTGGCGCGGGAGCGGGGGACCGAAGCCTTCGTGTTCGCGGCGACGGGACAGGGCGGCCCCCCCGGCTGGCGGGTGCGCTACGACATGACCTCCTGGGTGGGGAAGGGACAGTTCAACTCTCTTCGCTTCCACCAGCGCCTGGAGCGGAGCGGCAAGGTCGAGGAGCATGGATATATCATCCTCCCCGACTCGGCGCGCTATCGCGAGGAGGGGGTACCCGGTGACTGGGTGGCTCCTTCCGATCCCCTCGATGAGCTGGCCTTCCTGTATTACCTGCGCGCAGCGCCGCTGCAGGTTGGCAAAAGTTACAGTATGGCTCGTTACTTCAAGACGGGGTACAACCCGATCCAGGTGAGCGTTACCGGTAGGGAGCCGGTGGCTATGCCCGATGGGAGCAGCGCCCCCTGTTTGGCAGTCCAGGTAACCTCACGGGGGACGACAATGCGGGTGTGGTTGACCGACGACGCACGACGGCTGCCCGCCCAGCTGCAGCTGCCACTGCCATTCGGGGTAGTTTCACTGCAATTATCGAGTCTAGGTACCGCGTCGAAATAGAAGGCAAGCAACACCTTCCTCTAATATCTTCCCAAGTAGTTGTCGATCTCCCACCTGCTCACCTGCAGGTTGTACTGCAGTACCTCATTCCGCTTGGCCTCCAGAAACCGCTCCGTCAGATGCTCGCCCAACGCGGCCTTTATCACATCGTCCTTCTCGAACTGCTCCAGGGCCTCGTGCAGGTCCCGCGGCAGCTCGTCGATCCGGTACTTCCGCCGGTCCCGGTAACTCATGGTGAAGATGTTCCGGCTGACCGGCTCCCTCGCCTCCAGCTTGCGCTCGATACCATCCAGGCCCGCTGCCAGCTGTACGGTGAGCGCGAGATAGGGGTTGCAGGACGGGTCGGGCATCCGCAGCTCGCAGCGCGTGCCCAAGCCCCGGCGGTCCGGTATCCTGACCAAGGGCGACCGGTTCCGCATCGACCAGGCGACGTTCACTGGCGCCTCGTAGCCGGGCACCAGGCGCTTGTAGCTGTTGATCAAGGGATTGGTAATGGCGCAAAACCCACGGGCGTGTTGGAGCAGGCCTTCGATATAGCTGAGCGCCGTACGGGACAGCTGGTATTCGGCCTTGGGATCGTAGAAGGCGTTCTCTTTGCCCCGGAAGAGGGACTGGTGCGTGTGCATCCCGCTGCCGTTGATCCCCTCGATCGGCTTGGGCATGAACGAAGCGATGTAGCCCGAGCGGCTCGCGACGTTGCGCACCACGAACTTGAAGGTGGTCAGGTTGTCGGCGGTGGTGAGGGCGTCGGCGTACCTGAAGTCGATCTCGTGCTGGCCGGTGGCCACCTCGTGATGCGCGGCCTCGACCTCGAACCCCATCTCGACCAGCTGTTCCACGATGACCCGCCTGATCTCTTCCCCGCGATCCATCGGTCCCAAATCGAAATAAGCAGCCGAATCGTGGGTAATCGTCGTAGGCGATCCGTCGGGAGCCTTCTCAAACATGAAGAACTCGGCCTCGCAGCCGGCCATCATGGCAAAGCCCAGCTTGCGGGCTCGTTCCACCTGTCGCTTGAGGGTAGTACGGGGACATCCCGCGAAAGGCTGCTCGTCGGGGGTGTAAATGTCGCAGAGCAGCCGGGCCACCCGGCCGCCCTCGTCGTCGTAGGGCAGGATGCGGAAGGTGTGCAGGTCCGGCTTCAGCAGCATGTCCGACTCCTCGATCCTCACGAAACCCTCGATCGAGGAGCCATCGAACATGATCTCACCGTCGAGCGCTTTTTCGAACTGGCTGCGGGGCACCTCCACGTTCTTGTTCACGCCGAGGATATCAGTGAACTGGAGGCGAAGAAAGTCCACGCCGAACCGGCGGGCCAGCTGGAGGACATCATCCTTGCCCGCTCCACTCAAGTCGAGCGGAAACGCCTCGAGACTGGGCCGCGCCGAGTCGGCGACGGGCATTTGTTTGTCTGGCACCATAATAAATCCGAACTGCGAGTCTGAGTCGTGAGTCAGGAGTCTAAAGTCTAGGGTCAAGGGCCCAGAGTCAAAGGCAGGGTCTACTCTGACTCCTCTTCACTCCGGCTCTAGACTCGCGACTCTGGACTCGTTTACGCTTCTCTTCATGACTGAAGCCACTTCCAGCAAACCCTGCCCCGCGTGCGGGGCGGCGGCTTCCGGCAGCTTCTGCAGCAGCTGCGGGGCAAGTCTCGCCGCTCGGGCCTGCGCCTTTTGCCGGGCGGAGTTGTCGCCCCAGGCGCGTTTCTGCCATCGGTGCGGCCATCCGACCGCAGGGGGGACGCGGCCGGTGGGTGCTCCCGCTAATCGGGTCGCCTGGATGGTGGCTGCCCTCCTCTGCGTCCTCCTGGTTGGCGGCATTGCCTACAAGGTCTGGAGTGTCGCTCCCCGGGCCGCGTTGCCCGACATGGCGAACGCCGGCGGTGGGAGTGCGCAGGACCAGCCCGCTGGGTCTGGATCGGGCGGCGCTGGCCCGGCTCCGGTTCGAGCACCCGACATCAGCGGCATGACCCCCCGGGAAAGGTTTGACCGTCTGTTCAACCGCATCATGCAGGCAGCCGAACGGAACGACTCACTCGAGGTCCGCCGCTTTACACCCATGGCGCTGGGAGCATACGACCAGCTGGACACCCGCGATATCGACGCCCGCTACCACGCCGCGGTGCTGCATCTCGGCGTGGGAGACTTTGCGCCGGCGTACGCGCTGGCCGATACTATCCTGCGGGAATCACCTGGCCACCTGTTCGGTTACCTCATCCGAGGGACCGGCGCCGGCTTTCAGGGAGACGCCGCCGCACGCGCCCGCGCGGAACGGGAGTTTCTCAGTCACTATCACAGCGAGATGGCCGCCAACCGGGCGGAGTACCTGGAGCACAAGCCGGTGATCGAGGAGTTCAAGGTTGAGGCGGAAAGGAGCGGAAGGTAAAGCCGCAGTCTCTACCGCCGCTTTATCTACCGCCCTCAAGAGGAGCCCAAGTTGAGAACCATCCACGTCGCCCACAGTCCCGATTCCGACGACGCCTTCATGTTCTATGCTCTCGCCGAAGGCAAGCTGGACACCGGTGACCTGCGATACGTGCACCAGCTGGCCGACATCGAATCCCTGAACCAACGAGCCCGCCGGGCGGAGCTCGAGGTGACCGCGGTTTCGATTCACGCGTATGCCTATCTCTGGCGGGACTATGCCCTGCTCAGCTCCGGCTCTTCCATGGGTGATGGCTATGGCCCCCGGCTGGTCTCGACCCTTCCCGCTCCGGCCAACCCACGCCAGGCGCTGAAGGGCCGGCGCGTGGCCGTGCCCGGCAACCTCACCACCGCATACCTGGCCCTCCAGCTGTACCAGCCGGACTGCCTGACGGAGGTAGTGCCCTTCGATCAGATCGAAGACGCGGTTCACCGGAGCGACGTCGATGTGGGGCTGCTGATCCACGAAGGCCAGCTCACCTATGCCGACAGTGGCCTTCACCTGTGGGCTGATCTGGGGGCCTGGTGGCTCGCCGAGACAGGGCTTCCTCTGCCGCTGGGCGGGAATGCCGTTCGGCGCGACCTGGGACCCGAAGTCATCAACCAGATCGCGCACGACCTGCGGGCGAGCATCGTGTACGGCCTGGAGCACAGGACCCCCGCCCTGGCGCATGCCCGGCAGTTCAATCGAGGAATCGGCGACGAGCGGACCGACACCTTCGTGGGTATGTACGTGAACGACTGGACCGTGGATTACGGCCCCCGGGGTCGCCAGGCGGTGCAGTTGCTGCTCGACCGCGCGCACGCCGCCGGCATAGTTCCGGAGAAAGTGGATGTGGAGTTCGTCGGATAGCTATGAGCTATGAGCTATGAGGCTATTGGCTATTGGCTATGTGCTGGCGGTCATTAGATATTGGCTATAGAAGGCGTCCCGGCCAACCGATAACAGCTCATAGCTCATGGCTCATAGCTCGTAGCTCTCATAGTGGAGGAGTTTGTGTGCCCCTGACCGATGGGCCCGAGACGTTGCTCGTCGTCGACGACGAAGACTCGATCCGCAACGCACTCCGGAAGTTCCTGGTTCAACAAGGATACGAGGTCGCCACCGCGGCAACGGGTGAAGAAGCTCTGGCCTTGCTGCAACGGCAGAAGGTCACCGGGATTCTGCTGGATGTGAATCTGCCCGGGATCAACGGCGTCGAGCTGGTCCCCCAGATTCTGGATCTTGAGCCCACCGTCGCGATCCTCATGCTGACCGCCGTGAACGATGCCACGAGTGCAGCTCTTTGCATGCAGAGAGGTGCATTCGATTACCTGATCAAGCCCATTGACCTGGGGCATCTCGGCCGGGCTATCCACCATGCCCTCCAGCGGCGCCACACGCTCCTGGAAGGCCAGCAGATCAATCAGTGGCTCAAGGAGGAGGTTACCGCCCGGGTCACCGAGCGGAGGATCGAGCAGGCCAACCAGGAGCGCATTTCGGTGGCTACCCTGGAGGCCCTGGTGAACGCCCTGGAAGCCAAGGACGCCTATCTACGAGGCCACTCGGCCCGGGTGGCCGACCTATCGGCCATGGTGGCGGCGCAGGCCGGCTGCTCCGATGAGCAGGTGGAGGCGGTCCGGACCGGCGGCCGGCTGCACGATATCGGGAAGATCGGGATCCGGGAGGAGATCCTCAACAAACAGGGCCCCCTCACGGAAGAGGAGTACGAACATGTCAAGCAGCACGTCACGGTAGGGTCGCAGATCCTAGCGCCGCTGGTGCATTTGCGCGACGTTATCGGGTACGTCCGAAGTCACCACGAGCGTTGGGACGGGACCGGGTATCCGGATCGCCTGGCCGGCGAAGCCATCCCTCTGGGCGCAAGGATCATCGGCGCGGTGGAAGTCTATGATGCACTCACCACATCGCGGCCGTACCAGGAAAAGATGCCCCCGGAGATGGCAGTCGAGCGCATGCGTGACCTGATCGGCACGCTGTTGGATCCGGCCGTCCACCGGGCGCTCGAAGCGGTAGTGTTGCACCGGCAGACACTCGTGTTTCTGGACGACTCACGCACCTGACGATTTTGTCATGCTCCAGCCGGCCCAGCGCGGCCCGGGAACCCCATGACGCGGGTCACCGTCATTCTCGTCATCACCGGGCTCATGCTGGCTGTCGGACTTCTGACGGTTCTCGCCTGGTTTTTCTATACCACCTATCTCGATCGGGTTGAGCGTCGCCTAGCGGCGCGAAAGAGCCTCTACCGCGAGCTCGTCTCGGGGCTGGCTACTCGCGATCGCACCCTGCTCGAGTCCACCATCAACCAAATGAAGACGTTGTATGACCTGGATGCGCTCGAGGCGGTCCTGGAAGAGCAGGCCCGGGGCGCAACCGGCCGGCCCCGGTGGCTGCTCGAGGTCTACGATGAGCTGGGCCTGGTAGACAAGTACATCGACAAACTGGGTACCGCGCGGAAGTGGCGGGATCGCGCATTCGCCGCCGAGCTGCTGGGCCGCGTGGGGAGCGCCAAGGCGGTTCCTGCTCTCCTGGCGACGGTCGACGCCACCCGCAGCGAAGATGCAGACGTGCGGGAAATCGCCCTGCGAGCCCTGGCACGAATCGCCGATCCCGGTGCGGTCGAGCCGCTGATCGACGCGCTGGAGCGGGCGGATGCCTGGCTCATTCCCCGGATCGCCGACATTCTCGCGCGCCACCGTGATGCCGCGATCGATCCCTTGATCCTTCTCCTCGGTACATCGTCGCGTAACTCAGCCCGGGCGTGGGCTGCCAACGTCCTGGGAGAGCTCCGGGCACAGCGGGCGTATCCCGCTCTGGTCCGGGGCCTTAGCGATCCCGACGATGAGGTACGCGGCAAGTCGGCCACCGCGCTGGGCCGGTTGGGAGACCGCCGCGCCATCGCCCACCTGTTGGATCATCTGCTCACCGACAGCGCGCCCTTTGTCCGGGTGCGGATTGCTTGTACCCTGGGCCAATTCGGCGGTCCGGAAGTGATCGACCGGCTGGTGCACGCGCTGCGTGACCCCGCCTGGTGGGTACGGATGCGGAGCGTCGAAGCGCTGGAGCAGATCGGCGCCGCCGCTGAGGGTCCCCTGGTAGTTGCCTTGGACGATCCCGATCCCGAGATCCGGGCCCGTGCGGCCGTAGCGCTCGAGCGCCTCGGCGTTCCCGACAAAGTGGTGGATCTGATCCAGTCGGGCGACACCGGAGTCGAGGCCAATGAGACCCTGGTCCGCCTGACCGCAGCCGGAACACCGGAGCTGCTGGGCGACCTGCTGAGTCACCCCTCCAGCCAGGTGCGGGGGGCAGTGATCACTGCGATCAGCCGGGCCAAGCGCCGCGATCTCGCGGGAGGTCTGGTGCAGACGGCCGCCGGCGACTCGGAGCCTTCGCTGCGGGCACTGGCATTCGACACTCTCCGTTCGCTTCGGATAGAAGAGGCGCTCACCGTGGCGGTTGCGGGGCTGTCCGACCCGGACCAGCGGGTTCGTGCCGCCGCCATTCGCCTGATCGGGGAGCTCGGCGGCCGAGAGGCAGTGGAGCTGCTCCGCTCCCAAACCAGTGACCCCGATGCGGCGGTGCGCGCCGCTGCAGCCCAGACGCTCGGTGCCCTCCGCGCCGGAGCGGCGCAGCCCGATTTTCAACGCCTGCTCGGTGATCCCAAACCCGCGGTCCGCGAGTCCGCGACCCTGGGTGCGGCCGCAGCAGGACTCCGCCCCCTGGTGCCGGGCATTGTGGAGCTGCTCGAGGACAGCGATGAGGGGGTGCGGAAGGCCGCTGCTGCCGCGCTGGGCGAGCTGGGCGATCGGAGTGCCGTGCCGGCCTTGCTGCGCGCGTTTGCCAATGCCCCGGTGGATCTTCGCGAGACCATCGTTCGGGCGGTCAGCCGGTTGGACGTCGCAGCTACGTCAGAGCTGGTCGGAGCATTGCTGGACAGTCCCGACACCACCAGCAAACTGACCGTCGTTCGGACGCTGGGGCGGATTCGTTCTCCGGGGGCGGCGGAGGTGCTGGCCCGGCTCAGCCACGATCCGGAAGCGGCGGTGAGAGCCAACTCGATCGCTGCCCTGGGGCGATGCGCCCTTCGAGAAAATGAAGCCTCGGCCATGATCTCGGGTCTCGTAGCCGACAGCCTCCGCGATTCCGATGCATCGGTTCGAGCCCGCGCCATCGAAGCAGCCGTCCGTCTGGCCCTCGACGATGTGGGTCCGATCATCCTGCGCTTGCTGCAAAACGATCCTTCGACCGACGTGCGGGAACGAGCGGCCCTCGCCACAGGACTGCTGCGACTCTCCGGCGGAGAGGATGCCTTGATGGCTGCCGCGAGACGGAAGGAGCCCGCCAACCTCCGTGCTGCCGCTGCTCTTGCCAGCGGGGTATTCAACCCGAACAGCCTCGTGGTCCGAGTGGTCGAAATGCCCGACGAGACGGAGGTCCGGGAGCAACTCCGCCAGCGGCTGAAGAACGATCCCTGGTTCCGACTGCTGGCCCGGAGACTCTCGCGCGCCCGAGGGCTGGAGCTCCGCGCACTAGCGGCGCCCAGTCCAGAGGACGCCCAGCTCGTCCTGGCCACCGGCATGCGAAGGACGCTCGACGCCGGCGAGCGAGTACGCCTGATCAGCGGCCTTCGTGCTATGCGGGGGGAACAGAGCCTGAGCGCCCTGCTCCAGATCGTGCGAGAGGATCCCAGTCCGGAGGTTCGTACCGCGGCGTTGGCGGCGGCGAGCGATCTGCTGGATACTGAGGAGCTCCTTGCCGTAGGTGGTCGAGCCCTGGGCGATCCGAGCCTCATGGTCCGCCGCGCCGCCGTAAATCTCTTCTCGAGAGTTACCCCCGCGGGTGCGTATCCTAAGCTGATCCGATCCTTGCGAATGGACGATGACCCGGCCGTGCTGGCTGCCGCTGCCGAGTTGGCGGAGGAGCACTTCGAGTCATTCCGCGAGATCGTCTCGGCCATGCCGTTGGACTCCGGCCAGACAGTGTTACTGGTGCGGCTGGCTCGTTTCATTCACCATCCCGAGCTGCCCCTGCTCCTGTTGCCCTTCGCGCGGATCGCTTGGCCCGAAGTGCGGGAAGCCGTCGCCGAGCTCTGGCGGCAGCGGCCCGATGTGATGGACCCGGAAGGACTGGAGGCTCTCGTTGCCGACCCCGCCATCGTGGTGCGGCAGGCCGCAGCCGGCGCCGCCGCCGCGGCCCAGCGTTATCACCTGCTCGACCGGATGACCCAGGATCCCGACCCGACGGTTCGCCGCCAGGTGGCGGTGGTAATCGGTAGGACGGCTCCCGTACCTCACGCCGGTGTGGCGGTCCTCGAGCGACTGGCTCTGGATCCTGAAATGACGGTCCGGGCTGCTGCGTACGCGGCCAGGCTCCTTCAAGGGATTGCGGTGCCGCTTCCTCCCGGCCTCGACACCAGGGTGGCTGCGGAGGCAGTGCGCGACACGGCCGATCTCCCCAGCCTGCGCGAGACGGCCCGCTCGACCGGCGCCGAGGAGCGGCGCCTGGCGGCCGCGCTGGCGCTCGCGCTGCTGCAGGATGAGGTGGCCCGGGAGGTCGCGAGAACCGACCCGGTACCCGCCATTCGCCACCGGGTTGGTGGGGCTCTCGAGCTGGCCCTTCCGAATAGCGAGAGAAATCAGTGATCGATACGGTGGTTCGCTACCTGATCGTTTTCGTGGTAGTGGTACAGCCGCTGTTTCTGCTGTATTTCCTGCTATACAACACCTATACCCTGTGGCTCATCGCGCTCTCGGCTCGACAAGTCCGGCGCCGGGTGGCCGGGCATTTCATCGAAGATCTCGACCTCATCGACCAGGGCGATCTCACCAAGCCCCTTACCATGATCGTGCCCGCCTACAACGAGGAGGTCACCATCGTGGATAGCGTCACCGGCCTGGTCAACTGCGATTACCCCCGCTTCGAGATCCTGGTGGTGAACGACGGCTCGACCGACGGGACGCTCGAGCGGCTCAAGCAGGCGTTCCGGCTCCGGCGTACCGGGGTCCCTTACCGGCAGTCGATTGGAACGGCACCGGTAACCGCCACCTACGAAGCCACCATCCCATTGCCTCCTGGAGTCATCCGGGTCCTGGTGATCGACAAGAAGAACGGCGGTAAGGCGGATGCCTTGAACGCCGGAATCAACCTGAGCACGACCCCTTACTTCGTCTCCCTGGATGCGGACTCCATTTTGGATCAGCGGGCGCTCAAGGAGCTGATGCGGGTGATGCAGGAGGATCCCCGCGTGGTGGCGGTGGGCGGACAAGTGGCGATCGCGAACGGCTGCACGGTACGCAGCAGCCACGTGGTCGAGGTAGGGCTTCCCACCCGCTCGCTGCCGCGCTTCCAGATGGTCGAGTACTTCCGCTCGTTTACGGCCGCGCGGACCGGTCTCGATCGGGTGCATTCCATCCTGATCCTGAGTGGCGTATTCGCGGTGTTCGAGAAGGAGACGGTAATCCAGGCCGGAGGTTACCTCACACCCTACCAGCGTCACCGCCTCACCCGGGAGTATGTCGGCGAGGAGGTCGGTACGGTTTGCGAGGATATGGAGATCATCATCCGGCTGCACCGGTTCGTACTGGACAAGTTGCAAGACCGGCGCATCGCCTTCCTGCCCCACCCGGTGGCGTGGACCGAAGTCCCCGAAACCTTTGCCTCACTCCGCAAGCAGCGCGGCCGCTGGTATCGGGGGCTGCGGGAGTCCCTGCGCTATCATAGGGGAATGTTGTGGCGAGCTAAGTTCGGCCGCATCGGCTGGTTCGCGCTCCCGGCATTCTGGTTGTTCGAGTATTACGGCCCGGTAGTGGAGGTCGCGGGTTACCTGTTTATCCTGTTTCTCTTCATCATGGAGCGGGTGTTGGGCCAACCCCTGATCAGCTACGACTACCTGGTGGCCTACCTGCTCGCCTCGCTGGGCTACGGAATCCTGGTGAATGTGTTCGCGGTGCTGGTGGGTGCCTGGCGCTTTCGCTACGGTCTGGCCGATCGCCTGCAGCGGCATCTGCTGCCGTTCAGCCGCAAGCGCGAGGTGTTCATCCTGCTCCTGTACGCCCTGCTGGAAAACTTCGGATATCGCCAGCTGACTCTCTACTGGAGGCTGCGCGGGCTGTGGGATGCGTGGCGGGGGAAGACCGGGTGGGAGAAGTTCCCCCGAGTCGGTTTTCGATCTGGAGCCGCGGCGGCACATGGCTGATTCGGCGCCCCCTCGGATTCTCCTGGTCGACGACGACCCAGACATCGCGCGTCTGGTGCAGCACATTCTGAAGACCCATGGGCTGGGGCCGGCAATCCAGGTCACCACCGGCCGGGAAGCGCTGGCGTCGATGGGCGGAGTGGATATCGTCCTGCTCGACCAGCAGCTCCCCGATACCAGCGGACTCGACGTCCTGGATGCCATCAGGTCCCGGCCGGCGCCACCGGCCGTCGTGCTGGTCACCGCGCATGGAAACGAGTCCCTGGTGGCCACGGCGCTGCGTCGCGGAGCCGACGATTACCTGGCCAAAGATGCCGCCCTCAGCGAGATGCTACCGCAGATCGTGGAGCGGGTCCGCCGCACCCGCGAGCTACGCAAGGCGCTGAGCGCGGCGGAGCAGGATCTGGTGCGGGCGGAGCGGCTGGCTGCCATCGGTGAGATGACGGTGACCCTTCATCACGAGATCAACAATCCTCTCATGGCGGCTCTAGCCGAAGTGGAGTTGCTGCTGGCTAATCGGGATGCTACCGCCGAACAGCAACGGCAAGCCCTGGGCGAGATCCACGCCGCCTTGAAGCGGATCCGCGACATCGTCCAGCGGATCGGCCAGCTGCGCGAGGTGAAGAGCAAGGACTATCTGCGCGGCGTATCGATGCTCGACCTGCAGCGGGGCACCCCAGAGACAGCGGTGGTCCAACGGGGCAGCGCGTTGATCCACGTCTCCGATGAAGATCTGGCGCGCATCGTGTCACTCCTACTCCGCGCGGCCTTTCAGGTGGAGCGTTGCGACTCTATCGCCGACCTCCAGTCTCGGGCCGACCGTATCGGTGTCTCCATCGTGCTGATCGCCGGGGGAGCCGATGCGCCGGGCGCACACCCGCTCGGCGGGTTCATTCCCAAGAGAGACCGGGACTATCTGATAGTTGCCCTGGTTTCCGGAGATGGTGCGGCCGCCAGCGCGGCCGGAGCCGATCACGTCGTACCGCTGCCGTTCGACCCGGGAACTTTTACTGCGGAGATCCTGCGGCGGCTGCCTCCCGTTTAGTCTGCTGATACGACATGCCTTGCAGCCGGATGATGCGCTGCCGGATCGGCGGGTGAGATCCCAGAAAATCGGCCACCAAACCTTCCTTTGAGGCCAGGACCCCGGGAGCCGGATCCACGATGCACAGGTGAGCCGCTCCCCGGGTGATGGTCCGGGTGGCCGCGGTGGCTCCCTGCAGCTTCTCGAGTGCCGTGGCAAGAGCCATCGGGTTACGAGTCAGTTGAGCCGCTGTCGCATCCGCCAGATACTCCCGCTTCCGGCTCACCGCCATGGCGAGCAGACGGGATACGATGGGAGCGATGACCAGCGTCAAGACCCAAAGCACCAGGATGACGATGGCCAGTGGGTTGGCACCTTTCCCACTCCCCCGCCTCGCTGCCCCGCTGCCCCGGCCCCATCCACCCCGCCCGATCGTGCGTCCCATTCCATCCGACATCAACGCTATCGCTCCGACCATTCCCGCCAGTAGCGTCATGAGCCGCACATCCAGATTGCGCACGTGGGCCATTTCGTGGGCGACAACGGCCTGAAGCTCGTCGCGCGACAGAGTGGCGATCAGCCCCTCCGTCACCGCGATGCTCGCGGAGGCCGCATCCCGCCCCGTAGCAAAGGCGTTGGGGTCGGCATCGGGAATAATCCAGACCCGCGGCTGGGGCAGACCCGACGCGATGGCCATCTCTTCCACCACATTCACCAGCTGCTTCTGCTCCGGGGTGGCTGCTTCTATCAGCTCCCAGGCTCCGGTGGCCCAGAGCACTCTCTCAGGGCCATAGCGCCAGCTATACCAGCAAATCCCGCCGGCGGCGATGGTGGTGATGATGCCGATGTAAGGAATGACGTGATGATACGAGCCGGGCGGGGCATTGCTGGTCAGCAGGTAGAACCCGATGTCACCGCCGAAGCCGACCCAGGCGAAAAAGAGGATGAATCCGATGATGAGCCAGGTGGAGCGCCGGCGGTTCGACTCCTGCTGAGCAAACAGATTGGCGTCTTCGGTCACGACACCGGCTTGTTCAACGATAGATCAACCGCGGGCACGGCGCGCTCCCCGGCGTCTTCGATCTCCCAGAGTTCCGCCGGGCTGGCTTTGGCCAAACCGGCGACCAGGTTGGTGGGAAACTGCATCTGTTTGGTGTTGTACTGCGTGGTGACGTCGTTGTAGAGCTGCCGGGCAAAGCCGATCTTGTTCTCCGTGCTGGTGAGCTCCTCTTGCAGCTGCGCCACGTTTCCCGTTGCCTTGAGGTCCGGATACGCCTCCGTCAGGGCGAACAGCCGGCCGAGCGCCTGGCTCAGCTCACCCTCCGCCTGGGCGGTTTGGCGTACCCCGCTAGCGCTGACCGCCCGGTTGCGGGCCGAGATCACGGCGTCCAGGGTCGAGCGTTCGAACTCCATGGCACCCTTCACCGTGTTCACCAGGTTCGGAATCAGGTCGTGCCGCCGCTTCAGTTGGACGTCGATCTGCTTCCAAGCGTTCAGCACCTGATTCTTGAGCGAGATGAGGCCGTTGTATGCCCCGGCCACCCACAAGAGGACTCCCGCCACCACGACCAGCAGCACGATCGTACTCATGATCTCTCCGAGCTCACTTGGGATCCCTCGATGCCATCAGTTTCGTGCTCGACGGAAGACCAGGGCGGCTCCGGCGGGGTCCGCTGTTCCCCTGAACCGGGGGAACGGTGCTCCAGACCCACCACCGACGCCAGCGCCTGGCGCAGCGCCTCGGCAATGACCGCGGTATCGCTGTTGAGCCGCAGGGCCGGGTGCTGTTCGTCGATGAGCACCTCGACACCCGGAGCCACGGCGATGCGGCGGCAGATGGAGTTTGCCGTGGTCAGCCCATCGACGGGGGCGAGCCAGGCCATTACCGCCCGGCCGACCCGGCCCCGGCCGGTTCCTGGGGTCCGTAGCAACGGGAGGTGGTCGGGAGGCGGCAGTCCCGGGCCGAGCGCGGTGGCAGCCCGGCGCTCGATCAGATCGCCGGTAAGGCCGTCGAACTCCTTCTGCATTGACTCCAGCGTCGCCCCTTCCATTTGCCGGAGCTTGATGGCCAGCACCTGAAGCAGGTGCCGGTAGGAATACACCGCGGCAGTGCCCCGTCCGTCCGGAGGGCTCACCAGGCCCCGCGCTACATAAAAGCGGATGGTGCGCTCACTGGGCCGGGCGCGCGCCGCGGCGTTGACCGGCACCACGCCGGAGGCATCCAGAATTCCTCCGGCCAGCGCGGCCAGATCGCGTAATCCCCACGGGGCAAGGGCGCGGTATTCCCGCAGCGTGGTGAGCGGGTCGGCGGGTGCATGGGAAGGCGCAGGGTTCATCCGTGCCCGTTACCCTCGAGGAGGTCGGGAGGCCTATCGACTTCGGCCAGTACTGCGCCGACGGTTTTTGCCAGCGTTTCCAGGGTGAATGGTTTGGCCAGGATAGGACAGCTGGCCAGCTCCTTCGGCCAATCCTGCTGCTCGGACCAGGGATCGCCGCTCATCAGGATGACCTTCCCGGCCAACCTGGGCCAGCGGCGTACGATGGCCAGGAACAGGGTGTCGCCGGGAATGTGCGGGAGACGGAGGTCGAGCAGCACCGCGTCGAAGTTGGATTCCCCCAACAGCTGATAAGCCGAATGAGGGTCGGCGACCGAGACGACTTCGTAGTTTTGACTGGTGAGTGCGCGCTCCAGAGTTCGGCGCAGGGCCGGTTCGTCATCCACGATCAGAATGCGCGGGGTCATGACGCGGCCTGAGCCATCGTGCTGAAGTACCGGTCGGTGACGATCATCAGGGCCTCTTCGGTCGAAAGCGAGACGCGCAGCTCGCCAGCCGTGATCCCAAAAACCGCTCGAAGATGCATCTGCAGGGTCTTGGTCTTACTGTAGCCCAATTTCAAGGCGACGTCTTCGACGGTATACCCCGGGTCGAGCAGCAGCCGGTGAGCGTACAGCAGTCGGGTCAGAACCATGACCACCCGGGGCGATGGGAGTCCCACCTTGGTGAACCAGCGCTCGCACGTTCGCCGGGTCAGCTGAGCCCGATCGGCCAGGGCGGTGACGGTGGGCGCCTCATCCCCAGCATGCAACATGGCTTCCAGGGCCCTGAGCAGCTCGCGGGGCAGCTCTTGGAGTGCTCCACCCAGGGCCTGCATGACCTGCTGTGAGGCGCTCTGCTCCAGCTCAGCCTGGAGGGCCGTCCGAAGCGAAGCGGGAGCATCTTCGAAGCGCTGGAACACCACGCGCCTGATCCCCGCGCGCCCCAATTGCAGCAGCACAGCCGCGGTGGCCGGCGCGAGTTCGGTATAGATGAGGAGCGGTAGCGACGGGAAGAGTAAACGGATGCGCTCGATTCCGTGAGCCCGGGCCTCACCGCCCAGGAGAGGATCGACCACCGCCATTTCGACCGGTTTGGCTCGAATTGCGTCCACAGCCTCGGACCATCCGCTGCCGCAGACCCACTGAAAGCGGTCCGGGTCGAGCATGCGAAGCCGCGACATACGTTCGGTGGGAACTGCTGCGAGGAGCAAATGTCGCAAATCGGCCCCTATTTGTCGCAAATGGGCCCTAAAAACGCCTAAGATGCTCCCCCAGATTGGCCGGGTACCCTCCTTCAGGCACACCCAGCCATTCTGAAAGGGACTTCAAATGTCTCGCTCCAAGACCTACGGTCTCGTCGTGGCGCTGCTGGCCTCCGCAGCCCTGAGCACTGCCTGCACTCGCACGGATACCACCGGCCCGTCGGACCAGCAGCAGCAGCAACCGTCGTTTGAGAGCATAGGTTCCAACAACTAGCTCTTCACGACCTGGTGGGACTGGCGTCAGGCCAATCTTCCTGGCCTAGTCAGACGCCAGAAGCTAGTGCGTACTCCCGTAAGTGAGCCGTCATCTGCTGAACGGCCGGGGTGTTGTTCGCCTCGGCCGGCGCAGGGGCTCCCTGCTCTTTGGTGCCGGCTTCCAGTTCCTGGAGGGCCCGCTCCACTCTGAAGTACCACTCATTCAATCCATGGTGTTCGGAGAGCTGCAAGGCCTCCCTCAGGAATTCACGTGCCCGCTCGCTTTGCTGGAAGCGCATCAGTCCAGTACCGACCTTATATCCGTAGTCGACCGCCGTACTGGGAGCCATCTTTTCCCGGCATAGAGCCGCCTCCTGGCGGAGGCGCTCGAAGCCGACCCGGTTACCAGCAGCCGAATCCAGCTCCATCAATTCGAGGAGAGCGTTCGTCCGAACGTGGAAGCTGGGGTTGGAAGCCACCACGATCTCGAATGCCAGTCGAGCTGCCTCCAGGGCTCCAACCTTTTGTAATTTCACCCCAAGCTCACCGAGAATTCGCATCTGCTGGGAGCCGTCGGGTGATAATACGAACGCCTGGTACACAGCCTGGAGAGCTTCGGAATCCAGACCTTGGAGCACGAAAACCGCTCCCAGATCCAGGAAGGCGTCGCTACTCACGTCCGCAAAGTTATGGTGGGCAGCGTCCTTGATGACCCCTTCAACCGTCGCGCGAGCCTGGGGGAGGTTACCCTGGCCGCGAAGCGCGTTGGCCCGTCCGAGTTGTGAACGGAAGGCGGAGTTCAGGTCTCCCAGCGAGCGTGCCGACTCCTCCGCCGCGCGGTAGCAGGCGTGGGCGGCTTCCCAGCGGGTGAGCAAACGATTCAACCGGCCACCGAGGAGTGCATAGCGGACGAATTCAGTAGGAACCAGCTGAGGACCATCGGACCGGGCGGCGAGAGCCAGGATCTCCAGGCTCTCCTCCAGGCGGCCCTCATGTTCCAGGAAGTAGGCGTACGCGGTAAGGTGCTTTCCTAAGGCCGCGGACCTCCGCCCTTCGCTGAGTACAGCCGAAACGATGCCCGACAGGTGCGAGGTCTCCGGCCAATTGGCGGGGAGCTCGTCCACATGCCGGCGCACCGCGCCCAGCTGCCAGTGAAAGCCGTCGGCCGCCGCGAGATCGGTTTCGATCGTGAGCAGCTTGTCCACCAGGCGCGCAACGATATACCCGCCCAGAGCAAGCCGCGCCGGGTCATTGCGCTCCTGCTCCCGTTGAAGCCGAGCGCGCTCGAGAAAGGCCTCGTGATTCAGAATGTCGGTCGACGACCTAACCTCACCGAATAGCCGTTGAGGTGTGTACAAAGCACATCCTTCCTTGGTCCTGGTCCTAGTCCTGTAGGGGTATAGCTAGTATCGCGGCTGGTCTTCCCTCACACAAGGGCTCCTCCCCAGAGGCGGATAGGTCCGCCTATTGCCGCCACCTGAGGCACAAAAAGGGTGCCACCTGGGTTGGTTCATCCGAGTATGCTCGTGCATGTCACAGGGGATCAGTCTCACCGAGACAGTGCTGGTTCTTGCAGTGTTGGGAATCCTGAGCGGCATTGCGCTCCCCCGCCTCGCGGGCACGCTGGACACGATCGAGGTCGACGCGGCCGCCAATCACCTCGTTGCAGCCCACCAGCGGGCACGCATCATGGCCATCACCAGGAGCCAGGTTCTGGTACTCACTGTGGAGAATTCGCGTGTCGCGATCCGTCAGCGCCAACCGGAGCTCCAGCTCTGGTCGGAAGAAGGGCCTTCCGCCCGGCGGGTGACGCTGACCGGACCGGCTCGCGAGTTCATCTTCTCACCCGAGGGAATCACGCTCGGGCTATCCAATGCCACGCTGCAGTTAGCACGGGGGAACGCGCACCGAAGCGTCGTCGTTTCTCGTCTTGGAAGGATCCGAGTGGTGCGCTGAGGGTCACCCTGGGGTCTTGCCCTGAAATACTAGGTTGACGTGCACCTCGATGTTCTCGTTCATCTTCAGCATGCCCAGCATCTTGCTGAGACCGCCAATATCATAGTCCTTGAGATTCAAGGGGAAGTCGGTGCGTACGCGGGCGCTGGCTTGCTCGAACCGAATGGTGGCCGGCAGCTCCACCGTTCGGGTCACTCCATGGATAGACAACGCCCCATGGAGAATGACGGGCACAGCGGCTTCCCCACTGCCGGCCGGAGCAATACGTTCGAGAACAAAGCGCATGGTAGGATACTTCTTTGATTCCATCGATTTGTTCAGGTCCTTGTCGCGCTTGCCATCTCCGGTTTTGAGGCTCTGCACCGGCGCTTCGACCCAGCCCTGCACTCCGGCCAGATCGCTGGCCGGCTTGATCTCACCCGTCACCGTGGTTGTGGTGCCGGTAAAGTCTCCCACCGTAGCATGCCCATCGAAGCTCAACAGACCGGATGCCACCCGGCCCGCGGGGATAGGTCGGCGTGACTGCGCCGATACCCGCGGAATGGCCGGGAGCGCGCAGACGACCAACGCCGCCAGCAACAATGCGCGCTTGCTCGGAATGACGGCCTTACCGGCTCCGCGCTCAGCTGTCCAGCCCATACTTCCTCACTTTGTTCAGCAGCGTTGAGCGTGAAATACCGAGCAGATGGGCTGCTTTACGCCTGTTACCGGCGGTATGCCGGAGCATCAGCGCCACATGGCGGCGTTCCACCTCTTCCAGTGACTCTGGCTCGGGGGGCTTGTCGGAGGAGAGTGCGCGACCGAGGGCACCACGGTCCAGTTGGGGTAGGGTCAAATCAAGCACGAGGACACCATACCGGCCCGATACGATTGCCTCGGCAGCCACATCGAGATCGATTTCCGCCGCAGCCTCGTGATCGCATTCCCGCAGGAGTGTCATCCAGCTCTGACGGCGCTCGGGGTCCCCATCCAGCACCAGAATGAGGAGCGGCTTCATACTGGAAAGTACAGCAGCTATGAGCTATGAGCTATGAGAGTCAAAGGACTGGGCCCAAAAACGGAACGGCCGTCTAGTCGTGGCTAGACGGCCGTCCCACACATTGACTACCCAAGGTCGGAGCATCGCTGCCGCCGTTCTTCTCTCACCTGCCACCGGTTGGCTGATTCGCCGCTCGGGAGGGCGCGGTGAAGCCTTGGCTTCGATTCCCAGGCCGGATGGCCATCCCACCTGGTTCGTCTATGCGAGCGCTGCGAGTCGGATCGGGTCGCGGACCGACCCTTCGCACTGCACCCCGAGGCGCCAGATCGGGGTGGATGAAGCACGCGACTGGCTTCACCCATTCGGGCCGGAGTGATCACCAGGATCAACGAGTGCCTGAGCCCTTGGTTGCGTCGGCACTCTCCCCTGATATCCCACCCGAATCAGTCTGCCGACCGCCACTGAAACACGGAGCCTCAGTACGTTTTCGCCAGACGTGACCCAAAGATAGGCACCGGCGAGGAACTCGCAAGTGCCTATCTTTCTTCGGGTTACGACCTTCTCAGGTGGATCGGGTGTGGAAACCTAAGCCCTACGGATCATGCAGACTAACCCAGTCCGTCCACAAAATGTGGACATGTGAATCCACATCCTCGTCAGCGGCTACGACTCCATTCCCACCTCGATATAGCGGTAGCTCGGTTCGCCGTCGTTGGCCGAGAACAGGCATCCGGCGGAGCTTGCGGCGAACCAACCTGCCATGAGCGGGCGGGGAATATCCAGCTCGTGAATGATGGGACCCAGCCACCGGCGCAGGTGCCGGACCTCCGGCGCACGCCGGCCGAGGAGAGCCAGCAGGGCCCCGGCACCGGATGTGGCGCGGAGGAAGTGAGCCAGACCGTGGGCCCGCTGGGTGAACTCCACCGCCTTGACCCCGGGCTCATCGAACAGGATGGCTCCCTCGAATACATCCATCGGTGGCGCATCGAGTCGAGGCCCGAGATATACATAACGCCGGCCGTCTTGAACCTTCCGCTCGATAACGGCCGCCGCCGTTTCGCTGGTAAGTCTCGCGGCATGAAGCAGGTCATCATCCTGCAGAATGCCGACGGCGCCGGTCCACTCGAGCGCCGCTAGAGCGGTCTCAACCGGACAGCCCAGCGCATCATCGAAGGCCACCAGCCGCGGAGCCTCACCCGCACGCAGTACGAAATGCGAGAGTCCTTCCGCACGATCGGTGAAGGTACGGACAACGAGCGTTTGAGGGGTGGGCATAAAGGGAATATAGGCGGGGGAGCGGGGAAGCGGGGACGCACGATGTCGGTGCGCTTCCCCGCGTCCCTACCTTCTACGGTACCAGCTCCGACTTGGGCTCCACCTTCACGATCCAGAGCCCCGAGTTGATGTCGGGGACGTAGATCAAGCCGTTGCGATAGATCGCGCCCCAGGCGTTGGGGGCATTGGGGACGACTCCGCTGCTGTCGCCGGTTACCACGTGCGCCACCTCCCGGCCTTGCCGAAGGAGGTCACCCCGGAGATCGCCCGAGATGTCGAGAACCCGGAGGCCGCCCTGGTAGTCCCCCATATAGAGCGTATCGCCGGCCACCCAGACGTTGTGGCTGCCGCCATCCTTGGGCTCGTAATAGGCCACTTCCCTAGGCCGCTCGAGGTCGGAGATATCGAATACGTGGAGGCGGCCATACGCCCGTCCCAACCCTATCACGCCACCACCTTCGGTAGCTCGCGGCGTGGCGGAGAAGACCTCGTCTCCCACAAAGACGTACTTGCCGGCCCGCCATGCGGTGTGGGTCCCCCGGATGAACCCGGGTCCACCCACTGCCTCGACGTCGCGGTACAACGAATTCAGGTCGTACTTGTGCTGTGACACGAGGCGGGGGTTCTCCGGGCTACCGCCCTTGATCCCTTTGCCGACATCAAGGATGACCAGACCCTCATTCCAGTAGCTCAGGTACGCCAGACCGTCCTTGACATCGACATCGTGCAGGAAGTTCCCTGCCTCGTCGGGCCGGGTCTGCCATCGGGCGACCTGGCGCGGCTTGTATGGATCGCGAATATCGATCACCCGCAGCGAACCGGTGGCGTCGTCGGTGAGATAGACATAGCCCCGGTAGACGAAGGTGCTGTGCACTCCGCCGGTGACGGTCTCGGTGAACTCCGTTATCGGTTTGGGGTGGGCGGGATCCTCGAAGGAGAGGATGACGATGCCGTTCTTCCGGGTCGAGGCTCCCTCCCGCGTGAGCACCCCGAATCTCCCGTCTTCGGTGGTCATGACATCGTTGATCACGCGTGCATCGACCACTACCGAATCGGTGATGCGCGGCGCTGACGGGTTGCTCACATCGATGGCATACATCCGGTCGCCGATCGTGGTCAGGTACCCATGCCGGCCATCGGGATGGAGCCAGAACTCGGCGGCGCGATAGCGCAGCGGGACCCGGCCCACCAGCGTGGCCGGCCGCCTCGCATCTCGAGGACGCACCTCGATCGCCGCCTCCACCGACTTCCCCGCGAACGCGGCGGTCACCCGGTAACTGCCCGGCACTTCTCCCACGAAGGCGCCATCATCGATCTGGCCGTTGCCCGGATTCAAGCTCCATTCGGGTGAGACATCACTGACCGGTTTGCCGGCACGGTTGAGTGCCTGAAAAGCAAAGTTGACGACCTCTCCGGTACGCACCGAGGCCGTTGCCGGATCGAGTCGGAGTAAGGCGACGGGATTGGGAGCCACCGTCACCATGAAGGAGCGGCTGGCTTTACCGGCGCGGGCGGTAATGCGAGCCCGGCCGGGCTTTGACGCCATGACTCTGCCGGACGCGGTGACGGCCAGAACCGCCGGCGCCTCCGAGCGCCAGAGCACCTGATCGTAGCGCCGGTCGTTGTTGTCGGCGTACGGAATGGCGTTTAACGCGAGCGACTGCCCCACGTACATCCGGGCGATCTCGTGATCGATCTCCAGGCGGGTCGCCGGCTGTGGTAGAACCGTAACCCGGGCGAACCCGGTGGTTGGGCCCCCTCCTGTCTTGGGGCTGACCAGAGCGCTTACGGTAAGGGTGCCGGTAGAGCCGCCGGTGACGAGGCCGGTGGAGTCAACCTTCCCCTCGAAATGTCCGCCGGATTGAAACCACCGGACGGTAAAGTCCTTCACCTGATGGCCCGATGAATCCTCCGCTGTGACCGTGAGCCGCACGGTATCGCCTACCTGGACCGCCACCTCCGCCGGGTTGAGCCTCACCTGCGCGATCGGGGGCGGGGACGCGGCGGCTGGTTGTTGTTGCAAGGCTGATAGGGTCCAGAGGAGATGATACATCGGATCCTCGAGCGAACTGTGATGGATGGTGATCGGGTCGCGGGAATGTACATTTAGGACGGCAAGGACGGGAAGGATAGGCTCCCCATTTTCCCGTCCTTCCCGTCCTTCCCACCTTTCCCGTCCTGGAGCAGGCATGCAAGTGGAATGGACGTCGTACAGCTCGCCCATCGGCGCGTTGACGGTGGTGGAGTGTGAGGCCGGCCCGCTCGTGGTCGAGTTCCCTAATCGCGCGGTGACGATCAAGTGGGCCGTGCGGCTTCGCGCGGCGGTGCCGGAGCTGCACATCGCCCAGGGCAGCTGCCGCATCACCACCGCTTGGCTGGATGATTATTTCGGCGGCTCGGCCCGCCCGTTTCCCTATCCTGATTACCTGAAGCGCTGGTTCGACCTGTCGCCGGCCCAGACCGCGGTTTTCAAAGTGTTGCGCCGGATTCCCCTGGGCGAGACTCGCTCTTACGACGATGTGGCCCGAGCCACCAAGCTCCATCCGCGGCAGATCGGATGGCTGGTAGCGGCCAACCACCTCGCCATTCTACTTCCCTGCCACAGAGTGGTGGGAAAAGATGGCAGCCTGGTGGGATACGGGGGCGGGATTGCCAAGAAGCGCTGGCTTCTCGACCACGAGCTCCGCGCCGCCGGCGTCGTGCTCAGATGACCGGCCTCCAGACACTTCGCCGAACCCCGCGACAGTTGACAAAACCGTTCCCAAGCATGACCTTATGACATGCAATGCGGGGTGCCTCCCTTTCATTCTTGAGACACGCTTGGCCGCCGGACGATTTGTCCGTGCGGTTTTTTTAGGCTTTTAACCCGGCCATACCGGCTGGGGCTTTCCCCCGGAGCCCTAGGGCTCCCTTTCAAGAGGTTGCAGCAATGGCGAAGGGCACGGTCAAGTGGTTCAATGACGCAAAGGGGTTCGGTTTCATCGCGCAGGACGGTGGTAAGGATGTGTTTGTGCACCACACGGCTATCATAGCCGACGGATTCCGATCGCTGTCCGAAGGAGACAATGTCGAGTTCGAGGTTGTGGAGGGGCCGAAAGGTCTCCAAGCCTCGAACGTCCGCAAGGTCTAACACCCCAGCGCCCTTCCTGATCGCTCTCGGTCACCGCTAGCCCCCCGCTGCCAGGCAGCGAGGGGCTGGGCATCTCCAGTTCCCGCCAAACCAGCCGATAATCCAACCGTCCCCGTCTCCCCGAGGTCGTTCCGCCGCATGCTGAACCCGGTACGAGCGCTGGCGCTCGCAGGCCTCCTCTGTCTCGGAGCGGGGCGCACGGGCGCGGCCGCGGTGCAGCCTGACACCAGCGGGTTGCAGTTTCTCGGGTTCCGGGCGGGAGCGCGGCTGGAAGAGCTCGATACCCAGTTACGTCACTTGGGCGGGCAGGCGTTGCGCTGCCGGCGCTCCAAAATTGATCGGCACGTCAGCGAATGCCGAGCCGCCCTGAGCGAGCCGGAGCTGGGCGGAGTGGTAGATCTCTGGGTATCCGCAATCGACAGCGTCGCTGGCGTCATCACGCTCTCAGGCACAGTGGCACCGGGTCAGCTCGACCGCTGGCGCCAGGTGCTCCAGGAGCGCTACGGCCGCGTCGGGCCCCGAATACAGGGTACCCAATCGATGCTGCAGTGGGTGCGCCGGGGCCGCATGCTTCGCTTGACCTGGCGCATGGAGAGATCGGGCAAGGTTGCATCGGTAAGCCTGGTGGATGGGCGAGTGCTCGACGAGTGGGGACGGTCTCGGCGTTCTACCCCCGCCATGCGGCCGTCCGGAGAGCGCCGCGGGGCTTAACCCCTGAGTCGAACCAGATAGCTGCCCTCGGTCTCCTCCATGGCATAGTCGCGGACCACGGCCCCGGAGTCCTTCAAGGCCCGTAAAAGGCTCCGCACCCGGCTTCGGATCGGGGCAGCACCGCCGGAACGGCCCCGTCCGGTGATGAGCCGGACCACGCCACCGGGCCGGGCTCGGGCCTGGACCCGGAGGAACCGCTCTGCGTTAGCGGCTGCCTCGAGCACCGTCAGGCCGTGCAGGTCGAACGTGACATCAGGCGAACGGTCGGTCCAATCGAGCATGCTGGAATCTTGGGGGAACGAACCCGGCCTCGTCCAGATTGGGAGTAAGTCCGTGCGCTTTTCTAGGCTTCTTGCAGCATCGCTGGTCATCATCTTTTGTGCCTGCGGCTCATCGCGCGTTCCTATTCGAATAGGCCTCGCCGGGTCCCTGAGCGATCCGGTTGGCGTGCCGATGAAGCGGGCCGCCGAACTGGCGGTCGAACAGATCAATGCGTCCGGCGGAATCGGCGGCCGGCCCATCGAGCTGGTAGAACGGGACGATTACGCGGATCCCGACTCGGCCGTGTTCGTGGCAACCGATCTGTACGAGGCCGGCGTATCGGCCGTGATCGGGCACATTTTCTCCGGTCCCACCCTCGCCGCCGCCCCGGTCTACAACGGGGGCCCGGATCCGGTCGCGGCCATTTCGCCCTCCTCATCTTCACCCGATGTGTCCACCGCCGGCGATTACACCTTCCGCATCTGCCCCAGCGACCTGGCCCACGGAGCGGCGCTGGCGCGCTGGGTTCACGATACGCTGCGTCTCGAGCGAGGAGCGGTGCTCTATCTCAACGATCAGTATGGCCGCGGTGTGCGCCAGATGTTCGTACGGGAATTCACCCGCCGGGGCGGAACGCTGGCTTCGATCGATCCGTACCTGGGCGACACGCCCGATGTGGGTCCCTACCTCGATCGCTTGGCCAAGGCGGGCGGCGTCCAGTTTCTGGTGGTAGCAGGGAATCGCGGAGAGGGTGAGGAGATCTTGCGGCAGGCCCGCCAGCGCGGCCTGGTCATGCCGGTGCTCGGCGGTGACGGACTGGAGGGGATCGAGGAAGCCGGCGCCGTTGCCGACGGGGTCTACCTGTCGTCCGCCTACCTGCCGACCATCGCCACGCCGGCGAATCGCGCGTTTCTACAGGCGTACCGGAAGAAGTATCCGGGGACGGGATTACCGAACCAGCCGGCGGCGGCAACTTACGACGCGGTCTACCTGCTGCGGAGCGTGATCTCGAGAGTGGGACCCAAGCGCGAGGCGATCCGCCGGGAATTGGCCCGGGTGGGCACTTCGGCCCCCGCCTTTCAAGGGGTCACCGGCACCCTCGCTTTCGACGCCAAAGGCGACGTTCCCAACCAGGCAGTTTACATCGGCATGGTGCGAGACGGGACCGTGCGCCTGGCCGGGAGTCAGTGAGATGATGAGGAGCCTCCGCAGCCGGGTGCTGGGTGGGATGGTGATCCTCATTGCCCTGGTTTTTGCTATCGCACTGATCGGGGTGAGGTCCATCAGATCCCTCGACCATTCGGTGGATCAGGAGCTCTCGTTGTTGCTCGAAAGCACCGACCTCAGCAATGGACTCATCGCCTCGCTCGCCTCCGAGGTCCGCTCCGGAGAACAGTACGTCGTGCGCCCCGCTGCGGTAGTCCAGCGCCGGTTCATGGATGATGGTGACTCCGCCTATGTGTATCAGAGACGCTACCGGACGCTGGCTGCGTTGACCACCTCGGACCGCTACATCGTCAACAAGATCGCCGCCAATCAGGCCGAGCTCGAGGTGACCTATGCGACGGCACACGCGCTCACGGACCTGGGAAAGACGGAGCAAGCCCGGCGGCTGGCCGACAGCGCCCGGGCGCCATCCGATACCCTGCTCGGCGACGTGCGGGCCCTGGCCCTGGCACAGATGAACCGCTCCATCGCTCGGGCCAACGAGCTACGGCAGGAATCGGCCCACCGGCGGTCGCTGCTATGGATCCTGTTTTTTACCTCGCTCGGCATCGGCGTCGGCACTTCGTTCTGGACGGTTCGCACGGTCGACGGTCCGCTGCGGCGGCTGGTGTCCGCGGCCGACCGCTTCGGCGCCGGCGATCTCAGGCGGGTCCAGCTGAACCGGATGCCCACCGAGCTCGACCGCCTCGCCCGGGCCATGGACGGTATGGCGGCGCGGCTCCGGGGCGTAGTCGTCTCTGTCGTGAGCGAGGCGAGCCAGGTCGGCAACAGTGCCAGCGATTTTTCCGCGATGAGCGAAGAGCTCGCCGCGAGCAGCGGCGAGATCTCCACGGCCATGATGAAGATCGCCTCCAGCGCCGAGCAGCAGGTAAGGGGAATGGAAAAAGCCGATGCCCTCCTGCTGAACTTGCGGCAGATCGCCGAGACCAACGCCACCGCGTCGGCCAAGGTGGTGGAGCTGGGTGACAGAATCAGGGACCTGGCCGCCCGCCATCGCAGCGACGTGGCGACGGCCGGACAGACGCTGCTGGACATCCGTGAGGTAGTGGCGACATCCGCCCGGCAGGTGCAGGAGCTGACCCGCCTGTCTCAGCCCATTACCGACTTCATCGACCTCATCCGGCAAATCTCATCCCAGACCAACCTGCTGGCTCTGAATGCTGCCATCGAGGCTGCTCGAGCGGGCGAGCACGGCCGGGGATTCGCGGTCGTGGCAGAGGAGGTCCGCCGTCTGGCTGACTCGAGCTCCAGCGCCGCCGAGGAGGTGGCGAAGACCGTCCAGTTCATTCAGAAGCAGGTGCGGGAGGTGTCCGCAACCATGGACGTGGGATCGGCCCGGGTGCATGGCATCGAGGGCGTGGCCATGGCCGCGGCCCGGGCGCTGGAGGACATCGCCGCGGCGGTTCAGGAGGTTCACGCGGCCGCCAGTGAGGTAGTGCGCGAAGCCGAGGCCAATCGGCGGATCGTGGCCCAACTGGGAGAAAGAACCCAAGAGGTCAGCCATGCCGCCAGCGAGCACGCTTCCGCCAGCGAGGAGGTTACCGCGGCAGCTGAGGAACAGACCGCATCAACTGAGGAGATGGCGGCGGCGGCGGGGGACCTGCTTCAGGGTGCCACCCGGCTCACCGCCTTAATGCAGGATTTCAAGACCTGAAGCAGCCTAGTGTTTCCGCCTGGGTTTGGCGGTTTTCTTCAGCGCTTTGACCTTTACTTGCTTGACCGACTTGGCCTTGGCCTTGGCCTTGGCCTTCTGCGCCCGCTCCCGGTCGGCAGCCTTATCCAGCCGCTTCTGCTGAGCAGCATGAACTTCGGCCAGAAGCCGGTCTCCCTCTTCCATCCCTAAAAGGCCCCGGCGAGTGGCGTAGCGGACCAGCTCTTCCGCGTCCGCGACCTCGAATTCGCCGACCCGTGCCGCGGCCCGGATCACGCTGCCCAGCGCGTCTGCAACCGGACTCCGCAATACATTGGCGATCCCTGGGAGGGTCTCCAACAGCGTTGATATCTGTGAACCCCCGAGTTCCGACACCACAAATCCTCCTTACCTACAGACCCGCACGCTACCGGTGAGCCATTCCGGCGCTCTGCCGGACGGCTGCGGGCCCTCTGCGGACGGAATTCTCGCACGGGAGACACTATGACGCTAGTAGTATCAACAGCTACTTCGTAATTCTTAGCTCGCCCCGCATGTCGTAGGCGCGGTGGGGAAGACAGAAAAAGCCGTAGGAGCCAGGCGGGATCTGGGGCACCACGATCCGGTATTCCATGCCCTCACTGGTCAGCAGCGGGCTGCTGAGATCGCCGGCCCGGCGGTTCATGGAACCGTTGAGGGCTTCTCGTGCTGTCTCCGTCAGCCCCGCACCCTCGAATACGACGCTGTGGGGAGCGCCGCTGGCCACCCGGAAGAGCAGTACGTCCCCGGGCCTGGCGCTGATCTGCGCCGGGCTGAACCGGTAGATCTCCTTTTCGGGATTGGCGTCCAGCTTGATCTGATGGACCCTCTGACCCGCGGCAATGTGGGTCGAGGAAATCAGAAGTGCCAGCGAGTAGATCGAGGTCCGCAAGAAACTGGGCATCAACGCTCCCTGTCGGTCGGAGTGACTTCCGCCTTTCGCCGGTGCACACGTCGCCCTAAATTCACTTTGGGTGGGGCAGCCAGATCCGTGCCACCAGGCCCCACCAGAAGGGCCGACTGTGGGACGTCGGGGCATCAAGGAGTACCGCGCGCCGGAGGCGCTGATTCTGATCGCGGCAGATCGGGACCAGAAACCTCTGGTCTGTCCCTCCTGTGGCTCCGTTGACGTCGAGCGGGTGCCGGAACGATCGAGCACCGATGATGCGCAGGGCGGCCGGATTACCCTCCACTGTACTGCCTGCAGCCGGAGCGCGGCGTACATCGCGCGCACTCTCAGCCGATCCTCTCTTCCTGAAGCACCCCGGCCTCACTAAAAAAGGGCTATTGGCTATGGGCTATGGGCTATTGCTCCTGACTGGCCCTAGCTCATAGCTCCCAGCTCCCGAGCTTACTTGGGAGACGTGAACAGCCTTGCCCACCGGACCGCGGTCAGGAATGGAATCGCCCGCCAACTGCTCGGGTCGTAGCTGAAGTAAACCACCAACGGCCGCCCTCGCACGTTCTTACGCGGGAGAAAGCCCCAGTAGCGCCCATCATAGGAGCTGTCGCGGTTGTCACCCATCATGAAGAACGAATCGGGGGGAACGACAATCGGCCCCCACTCCTGCAAATCGGGCTGGTAGGAAGTGGGATCCCGGTGGACCAGATGCGGCAGCTGCCACTCTCGCATCTTAGCCCGCTGGATCGGGTCTTCCGACCGGGTGGGGTCGGAGTGCACCGCGTATGGCTCGTTCACTCTTTGGCCGTTCCGAAACAGCTCTCCGTTCTCCATGCTCAGGGTATCACCCGGCATGCCAATCAACCGCTTGACGACTTTGAGACCCTCCTCCTCGACCGAATCGAAGACCAGGATGTCATCCCGGCGCGGCTCTCGTACCGCGGGGAGCCGCGCATGGATGATCGGCACCTCGGCGCCATACAAGGCCTTGTTGACAAAGAGGAAGTCGCCGATCAAGAGGGTGTTTTCCATGCTGCCCGAGGGGATGCGGAACGCCTCCACCAGGAAAGTCCGGAGAAAGAACCAGACGACGAGTGCCACGACGATCGATTTGGTCCAATCCCAAATCCAGATCACGAAGGACCGGGGGTGTTCGGCGGTGCGGGCGGTCATGCAAACTTCCTCGTTTGGATTGAAGGACCTGCGTGTGCTTCAAATTTATCACCGTGGCGCCCCTGCTAGGGGATGGCAACCGCCGGGACCCGGGGCGAAGTGAAAAGCCTCAAGATGGGATAGGCGCTTCCGGCCTGAAGCTCGCGGTCGAGCAGGTTCCACGTTACCACTCCATCCTCGGAGGCAGGTTCCAGGATGTAGGCGGCCAGGGTCCCCAACGGCTGATCGGTGCGAACGATGTACCATCCGGCCGCGAGGGCGGTGTCCCGGGCCGCACTCCAGCGTCCCTCGACCTGCACTGTACGGTGTCCCTCGAAGAGGGGAGCCACAGACAGACTATCCACCTCGAACCGCTCGGCTGCACCCCGCCAAGGGTGAGTCAGCGCCTCAACCAGCACCGCTTGCCGCCGAAGCAGCTCCACCACCTGGGCCAACCGGGCGGGCACGAGGTAGGCCCCTGGCATAGCTTCTTTGCGGGACGCCACGAAACGGTCAAAGACCGGCATGCGGACGGCACGGTACACGCCGGTTCTCTTCCGCCGGGCAAAGCCGCCGGCTCCTTCATTCGAGGCCTCGGTAATTTCAGCGATGACCTCCTGTACCGTGGGTGGCCCGAGGACCGAGCGTACCGCAACCGAGTCGGGCCGCTGCCGGTCGGCTGCTTGAACCAGGGACTTGATTGTGGCGCGTTGCTCGGCCACCAGTCTCAGAATTTCGTGGACGAAGTTATAGGTGACAGAGATACGAGCCTGGAAATCGGCATTGCTGTAGCCCTCGCTGAGAATCGAGAGTCTTCCCCGCAGGCCCATCCAGTTGGTGCCGAACCTGGGTCGGGCGTCGAAGGTTTCCCAGCCTTGCACCAGAGAGTCGGGGTCCTGGTTCCGAAAGTTCCCGTAAGAAAATGTGCGTTGCCGGTATCTCCGCTGCATGCGCTCGCGCACCTGGGGCAGGATCCGGTCTCGGGCGAACTGGACCGCCGGATTGGAATTCGGGTTCAGACCGGCAGCGTACGTGAGAGCGTACCCGTGATAGCTGCCGTTAGTGGTGTGCAGGTCGATGAACAGGTCGGGGTCCCACCGGGCCAGAAATGCCGCGGCTCCTTGGGTCTCGGGTGCCTCCATCTTGACGTAGTCGCGGTTCAGGTTGAGCCCCTGGCCGTTGACATTTTGTCCGACCATGGCCGGACCGTTCTGGCCAGGCCGATTCGCTTCACCCGGGGCCATCCGTTCATTTCCGTCGGCGTTGTAGAGCGGAACGACCAGAAGCACGACTTGGTCGAGCAGGGAGCGTAAGGGTCCGGTCGTCAGATCGCGCAGAAGCATCTGTGCGGCCTCTTTGCCCTCGACCTCTCCGGCATGGATGTTCGCCTGGAGGTAGATCACGGGCTTACCGCTCCGATGTGCTTCGGCGGGGCCGGACACCAGAGGCCGAGCCGCAATCACATAGGGAATGCGGCGCCCCTCAGGACTCAGCGCCAGAGTCCCTAGCCGAATGTCGTCCGTGACCCGTTGAAGCGAATCCAGAAAACCCAGGACGTCCGCGTAGGTGGAAGTCTCCCGAGAATCAGTGCGCTCGGGACGCGTCGTCTGAGCTTGCAGGGGCGAGAGCGCCCCCACCAGCAGCACAATCAGCAGCTTCTCAGCGCTTATCATGATTCGCGGATGGCATGAGGATGCGGGTCGCAACTACGTCGGGATAGCCGTCTTCGATCGTGAAGGTGACCTCGGGGATCAGCACCCGGCTCGAGGGTGCCGCAAAGACATAGTCGCGGGCGCCGCGGTACCGCTTCCACGCAGCCCGGACCGCCGGCTCGCGAACAATTGCCGCCGGGTCATCGGCGTAGCGCAACAGGAGGCGGGTTGTGGCAGCAGGGTCCTTCATCACCGCGGCCAACTCTCGTATCAGACCATAACCCAAGGAGTGCTGATCGTCGGCGCTCTCGAGCGCGAGCCCCGCGCGCTTCTCCAGCTCGCTCAATCCCAGGAGGGGCCACCGCTCCGTGAGCGGAGCCATGATCCGTTCGGTACTCCACTCCGCGAACCCCTCGGCCAGATAGGGCTGTACTCCCGGCAACTCAACGATCGACGTTGCGGAAGGCGGGAGCCGGGCCGCAAAATGGGTCAACTGGACGCGCCGGAACTCGATGTGCTGCCATTCGTGCACCAAGGCGCCCAGAGCCAGAAGGGGAGAGTACCCGGGGTCTATGGCAATGGCATCGCTGGGCTCGAGAAAGCCGTTGAGGCGCTCCCGGGCCTGACGCGGCACGGTGGTCAGACGCACGGTTTCGCGACCCACCTGAAGGAAGGCGAGACTGGTGTCTCCCGGCGGTAACCAGCGCAACGAGTGCAGCAGAGCGGCCTGGCCGTGCCGTTCGAGCCACTGGCCGGCCGCGCTGTTTTCGGGCCACACCAGGCGGTCGAACAAATCCCGAGGTACGCCATAATGGGGTACCGCTTGAGGGTAACCGAAAACCCGGACGCGGAGCTCGGGAGTGGGAGCCTCGGAACCCGTCGCCGAGGCCTGCACCCGGCGCCAATCCTCCCGGACGTAGTCTCCCAGAGAGCGCCCACTCCCCGCATGAGGTGCCCAGGGCTCGGTCAGGAAAAAGTTGACCGCCGCCGCGAACCAGCGCTGGCTTTCCATATAGCCTTGGAGCAGGAGCAGGACGGCGGCGGCAGAGCTGGCGTCGGCGCGGCGGAGATCGTTCCGGGCGTCTGCGAGCCCGGCGGAATCGTTGGCCGCGAGAACCGTGAGTCCATAGAGGGCACGAAAGACCGGCTCGACCGCGCTCGCGCTGTCGCCGGAAGGGAGCAAACCGGCGGCCGCTAATCCGGTGCGAGCCGAATTCAGATCGAAGCCGCGAGCCTGGTCTCGGGCCCACGCGAGCGCGGCATCATGCAAGTCGAGTATCCACTCCCCGCGCGGCCGGAAGATGCTGTCGAAGCGAGCTCGGATACTGTCGGTGGGGATAGCGGACCGGATCGACTCGAGGGTACGGCGACTGGCTGCCTTTAGCTCGGCACGACGGTAGAGACCCATCACGTGCTGGTATCGCTGGGACGGAAGAGTCGCGCCATCCAGCGGAACGATGCCGCTGCCGGCTGCCGCCGACACGTAGGCCTGAAATGCCAGGGACTCGGGCCGGGCGGCGGTGGCCGCACGCACCCATCCACCAGGTATATGAAAGAGGGAGTCGTTGCGTCCAGCTACGATTTCGCGCAACGTGAAGCGGGGAAGATTCGAGGGCTCGCCGTTGAATGCGCTCGGTGCCTGGCCTGCGGCGCCAGCGCCTGGCCAACCCACCAGACAGCAAAGAAAGCCGAGGCACTTGAGTGCCCCCGGCAGTACCAACCACGGTTTCCGCAGGGAGGCTCCGATGGCAGACGATCCCAAGCCGGCTCCCAGAAGGCCGATGCCGCCCCTCATGGACCGCCTGGGTGAGTTATGCAAGGCGGGCCAAGACAGTGCCACCTACCTTTGGCAGGTCCCTGACGACGAGGGGGTGCGGCGAAAAATTGCCGAGATCCTCGCTGAGATCAAAGTGGAGGCTGCAAAGGGCGGACGTCAGGAGATGGGCCGCCTAGTTGTCGAGCTCGAGACGGCATTGGCGGTATCGCCCAGTCCCCAGCAGGTGGAGCTGCTCCAAGATGGATTCGACCGGCTGAACCGGCTTTGGGCGGCGGCCAAGAGCGGACTCTTTTAGCGCTCCGCGCGCGCCTCGCCCACATCTTCCTGCACCCGGGAAGGCGTCCGCTCCACCAGCTTAGCTTGGACCGGCGCTCCCTCGGCCAGACGCTCCTGGCCGCCGACGACAACCTGCTCCGCGTTGCGGACACCGCTCTTTACCTCCACGAAGCCTGGGGTGCGCACCCCCAGCTCGATCTGGCGCCGAGTCGCCTTTCCATCGGCAACGACCCAGACGAAGTTGGAGCCCTGCAGTGGTAGCACGGCGTCTTCCGGGATCACCACGGCGTTGGGACGGACTGCCGTGGCCAGCCTGGCTTCGATGAACATACCCGCCTGCAGCTCCCGTTTGGGATTGGGCACCCGCGCCTTGACCGTTATGGTCCGACCCGGCAGCTGCACGATCGGATCGACGAAATCGACTTTGCCGATGAAGGTACGGCCGGTTAAAGCGGCCACCCGAAAGGTGACCTGCTGACCGACCTGATCGGCGTAGCGCTCCGGCACCTGAAACGAGGCCCGCTGGGGTGAAACCGTCTGGACGGCAGCCAGCTTGGTGTCTTTCGTGACGTAATCTCCCAGGCTGACGTACCGCTGACCCATGATCCCGGCAAACGGCGCCCGAACCAGGGTCCGGTCGAGCCGAACCTTCAGCAACTCCAATTGAGCCTCGTTGCTCCTCATGGTGGCCTCGGCTCGTTCCAGCTCGGCCTGAGAGGAGGCTTTTTGACTCAGAAGATCGCGAGTCCGGTTCAGTGACTGCCTGGCGAGATCGCGCTCAGCGGCGACCTGCGCGACCTGGGCCTTCAATTCGGCATCGTCGATCTTGAACAGGGGCGTCCCCGCGGCAACCGGCGTTCCTTCCCGCACCAGAATCTGAATCAGGCGTCCCTCGACATCGGGCCGGAGCTCGATGGACTGAAGCGCTTCAATTTGACCGGTGGCCAAAATCGCATCGACGACGGTATCGGATCTGGCGGTGGCGGCCTCGACCGGCATGGCAGGCGGGCCCCCGCCGCCAGGACCACCAGGCCCGCCGGGCCTCTTGCCCGCCGACTCCGCCCGGTTACAGGCGCCGAGGGTTGCGAGTGCCAGAAAAACTGCTTGCGTCGGTCTCACTGGACGTCCTTGTTGGTGAAGAGTCTACGGCCCAGGATGGCCTCCAGCCCCGCCAGTGCAAGGCGGTTGGCGTAGCGAGCCTGTGCCAGACCGGCTTCCGCTAGGGCCAGGTTGACCTGGGCATCGAGCAGATCGAGGATCGTGCTGGCACCCGAGCGATAACGGAGCTCCTGCATCCGATACGTTTCGCGCGCTACCGTGCCCCCTATTCGGGCCAGGTCCACCGCCGCCCGGCTGGTCTGGTAGACGTCATAAGCATCGGTGACATCCCGGCGAACCATGCGCTCGAGGTCTTCCCGCACGGCGCGAGCCACATCCCGGTTGACTCGCGCACGGGTGATTTCGATCTCCCGAAGACCATCATCCCAAATGGGTAGCGAGATGCTGAACGTGAGTGACGATACGTTCGCCGCGCCGGGAAAAAGCTGGGTGTCGTAGCGCTGGTGCAACCCGCCGAGGCTGAGGACCGGCAGGTAGTCGCCCCGCTGGGACTTGAGCACCGCGGCGGCGGCGCTCTCGTTGGCGCGTGCGGTCCGATATTGAGGTCCCTGATCCAGGGCGCTGCGCAGAGCCTCCGGCAGGGTCAGAGGAAGATCGGGCGCGGGAACGGTGTCAGCCGGCACCCCATCAACCGGACCCGCTGCTCCGACCCGCCGGCCCAGCTCGAGCTGGGCCCGCCGAAGAGCATTGTCCTGGCGCAGGACCTCGACCTGCGAGCGAATGAGCTCGAGGAACAGCTGCAGGGAGTCGGTGGGCACCGCGGCCCCGGACGACACCCGAGCCCGGGCTACCGCCATGCCCTGGAGCGCTCGAGCTGAGCGCTCCCGGCTAACCCGGGCAAGCTCCTGGTTGACCAGAACGTCGTAGTAGCTCGATTCGGTTTCGAGGGCCGACCTATAGCGCTGCTCGATCTCTCCAGCATTCGCGCTCGCCAGCTCCGCCTTGGTCCTCGAGAGCTCGCTGAACTTGCGGAAACTGAGCTCATAGCTGGCGCTCGCCCGACCCACCACGAGCGTGCTGGTGGGGTTGGCCGGGTTGGCCGGGTTGAAAAAGGCGGTGGAGTACTTGGTCTCGTCCAACCCGACCTGGACTGACGGAAGCACGAAAGCCAACACGGCCGCGCGGCGTCCCCATTCCGCGTCATCCATTTGCCCCAGGGCTCGGACATAATCGGGATCGAGCCGGGTCGAGCGGCGGATGGCCTCGTCCAGGGTGATGCGGGGAACGGAGTCGGCTGGAATCGAATCCGATCGGGCAGCCGGGGCAGCTGTCTGAAGCGCGAAGAGCAGAAACAGCATCACTCGGCCTCAGCCGGGGCGAGAGCAGTGCGTGGCGCCTGCTGCCTGCGACGGGACCGCTCCATGAGCCGGTCGAAGATCAGGTACACCGAGGGTACCACGTATAAGGTGAGCAGAGTCGAGAAAATCAGGCCTCCCACGATGGCGTAGCCCAGCGGCCTCCGGCTGAGCGATCCGGCGCCGAGGCCCAGCGCGATGGGCAGCGCGCCCATGACGGTGGCGACCGACGTCATCAGGATCGGGCGGAGTCGGATCCGACCCGCCTCCTGGGCCGCCTCAATGGTGCTCATCCCTCGTTCCTTCAGCTGGTTGATGTACTCCACCAGCAGGATCGAGTTCTTCGACACCAGACCAATCAGGAGGATCATCCCGATCTGGCTGTACACGTTCAGAGTTGAGCCTGCCAACTTGAGCGTGAAGAGCGCACCGGTCACGGCCAGCGGGACGGCCAGGAGCACGGTGAACGGGTGCACCAGGGACTCGAATTGGCTCGCGAGCACCATGAACACCACCACGAGGGCAAGGAGGAAAGCGAAGTACAGCGCCGAGCCACTCTCCTCCAGCTCGCGGGACTCGCCGGCAAGCGCGGTGCTGCTGCCTTTGGGGAGAACCTCGTTGGCGATCCGGGTCAATGAGTCAAGCGCTTCACCCAGGGTAAAGCCCGGGGCCAGATTGGCCGTCAGGGTGGCGGAGCGCACCCGGTCGAAGTGGTTCAGCTCCCGGGGACCCACGCCCTCCTGCACGCTGGCCAGGGCCTCGAGCTTGACCAGCTGCCCGCTCCTGCCCCGGACATACAGGCCGGTCATGTCGCTCGGCGTTGCCCGCGCCCGGGGGTCGAGCTGCACGATGACGTCGTACTGTTTGTTGGCTCGGGTAAAGGTGCTGGTCTTGCTGCCACCCAGCAGCACCTGGAGTGTCGTGGCGACGTCGGAGACAGGGACCCCCAGGTCCTCCGCCCGATCGCGCTCGAAATTCACGGTAAGCTGCGGCTTATTGACCCGCAGATCGCTGTCCACGTTGATGAGGCCGGCTACCTGCCGGGCCCGTGCGAGCAGGGTGTCGTTGCCCTTAGCAAGCGTCTCGAAGTCGGGGTGCTGAATGACGAAGTTCACCGGGGACCCCCACCCGAACGCCGGTGGGTTGTTGGCAAAGGCGAACACCCCCGGGATGGCGAAGTACTGCGGCTGGATTTCTCCGATGATCTCCTGCACCGACCGGTTCCGCTTGGACCAATCCTCCAGGTTGGTGAAGATGATCCCGCGGCTGACCCCGTCTCCGATGTTGACGATGCTGAAATAGCTGTCGATTCCCTTGGTCTTGGCCTGGATCGCCTCGGCCTGCCGCTGATAGCCATCGGTGTAGGCCAGCGAGGACCCTTCCGGCGCAATGATAAAAGTGAAGAACCAGCCCCGATCTTCGGGGGGCACGAACTCCCGCTTGAGTGAGCGGAACACCAGGACCGAGCCCAGGGTCACGAGGAATGCGACTGCGACGATCGCCAGGCGATGGCGGAGCGCCAGCGCCAGGGTTCGGGCGTAGCCGGTGGCGAGACGATTGAAGCCTTCTTCCAGGATCCGATACAGTCTTCCATGCCGCGGCGGCACCTTGAGGATTTTGGCGCAGAGCATCGGTGTCAGGGTGAGTGCGACGAACCCGGAGATGATCACCGAGCCGGCAACGGCGATGCCGAACTCATTGAAGAGCCGTCCGGTCGACCCCTTGAGAAAGGCGAGCGGGGTGAACACCGCCACCAGGGCGATGGTCGTGGCCAGGACCGCGAAGGCGATTTCCCGGGTGCCGTTGATCGCCGCTTCCTGGGGCGTCTCGTCCAGCTCCTCCTGGTGCCGGTAGGCGTTCTCCAGAACGATGATGGCATCGTCTACCACGATGCCGATCGCCAGCGTGAGTGCAAGCAACGTAAAGTTGTTGATCGAGAATCCCAGGAAGTACATGATCGCGAACGTCGCCACGATCGACGTGGGGATGGCCAGGCCCGGGATGATCGTCGCCCGCAGATTACGCAGGAAGATGAAGATGATGATGACCACCAGGAGCGCGGCTATGCCCAGCGTCTCTTCTGCCTCCTGGATCGACCGTTTCACGAAGATCGACTCATCGAAGGCGATGTTGATCGACACGCCTGGAGGCAAAGACGCCTGGATCCGGGGCAGCTCGCTGCGGATCTCATTGGCCACCGAGAGGAGATTGGCCTTGGATTGGCGGACAACACCGATGGCGACCGCGGGGGTACCCTTGAACCGGAGCGCGCTCCGCTCGTCCTCAGCACCTAATTCCACGCGGCCAAGTTCCCTCAGCTTTACCAGGATGCCGTTGGTGTTGCTCACCACCAGGTTCCCAAACTCCTCTGGGGTCTTGAGCTCACCCAGCGACCGCACGGTAAACTCCCGCCGTTCCGACTCGATTCGCCCTGCCGGCACCTCGACGTTCCGGGTACGAATGGCCTGTTGAATGTCCTGGACGGTGAGTCCGCGGGCCGAGAGCTCCGATGGCGACAGCCACACCCTCATGGAGAACCGCCGCTCCCCGAAGATTCGCGCCTGGCCTACGCCGGCCAGACTCTGCAACCGGCTCTTGACCAGCCGGTCCCCGATGTCAGAGAGCTGGAGCAGGTCGTAGTTCTCGCCGGACAGCGCCAGCCAGAAGAACGGCTGGGCATCGGCATCCTGCTTGGCTACGACCGGTTCCTCGACGTCCTCAGGGAGCCGTTCCCGGATGCGGGCCACCTTGTCCCGGGTATCCTGCGCCGCGGCCTCGACGTCCCGGTCGAGGTTGAACTCGAGCGTGATGTTGCTGAATCCTTCGGCGCTCGAGCTCGTCAGGGTCCGAAGCCCCTCGACCGTGCTCAGCTCCTCCTCCAGGATGTCGGTGACGGCGGACTCGACTACTTGAGGATTGGCGCCGGGGAGCGCCGTGGTGACTGACACGATGGGGGGATCGACGTCGGGAAACTCGCGAACCGAGAGCTGGGTGTAGCCGATGACGCCAAAGAGCACCAGGGCCAGGCTGAGCATACTGGCCAACACCGGCCGGCGAATGGACAGGTCGGAAATCTTCATAGCGCTAGTCCCACAGGGAGTGGCGGAAATGCATTCAGGCGTCTTGAGGCTACCGGCGAACCTGTTCACTACGGGGGGCCAAGCCCGAAGATTCACGCGGGAACGTCACCGGGGCGGTACGGATGAATTAGATTAGCATCCATCCCTCACCTAATTAAACGATGGCCCTAAAACTTTCCAGCCGCCAGCAGGCACAGCTCGCGTTGCTCCAGACGCTACCACCGAAGTTCCAGCGGATTCATAACATCGTCGAGCAGATGTCGACCCTCCGGGCCGATGAGAGCGTGGTCCGTAGCCTCGCCCGGCTGCTGGACGAGATCAAGGGAAATGCCTCCGCCTTGAGCCTCTCCGGGATAGCGGAGACGGCGGGCATCATGGGAACGATGGTGCGACGCGGCGGTGGAGTCCAAGTCAAGGTGCGCGGCCTGCGGGAGCTGCTCGGTAGCCTCAAAACCAACTACGACGGCGCCTTACGGTCGGCCAGCACGCCGGAAGAAGAAGCCGTAGAGTAGGGAGCGGCAGGCTAGACGGGGGGACGATTGCGCCGGGTCAGGAACCGATCGATCAGGGGGCCGCACATCAGGATGATCATGGCGGTCACCAGGACACCAATCAGGGCGGACACAAAGGTGAGCGCTCCCAAAATAAGAGCCGCTCCGACCGATGCGAACAGAACGACGAGCCAGGACATCAACATCTCCGGAAGAGGATGGCGGTCAGACCGACAATAGGTTAGTAAGATCTGGCCCTTGTACGCAACCGCGACGAGCGTCAAAGGATTTGCGGTCCCCCAGTGACCGGGCAGCAGCGCATGCCTTGACGGTCGTCCTTGGGTCCCTACATTAGCGGCATGCCCCTTACATCGTTGAAGTGCTGGAACCGACTCGCGGTCTATAACGCCTTTACCTAGTCCGGCCGGGCGCCCGCGCGTGTTGTTCTCAGGTTCGACCCGGCCCGCTCGTCCCTCATCGCGGGCCGTTTTCATTGGCCGCGACCCCAAACCTCTGTCCCAGGAGACATCATGCACGGACCCAAAGTTCTGGTGGCTGGCCTCCTCCTCAGCGGCTTGGCCGCGCCGGCTCACGCGCAAGTCACGATCGGTGCGGACCTGGGCGCATTCAGCAGCTATGTCTGGCGCGGGATCACCTACACCAACAAGTTCGTCCTGCAGCCGGATGTGTATCTCACGGTCCCGGCGGGCAACGCCTCCGTTACCGCCGGCGGCTGGTTCAACATCGAGCCGGGTAAGTACGACGGTGCCACCGATATCAGCGAAGCCGGCGGCGAGTCCAGCTTTGATGTGGCGGAATTTGACTGGTGGGGCGAGCTCAACTACCCATATCAGAAAGCCAACTTCACGCTCGGTGCTACCGGCTACATCTTCCCCAACGATTTGGGCTTCACCAAAGACTTTAACACGATCGAGCTCTACGGAAAGGTTGCCCTATCCGTACCGCTGAGCCCCAAGCTCGCGGCCTGGTACGATGTGGA
>JBJMPK010000045.1:0-4446 GCA_045803245.1 Gemmatimonadales bacterium
ACCCACGCGGACTACCATCGGCCTACGGACGACCCTGGCCGTATTGACGGGGAGAAGGAAAGCCGGCTGCTGCAACTACTCTTCTATCTCGGGGCTGCTATAGCCGACCAGAGTCCGCGTCCTCGATGGAACCCGGAGAGCTACCGTCAACTCGTCGACCACAAGTAGGAACTGACCCGCATCCTCCAGGACAACACGATGCACCGCCTGACCCTCATTGCTCTCGCTTTCGTGGCCGCACCGCTCGGTGCCCAGATGGCGCCGCCGCTCTCGCGAGCCGGGGCGACCATCACGGCAGGAGATGTAGCTCGCCGAATCGGAATCATCGCGGACGACTCGATGATGGGCCGGGACACGCCCAGTCGAGGACTCGAGCTCACCTCCCAGTATGTGGCTGACCAGTTCCGGAGCTTTGGACTCCGGCCTGGCGGCGAGCACAACAAATGGTTCCAGCGCTATCCAATTACCCGCCGGCGATTGGACCTCAACCGGTCGCGGGTGGTCTTTGCCGCCGCGGGCCGTGAAGACACCGCCCGGTTCTCTACCTCCGCGCGCTACGAGGGGGGCATCGTGCCGGAGAGCTCGGTCAGTGGGAAGGCGATGGTAGTAGGGGGGGCGCAGACGGCGGAGACCGCAGGACGTCTCGATGTGCGCGGCAAGGTGGTTCTTTACGTTCCGCCCGACCGCCCGGAATCGGAAACGGCGCAGCAGGTCCTGCGAGTACTGTTTCTGGCTGGACCCAAAGCGCTGGTCATCCTGAAGGTGGCGGACTCTGGCGGGTTCGCCGCGTCGATCCCGAAGCCCGCGCCGGAGCGTACCGTGATCGGCACTGGGAGTGGCCGACCGGTGGCACTCCAGGTTCGGGAGGAAGCCGTGGGCAACGCCTTATCCGCCGCCAGGGTCGACCTGAGCTCGGTCCACGCCGCTCGAGAGCCGGTGGTCCGCGATCTTCCGGGGCTCACCATCTCGGTCGAGATGAAGGACTCGGTCACATCCTCGCTCACCGCTCCTAATACGGTGGGAATTCTCGAAGGCACCGATCCCCGGTTGAAAAACGAATACATCGTTTATTCGGCGCACATGGACCACATCGGCATCAGCCCGGGCCAGCCCGACAGCATCAATAATGGCGCGGATGACGATGCTTCGGGAACGGTGGGGGTAATGGAGCTGGCGGAAGCTTTCAGCCGGCCGGGTGCCCGACCCAAGCGATCGATCATCTTTCTGACCGTGAGCGGCGAGGAAAAGGGGCTCTGGGGCAGCAAATATTTCTCGGAGCACCCGGCCGTGCCCATCGAGCAGATCGTGGCCGACATCAACATCGATATGATCGGCCGCAACTGGCCCGATACCATCGTCGCCATCGGGAAGGAGCAATCTGACCTTGGTGCCACACTCAACCGGGTCAATGCGGCTCATCCCGAGCTCGGCATGACCGCCATCGACGACCGCTGGCCCGAGGAACGCTTTTACTTCCGCTCCGATCATTACAACTTCGCCCGCAAGGGTGTACCGATTCTGTTCTTCTTCAACGGTGTACACCAAGACTACCACCAGGTCACCGACTCGCCGGAGAAGATCAACAGCGACAAGGAAGCCCGGATTCTCCGGCTGTTGTTCTATCTAGGCCAGGACATCGCGAATGCGCCCCAACGGCCCCAGTGGAAGCCGGAGTCGTATAAGGAGATTGTGGAGGAGAAAACGTAACTGGGAAACGAAAAGCGTAAGCGGGAAACGATGGGCGTAAGCGGTGAGCGGGACCTGCTTACCGATGATGCTGTGGCTGCTTCCGCTCACGCCTTGCATCCACCGCTCTCGTCAGCAGCACGCCCGCGACGATCAGCACCGCGCCCAGACCCTGAAGCGCGCGCGGGCGCTCACCAAGCAGCAGCCAGGCTCCGGTGACGGCGACCAGCGGAGTGATACACATGTAGATCGCGGTGCGGGTACCACCAACCGCCTTGACGCTTCGATTCCACAGCAGGTACGCCACCACCAGCGAGAGTACGGCCGCGTAGCCCAGCGCCAGCCATGCCTTCGTACTGACATTCCCCCAGTTCAAGCGGAGCATGCCTGGAAGACCGGCGAGCACCAGACCCGGGGCACCGGCAATGGTAGTAATGGTCGTCACGCGGAGCGGGCTGATGCCCGAGGGTACCTGGCGCAGACCGACGGTATAACCTGACCAGCAGAGCACCGCCAGAATCGTCAACAGGTCACCCGGAAGAGTCCGGACATCGAACCCCACCCCACGGGTGGCGATCACCAGGACGACACCGAGCGTGCCGAGCGCGATTCCCAGCCCCATGCGAGGGGTGATGCGCTCGAGCCCGAGCGCGCCGGCCAACACGGCCACCACGGTAGGGACCGTGGAGAGGATGAGCGCGCTGTTGGTTGCGGTCGTGAGGGCCAGCCCGAGGGTGAATACGAGTTGGTAACAGGTATTCCCGACTAGACCCAGGATCGCGAGCCGCTTGAGGCTGCCGGGAGGAAGCGGCGCGGGTCCCTCGATCATCCGAAGCACCAGCCAGAGCAGCAGGCTGGCCCCGGCGAAACGAATGGCGGTGAACGGAAGCGGTGGAATCTCCTGGAGCGCCAGCTTCGTGATGCTGAAATTGAGCCCCCAGATGAGGCATACGAGGAGCATCCCGAGGTCGCCCGAGAGGCGGCGGGGGAGGCGGGGAGGCGGGGAAGCGGGGACGCGTTCGGGCGCCGAAGTTGTCATCTGCGATAAAGAGTAACTGCATCTTCGGACTTGCCCACCTCCCCGCTTCCCCGCTTCCCCGCCTATCTTCCCCCCATGTCGCAGCAAATCCGGAACTTCTGCATCGTCGCCCACATCGACCACGGGAAATCCACGTTGGCCGACCGGCTCATCGAGGCCACCGGCGCGGTCGAGAAGCGGCAGATGCGGGAACAGCTTCTCGATACGATGGATCTCGAGCGGGAGCGCGGGATCACCATCAAGCTCAACGCGGTCCGGATGAGCTACACGGCACGGGACGGGGTACCCTACGAGCTCAATCTCATCGACACGCCGGGGCACGTGGACTTCACCTATGAGGTCTCCCGGTCGCTTGCAGCCTGTGAGGGCGCAATTCTGGTGGTGGATGCTTCCCAGGGGGTCCAGGCGCAGACCCTGAGCAACCTCTTTCTGGCGATGGACGCCGGGCTCGAGATCATTCCCGTACTCAACAAGATCGATTTGCCTGGCGCCGACCCCGAGGGCCGGGCCAAGGAGATCATGGAGCTGATCGGAGCCAAACGGGAGGAGATTCTCGCCGTCTCGGCCAAGGAGGGCACCGGCGTTCCGGACCTGCTCGAGGCCATCGTGGCCCGGGTTCCTCCGCCCGCGGGACGGGACGATGCGCCGCTCCGCGCGCTCATTTTCGATTCCTATTACGACCGGTATCGCGGCGCGGTGCCCAGCATCCGAGTAGTCGACGGCGTGGTCCGCGAGGGGATGGAAATCGTCTTCGGCGCGCACCCGGAAGACCTACATCACGTGGATGAAGTCGGCTACCTCCAGCTGGGACAGCATCGCACCGGGGAGCTGGTGGCCGGCGAGGTGGGATACCTGGTGGCCAGCCTGCGCGACGTGCGAGACGCCCGGGTGGGGGATACGATCCTCGACGCGGCCAACCGCGCCACCGAACTCCTGCCGGGATATCGTGACGTCAAATCGATGGTGTTCGCCGGCCTCTACCCGACCGAATCCGATCAGTACGAAAATTTACGCGACGCGCTGGAAAAGCTCCGGCTCAACGACGCGAGCCTGCACTATGAGCCGGAGTCTTCCACCGCCCTCGGATTCGGCTTCCGCTGTGGGTTCCTGGGATTGCTGCACATGGAAATCGTCCAGGAGCGGCTGGAGCGCGAATTCGATCTGGACCTGATCACGACCGTCCCTACCGTCGAGTATCACGTCTATCGGACCGACGGCGATATGTTGCTGCTGGAGAACCCCAGCAATCTGCCGGATCCGGCAGAGATCGGCCGGATCGAAGAACCCTACGTCAAGGCGCGGATCATGGCGCCCGCCGACTACATCGGCGGCATCATGAAGCTCGGCCAGGAGCGGCGGGGCGTATACAATGGAATGCACTACATCGATACCACCCGGGTCGAGTTCGACTTCGAGTTTCCGCTAGGGGAGATCGTGCTCGACTTCTACGACAAGCTCAAGTCATTGAGCCGGGGCTACGCGTCGCTGGACTACGAGGCAGCCGACTATCGGCCCTCCGATCTGGTCAAACTCGACATGCTGATCAACGGAGACCCGATCGACGCATTCAGCGTCATCATTCACCGGGACAAGGCTCAGGAGTACGGCCGTAAGGTGGCGGAGAAGCTCAAGGAGCTGATCCCCCGCCAGCTTTACCAGGTGGCGATCCAGGCGGCCATCGGCAACAAGGTCATCGCCCGGGAGACCATCTCCGCCTTCCG
>JBJMPK010000046.1:0-25113 GCA_045803245.1 Gemmatimonadales bacterium
GGAGGCCGGCGCCCTGCCCGCAAGCTACGTGGCCTACTCGCCCTGCTTTCGGCGCGAGGCGTTTTCTCATGGCAAGGACACGCGCGGGCTGATCCGGCTTCATCAGTTCGACAAGGTGGAGCTCGTCCGCGTCGTGCGGCCCGAGGAATCACCTGCCGAGCACGAGAGGATCACCGCCCATGCCGAGGCCGTGCTCCAGCGCCTGGGGCTCGCGTATCGGGTGGTGGAGCTTGCGGCGGGTGACACCGGCTTTGCCAGCGCGCGGACGTACGATCTGGAGGTCTGGTCGGCCGGCGTCGGAGGCTGGCTGGAGGTTTCCAGCTCCAGCACGTTCACCGATTTTCAGGCCCGGCGCGCCAATATCCGGTACCGCCCCTCGCCCAAGGCCAAACCAGAATTCGTGCACACCTTAAACGCCTCGGGCGTCGCGTTCCCTCGCACCATCATCGCCCTTCTGGAGAACAATCAGGTAGCCGACGGGTCGGTGCGGGTCCCCGAGGCGCTGGTCCCGTATCTCGGGGTCGACCGCTTGAGTCCCCGTGCGTAGCGAGCGGCTCCAGCGCCTAGCGCCTTCGATGGTGGTGGCGTCGGTTGCGGTGCTGGCGGCTCTGAGCTTCGGAACGGGATTGCTGATCCTTCGCCATTTTCAGGCTGATGCAACTGCCACCAGCCGGCTCTACTCCGGTGTATTCGGCGGCCTGAACAACCCGCGCCCCGGGGCCGAGGCCGAAGCCCTGCTTCGGTTGGGAGAGCAGGTGCGCGCCCTCGGCCTGCCCCTAGTCGTAACCGATCGCGCCGGGCGGGTCACGGCGGCAGCGAACCTTCCGTTTGCGGCACCGCTGGAAGACCCCCGGGTCAAGCTGTACGCGGACCGCCTGGACCGGCAGAACCCGCCCATTATCGACGCGGCGGTAGGCACGGTGCATTACGGGCCGCTGCCGGCCCAGCGAAACCTGATCGGGCTGGCATTACTACAGGTGCTGACGATCGCCGTTATGGTCGCGGTCGCGGTGTTTGCCTATCGCAGCGGCATGTCGGCGCAACGAGATCGCCTGTGGGTGGCCATGGCTCGCGAGGCCGCGCACCAGATGGGAACGCCGCTCACCAGTCTCCAGGGCTGGATCGAGCGGGTTCGCTCGAGATCAACGCCGCCACCCGGATTGGCCGACCACCTGTCCGCCGACGCGGAGCGCCTCGACCGCGTGGCGCAACGTTTCGAGCGGATCGGCAATCCGGCCAAACGCGAGCCGATCGGGCTCGGTGCCCTGGCCGACCGGGTGGCAGGATACTTCCGCCCCCGCTTGCCCCGGCACACCAACATGATCGAGCTCAAGGTGGAGGCGCCGGGCGCGGGCCCCACGGTCCTGGGCGACACGGTTCTTCTGGAATGGGCTCTCGAAGCGCTGGTAAAAAACGCCATCGACGCGCTGCAGGGCCGGCCGGGCGCGATTATCCTGCGGGTGAGCGCCGAGGAAAAAGTGGGTGTCATTCGGGTCATCGACGATGGTCCCGGGATCGCCAAGGAGCTTCGGCGCACCCTGTTCGAGCCGGGGATCACCACCAAGCGGGGGGGATGGGGCATCGGACTCGCATTGTCTCGCAGGGTACTCGAAGACGCCCATGAGGGAGCCCTGACGTTGGAGCAAACCGAGAAGGGAACCTGTTTCCTGATGCGCGTGCCACTCGCCGGAGCCGAGACATGATCGAGGCATCAGAGCGCGGACTGGACCAGTCGCTGAATCCGGCTCAACGCGAGGCCGTCGAGCACGTTCAGGGGCCGCTGCTGGTGCTGGCCGGAGCAGGATCCGGCAAGACCCGGGTGCTCACCATGCGGATTGCCGCCTTGATCGACCGGCACGGGGTACCGCCCGACCGCATCTTCGCCGTGACCTTCACCAACAAGGCCGCCGGCGAAATGAAGCAGCGGATCGGCCAGCTCTTGAATCGCGACCCGTCGGGACTCTGGATCGGCACCTTCCACTCACTGGCTGCCCGGCTGCTGAGGCGTGAAGCCGAGCTGCTGGGGTTCAGCCGCCGCTTCACGATATATGACGAAGACGACCGGATCAGCCTCATTCGCAGGCTGATGGAACAGCGGGACTACTCTACGAAGCTGTTTCCGCCGCGAGCCGTACAATCGGTAATTTCGGCCGCAAAGAATCGCATGATGCCGCCTTCCGAGGTGGCCGCGGGTGGGTTCGACCGGCTGGCGCAGGTGGCGGCCGAGATCTACTCGGCCTTGGGACCCGCGCTCAAGGCGGCGAACGCCATGGACTTTGACGACCTGCTGCTGCATCCCCTGACGCTCTTCCGGGAGCATCCCGAACGGCTGCGCGCTTACCAGAGCCGCTTTGGCTTCATCCTGGTCGACGAGTTCCAGGATACCAATCGGGCCCAATACCAGCTGATCCGCTTGCTCGGCTCGCATGGCAATGTCTTTGCCGTGGGCGACGACGACCAATCGATCTACGGATGGCGGGGCGCCGATGTGCGGAACATGCAGGAGTTCCTGAAGGATTTTCCGGATGCCCGGCTGATCCGCCTGGAGGAGAATTACCGCTCGACTCAAGTCGTGCTCGACGCCGCCAATAGCGTCATCGCGGAGAACAGCGGCAGGATCGGGAAGACCCTGACCACCCGGCGCCATGGTGGCGAATCCGTGACGCTGGTTGCGGCGGCCGATGAACGTGACGAAGCCGAGTGGGTGGTGCGGGAGCTTCAGAAGCGGAGCGCCGCGGCCGACTGGCAGTATCCCGAGATGGCGGTGCTGTACCGAACCAACTCCCAGTCGCGGGCGCTGGAGGAAGCCTTTCGCCGCGCGGGGGTGCCGTACCGGCTGATCGGGGCCATCAGCTTCTACGAGCGGCGTGAGGTCAAGGACCTGCTGGCGTACCTGCGGCTGGTGGCCAATCCGGCTGACGACGAGGCGTTCCTTCGGGCCATCGGCGTGCCCCGGCGCGGCATCGGAGACACCAGCCTGTCGGTGCTGGGCCAGGCGGCAACTCAATGGGGCAAGCCGCTGCTCGAAACCGCGGCGATGGCCGATCGAATCCCGGATTTGAGGCCCAACGTGCGAGAGGCCTTCCGCAACTTCGCGGCGCTTATCGGGAAGGCCGCTCGCCTGGAGCAGCTTCCCCCCGCCGACCTGCTGGAGCACATCATCCAAGCCATCGACTACGAGGCCGTACTCCACGCGGAGGGTCCCGAAGGAGCCGATCGCTGGGAGAACGTGCGTGAGCTGGTGGCCAGTGCCGCGAACTGGTCCGAGGAGGTACCGCCGGAAGACGGCGAGACGACCACACCGCTGGAACGGTTTCTGGCGGAGGCGGCGCTCCTGTCATCGGCTGACACTGTGGTCGGAGCAGAGCAGGGTGTCACCCTCATGACGCTCCACACCGCCAAGGGCCTCGAGTGGCCGCTGGTGGTACTCACCGGGTTGGAGAACGGGCTCTTTCCTCTGGCACGAGCGTCGGAGCAGCCCGATGGTTTGGAGGAAGAGCGGCGGCTGTGTTACGTGGGCCTGACCCGGGCCAAGGACAAATTGTATGTCACCTGGGCGCGATCGCGGCGGCGGGGCGGGGAGCTCCGGCCCGGGATGGCGTCGCCCTTTCTCCGTGCCATCCCGCCGGGGATCATCGACGAGCGGCGGACGACTTCGCTGTGGGCGCCGGACTGGGGGACGGGCGGACGGACGGACCGGCGGTCTGATGGCTCGGCCTGGCGCCGATACGGGTCAGAGGTCGGACCGACCGACCGGCCGACCGCCAGTCCGGCCGAGGACGCTTCCCAGGACAGTCCCCGCTACGTGAAGGGCGAGCGGGTCCGGCACCGGCGTTTCGGCAGTGGCACCATCAGAGGGCTCACCGGAACCGGACGGGACCTCAAAGTCTCGGTCGCCTTCGACGACGAAGAGGTGGGTGTCAAGCAACTGCTGGTCGCCTACGCCGGACTGGAACGAGAATGGGAAAGCGCATGAGTATCGGGCGTGACGAAGTGCTTCATGTGGCCCAGCTCGCTGAACTGGCGGTTCCCGAGAGCGAGCTCGACCGGCTGGTCGGCCAGCTGAACCGGATCGTGGACTACGTCGCCCAACTCGACCAGGTGCCTGCCGATCGCATGGCGGACTCGTTTTTGCCGGGGCCCCAATCGGTGGCCCTTCGGCCGGACGTCGAGGGTGCGGTTCCGCTGGCGCGTCCTCCCGCCGCGCTGGCTCCCGAATTTGCCGATGGCTTCTTCCTGGTGCCGCGGCATGGCGCCATGGAGGACCAGTGACAACTACAGCGGGACAGCGGGGCAGAGGGGCAGCCATTGCAGTCGAGACCGGAAAGAAGCTGGAGCGGGCCACGGAGCTCAATGCCACGCTGCACTGGTCGCAGGAGCTGCTCGATGCCGAGGCGGTGCGAGTCGACCGCATGCCGGTGCCAGGGCCGTTGGCGGCCATGCCGATCGCGCTCAAAGACAACATCGTCACGGTCGAGCAGCCAACCACCTGCGGATCGCGCATCCTCGAGGGGTACCCGTCGCCGTACAACGCCACCGCGGTCGAGCGGCTTCGGGCCGCGGGGGCGATGATCGTTGCCAAGGCAAATATGGATGAGTTTGCCATGGGGTCGTCGACGGAGCACTCGGCTTATGGCCGGGTCAAGCATCCGCTGGATCCGTCCCGGGTGCCGGGCGGCTCATCTGGTGGCTCCGCGGCGTTGGTGGCCGCCGGCGCCGTGCCCGCCGCCCTCGGCTCCGAGACCGGCGGCTCCGTCCGCCAACCCGCGAGCTTCTGCGGTGTGGTCGGGGTCAAGCCCAGTTACGGTCGCGTCAGTCGTTACGGCCTGGTGGCGTTTGGTTCTTCCCTCGACTGTATCTCGGCTTTTGGGCGAACGGTGAGCGATGCCGCCCGGGTGCTGAGCGCAATGAGCGGGCACGATCCCCTCGATGCCACCAGCGTTGACCGGCCCCCGATAAGCGTTCCGGAGCCATTGGCCGACCTCCGGGGGCTCACCGTCGGCATTCCGCAGGAATACTTTCCGCCGGATCTCCACCCGGGCGTGGCCGCCGGACTCCGCCGCGCCATCGACCAGGTCCGCCAGCTCGGCGGCAGCATCCGCGAGGTTTCGCTGCCCCACTCAGGTTACGCCGTTCCGACCTACTACATAATCGCGCCCGCCGAAGCGGCCGCGAACTTGGCCCGCTACGATGGCGTGCGCTACGGACCCCGCCGCATCGGACCCGAGGGAGATATTCGATCGCTTTACCGGGCCACCCGGGGCGAGGGCTTTGGACCGGAGGTGCGGCGTCGTATTCTGGTGGGTACCTATGTGTTGAGCGCCGGCTACTACGACGCCTACTATCGAAAGGCGCAGCGGGTACGAGCCCTGATTGCCGAAGACTTCCGCCGCACCTTCGCGTCAGGGGTCGACCTGCTGCTCACTCCCACCACCCCCACACCGGCGTTCAAGGCGGGTGAGAAGACCGAAGACCCGGTCGCGATGTACCTGGCCGACATATTCGTGTGCCCGATTAACCTCGCCGGCCTTCCGGCCCTGAACCTCCCGGCCGGACGGAGCGAAGGCCTGCCGGTCGGCGCGCAGCTCGTCGCACCGGCGTTCGAAGAGGAGCGGTTGCTCGCGGCCGCGGCGGCGTTGGAACGGGTTATTCCGGCCGACGCCGAGGTGCGCTGATGGAGTGGGAGACGGTAATCGGCCTCGAGGTGCATGTGCAGCTGCGCACGCTCACCAAAATGTTCTGCGCCAACCGTACCACCTTCGGCGATCCCCCGAACACCAATGTCTGCCCGGTCTGTCTGGGGTTGCCCGGCGCGCTCCCGGTGCCCAACGAAGAGGCGATTCGCCTCGCGGCCCGCGCCGCCATGGCGCTCGGTTGCACCGTGCACGAGACCAGCGTGTTTGCCCGTAAAAACTACTTCTACCCCGATCTGCCGAAGGGATACCAGATCTCCCAGTTCGACCGGCCGCTCGCCACCGGTGGGGGTCTAACCTTTGACTCGCCGGAGCGCGGCAGGATCGCCGTCGGCATAACCCGGCTCCACGTCGAGGAGGACGCCGGGAAGCTGGTGCACGACCGATTCCCCGGTAAGACGGCTGTCGACCTCAACCGGGCCGGCATTCCACTGGCCGAGATTGTAAGTGAACCGGACCTTCGGTCACCGGCGGAGGCTCGGGCCTACTTGACCATCTTGCGTCAGATCCTGGTCTACGCCGGGGTGAGCGACTGCAGCATGGAGCAGGGGAGCCTGCGAGTGGATGCCAACATCTCCATCCGGCGGCCGGGCCAGACAAAGCTGGGGACCAAGACCGAAGTAAAGAATATGAACTCCTTCGCCAACGTGGAGCGGGCACTCGAAGCCGAGCGGACCCGACAGGTTGCGCTGGTCGAAGCCGGTGGCCGGGTCGAACAGGTGACACTTCTGTTCAACGCCGCGACGGGGCAGGTCAAGCCCACCAGATCCAAGGAGGAGAGTCACGATTACCGCTACTTCCCCGATCCCGATCTCCCGCCACTGGTGCTCACGCCGGTCTGGATCGAGGAGCAGCGGGCGGCGCTGCCCGAGCTTCCCGACGTCAAACGCTCCCGGTTGGAATCGGTGTATTCATTGCCGGCATATGACGCGCGCGTGATTACCAGCGAAGCCGGCCTGGCGCGGTACTTCGAGTCGGTAGTGCACGCGGGTGCCGATGCCAAGACCGCGGCCAATTGGGTCATGGCCGACGTGATGACCACATATAATGAAAGTGGTGGCTTTCCGGTCTCGCCCGAGTGGCTGGCCCAGTTGATAGGTTTGGTCCGCGAGGGCACCGTCAGCCATCAGGCCGCCAAGCGGGTATACGCGGAGCTGGCCCGGACGCCCGCTGATGGTCCGCTGGCAGTGGCGGAGCGGCTGGGACTGGTGCAGGTAAGCGATCAAGGAGCCCTTTCGGGGTGGGTAGACGAAGTCCTTGCAGCCCATCCCGGGGAGGTGACGCGCTTCAAGGCTGGGGAGACCAAGCTGATGGCGTTCTTCGTTGGCCAGGTGATGAAGCGGAGCAAGGGGAAGGCCGATCCCAAAGCGGTGCAGCCGGTGCTAACTCAAAAGCTCGGTGACAGGTGAGCGAGACTCATTGGATCCACCGAGATCGCTCCGTAGCGCGCCACCCAGTGTAAGTGCGGCCCGGTAACCCGGCCACTCCGGCCCACCGCCCCGATTCGCTGACCCGCCACCACTCTTTGTCCCCGCCGTACATCGATCCGGCTCAGGTGAAAGTACCCGGTCACGAGTCCGGCTCCATGGTCGATGTACACTGCTTTTCCCGCGAGATAAAAATCCGCCACCAGCGCCACCACACCTCGGCCGGCGGCATGTACCGGCGCACCAATCGCGCCGGCGAAGTCAGTCCCCAGGTGCCGGCTCTGTACCTCGCCATTGAAAATCCGGGCGGTGCCGAACCCGCTGGTGATCCGGCTGGTACGCGGCAGCCGGAAGGATCCCTTCCAGAGGCGCGGTCTCGCTTGAGACTCGCGTGAGACTCCCCTGCTCTCGGCGATCTCCGTCTGAATCCTGGCTGCGGCGGCACTGTCGGGCCGGGCGTACCGAGGCGCCACCGACAGCAATTCATCCCGATACTTGGCCCGGAGAATAGGAAGAGAGATCGCAAGAGTGTCCGTGCCGCCGGAGCGCTCGAGCAGGAGAGACACCGGGAGCGAATCGGCCTCCCCAACGGGCACCGCGATCAACGCCCGAAAGGCACCGTCTTTTACCGCCTGGAAATGGAGGGGCTCGCCGGCCGCTTCACCCGATAAGACTCTCGCACCGGGGGACGGCGCCACCCTGAGCCAGCCAACCGTTCCTTCCGTCAGGAAAGCAGGCATGGTGTGGACCGAAACCGGCGGCAGGGAATCCTGAGCCCGAGCCGGCGAGGCGGCCAGCCAGGCAAGGGCGGCAACACCGAGTGCAGACGGCTTGACCAGGGGGAGCGCGCGTTGGAGTGAGGCGACGGGCTGCGAGATCAGCGGTCGCCGCTCACGAGCTTGGAGGGTGAGGGGGTAGATCCTTCCACGGCGCGCCAGGGAAGCCGCCGCTGCAGCTTGCCCCAGAACACGAAGGCCCGCTCCGGTAACCCAAACTGTTCGTTCGCGGCATCCTGCAGCCGGGCCGTGTCCCGCCGTCCCGCATCCCGCATGACCCGCCGGCGCATCTCCTTGGCCGTCTTGAGCGGCCGCTCGCCGGACGGGTCGAGGTGGCGAGCGGAAGAGGCCGATTCCGCCAATAACTCCATCATAAAATCGAACGAGAGTCCCAGATGACGTTCCACGTCCTGGTCGCTCAGCGGCCACCGGCTGTACTCGCGAGCCACCTGGCTGGCCCGCTGCCAGCTCGAGGTCTCGGTGAGGTGCACCATACCGCGGAAGAGCCGCCGGTTGGTGCGCACGCTGAAGATGGTGGGCGCGATGATACGGTCGAGGTGGGCGTCGGCCGGCGCGTGGTCGAGCTGAATGACATCCTTGGCGACCTTGGCGTAGGCGTCGCCCAGATGGGCCTCGACCCGAGTCTCCCAGTACGAGTGCCCCACGGCCGCGGTGCTGCTGGTCATCATCAACTGGCGGGGAACGAAGTAGTTGTGAGCGATGGTGTCGGCGGCCAGATGGCTGAGATAGCCCAACCCGAACGCCCGGAGCGCGTCGGTGGCGGCCAGGTCGTGGATCTCCTGGCCCACGTGCCAGTAGTGGCAGTGGCGCCCCAGCGGGGCGTAGTGCTTGGCGATAGAGGAATCGGCCGCGATGTTGCCGTACAGGAAATCGAAGGGGAACGCGCGCAGGAGGTCAGCCACCGCCCCCGGCAGGAATGACAGGTTGGCGAGGACCGATTCTCCGAGGTAGATGTGAGTGCCCGGCGTCCAAGCGTGTGCCTGGTGCGGCAGCACCAGGAACAGCAGCCCCACGCCCAGTGTCGCGAGCGTGAGGCGGGGCAGGGTCATCAGCGGCTCGGGACCAGCAGGCGCCGAACCCGGCCGAGCATCCCGTTGCCGCGGCGCACCGAGCGCAACGCGGCGGCCATGTCGAGCGCGGCACCCTCGACCTCGTCCCGCACCACGTCGTACAGCGTTTCCAGCTCCTGCAGCTTCATTTCGACCTGGTCCACCGCGCGCACGGCCTTACGCCGGATCCGCCGGGCGGTCTGGGCGAAGGCGCCGGTCTCCTGTCGCACCAGCAGCATCACGTCCTGGGCCTGCTCGGTCAGCCCGCGCACCGTCTTGAGAGTGCGGCCGATGTCGTCCTGCAGGCCGTCCACCAGCGTGCCGATCTTCTTCGTCTGGCCCGCGATCTTCAGGGCGGCGACCGCCACGGCGATGGCGATGCCCAAGAATGAAAGCGCGATGACGGCCAGCGATATTGCCACCGTCGGTCCGACCCACTCCGGGGACGCGCCGGCCTGGACCACTGCGAGTGCCATCATATCGAGAGTGACCTCCTCCGCGCCTGTTCGGGACGCTCAGCGACGGCTCCGTGGACTCCCCACCCTGGCTAATACAAAGCGGTCGCGAGCGCACCGCAACCCCCTCCGATCCGCTTGACGCGATTCATTGCCCAACGCAGCTTTGGCCATGCCTCCACGATTTCTCGTTCACGGCGGCCGCCAGCTGCGGGGAACCATTCGGCCCGCCGGAAACAAGAACGCCGCGCTGCCCATTCTCGCCGCGACGCTGCTCGCCGACGGACTGGTCGATCTCGACAATATTCCGCGCATCCGCGACGTGGAAACCATGCTGGCCCTGCTGGTGGATCTGGGCGCGACCGCGGAGTGGACCGGTGCCAACGCCCTGCGGATCGATACCCGCGGGGTAAAGCCAAAACCGCTGGATCCGTCCCTCTGCGCCAAGATCCGGGCTTCCATTCTCCTGGCCGGACCGCTCCTGGCCCGTTTCGGCAGCGTCACACTGCCGCCGCCTGGTGGCGACGTCATTGGGCGGCGGCGGGTCGACACCCATTTCCTGGCTCTGGAGCATCTCGGCGCCTCGGTCATGGTGGGCGACCGCTACGAGCTGGAGGCCAAAGAGCTCAAGGGCGACGACATCTTCCTCGATGAGCCGAGCGTTACCGGGACCGAGAACGCGCTGATGGCCGCGGTGATGGCCAAGGGCCGCACCATTCTTCGAAACGCCGCCTGCGAGCCGCACGTCCAGGACCTGGCCCGCGCCCTCGTCAGCATGGGGGCCGAAATCAGCGGAATCGGATCGAACATCTATACCGTGGAAGGTGGGCGTCCGCTGGTGGGCACCTCGTATACCATTGGCCCGGACCACATCGAGATCGGCAGCTTCATCGGCCTGGCCGCGGTTACCAACAGCGAGGTCACCATTGAGCCGGTCCGCTCGGAGGATCTTCGCAGCACCATTCTCGGCTTCGAGCGCCTCGGAATCCGTCCCCGGCTCGAAGGCACTCGGCTGAGCATCAGCGCTGGACAGGAGCGGCGGATCCGTCCCGACCTCGGCGGCCATGTTCCCAAGCTCGAGGACGGACCCTGGCCCGCATTTCCCGCCGACGTGATGTCGACCACCATCGTCACGGCCACCCAGTGCTCCGGGATGTTGCTCGTCTTCGAGAAGATGTTCGAGTCGCGCCTCTTCTTCGTGGATAAGCTGATTGGAATGGGCGCGCGCATCGTGTTGTGCGATCCCCACCGGGCGGTCATCTCGGGTCCTTCGCCTCTCAAAGGCGGCACGGTCGAGTCTCCCGACATCCGCGCCGGCATGGCCATGCTGCTGGCCGCGCTCGCGGCGGAGGGGCCGAGCACCATCCACAACGTGGGCCAGATCGAGCGGGGGTACGAGCGCATCGATGAACGGCTCCGATTGCTGGGAGCCGAGATCGAGCGGGTGGATGGGTAGGAGGCGGGGAAGCGGGGAAGCGGGGAAGCGGGGCGCCAAGAGTGCAAACAGGGACGCAGGTAGGGGCGCACGGCGTGCGCCCCTTGCGTCGCCCGAAATCCGTGAAAGCGCCGTTTCCGGCCCCATCCCCCGATTCGAAATTCCTGAGTGGCGCGAGCGATACGGAGTGGTGGCCGGAGTGACCGGCCGCGGGTTCGATCTGGGACTTTGGAGCGCACTGCCGGTCGGTGAGGTGATGAGCCGCTGGCTCGCGTTTCGGCGGGACCTGTCTGAGTTCGAGGCCGTGGTCCTGGGCAATCAGGTTCATGGGGTCGAGATTCTCCAGATCGATTCCGGACGAGGGTGGATCCAGGTAGAAGGAATCGACGGCTGGATCACGAAGACCCCGAAGATCCTCCTCACGGTGACGATCGCCGATTGTATTCCGGTCTATCTCGTGGCCCCCGGCCGTGGCGTCGCTTTGCTTCATGCCGGCTGGCGCGGCACGGCCGGAGGGATTCTCGGGCGCGGTTTGGCCCGCCTGCTCGATGCCAGTAGCAGCTCTCCAGGCGATGTTGTAATGCATTGCGGCGTTGGCATTTGTGGGCCCTGCTATGAAGTTGGCTCTGAAGTCCTGCAGGGCTGCGGGATGCCGGCGGAAGGGGAGGGCCCCTGGCACTTCGATCTGCGGAGTCACCTGGTGCAGCAGGCCAGGGCCCTCGGTCTCGTGCAAGTCACCTCCTCCGCCTGGTGCTCGGCGCACGACCGGAGCACGTTTTACAGTCACCGGGCTTCGGGCGGGACGGACGGGCGGATGCTGGCCTACATAGGAATCAGTCCCGCCAGCGCCACCTTCGGATCTTGAGTGGAAGACACCCTGCTTCCCCGCTTCCCGTCTTCCCCCGCTTCGCGCCTTGCTTCCAACCCGATCCCCGAGTAATATTTAGCTGCTGTGGGGGAGTTCCCCCACATTTTTTTTCCTTCTCCGCCGATGTCTGCCGACGCGCTTCTCGTTTCCATTCGGGACCATATCGCCGGGCTCGGCTTCGAGTTGGTCGATCTCAGGCGGACCGGAACGCTGCAGCGCCCCGTCCTGCAGGTGCGAATAGACCGTCCGGACAGCCGGCCCGGCCACGGCGTGACGGCCGACGACTGTGCGGGAGTCAGCCGCTCGCTCGAGCGCTTCCTCGAATCCAGAGCGATGGTGGGTCCGCGTTACGGACTCGAGGTCTCCTCGCCTGGCGTGGAACGGCCTCTCCGCTGGCCCGAGCAGTGGCGGCGATTCATCGGGCGGCAGGCCCGGGTCCGGGCCGATCAGCTGCCGGGGCGCAGCCGGGTCGAGATCCTCGCGGTGCCGGATGATGAGCACGTTGTGCTCCGGCGGGAGGATGGCTCGGAAGTGACGCTCGCATTTGAGGCGATACGCGAGGCGAAGTTGGTGGCGGATCTCGAGGTCTTCGGGAAACGCATCACGTAGGGGCGCATCGCATGTGCCCATGAAGGGGTGAACGGATGGCTGGTTCGACTGAAATGCTGGCGGCGTTCCGCGAGCTGACGACGGCAAAGCAGCTGGAGCGGTCCGATCTCCTGGAGCTTTTGCGGGACGGTATTCATGCGGCGCTGGTCCGCAAATTCGGACCCAACGTGCGCTTCGAGCTGAGCGTCGACGAGCTGCAGGGCACCATCAAGGTCGTGCGGCTGCGGCAGGTGGTCGAGACCGTGGAAGATCCCAGCTGGCAGATCACGCTGGAAGAGGCCCAGTACGAGGACCCCGATTTTGCCGTGGGCGATATGCTCGAGGAGGAGGTCCCCTTCGTGGAGTTCGGCCGTCTGGCCGTTCAGGCTGCCAAGCAGCGCATCATCCAGCGCGTCCGCGAGGGCGAGCGGGCCCGGATTCGGGAAGAGTTCACCTCCAAGGTAGGGGAGCTCCTCTCGGGCGAGGTGCAGCAGATCGAGCGGGGCAAGCTGGTCATCATGCTCAATAAGTTTCGTGAGGCCGAGGCCATCGTCCCCTACCGGGAGCAGAATCACCGGGAGCATTTCCACCAGGGCGATACCATCCGCGCGGTGCTCAAGCGGCTGGAGGAGACGCCCAAAGGGCCGCGCCTCATCCTCTCCCGGGGCGATCCGCTTTTTGTGAAGGCGTTGTTCAAGCTCGAAGTTCCCGAGATCCAGCAGCAGGTCGTCGAGATTCGAGCCATTGCCCGCGAAGTCGGCAGCCGGACCAAAGTGGCCGTGATTTCGCGGGACGACGCCATCGATCCTGTGGGTGCCTGTGTGGGACTCAAGGGTTCCCGGGTCCAGGCCGTGGTCAACGAGCTCGGCGGCGAACGGATCGATATCGTCCCCTGGTCGCCGGACCCCGAGCGATTCGCCCGCCTCGCGCTCGCACCCGCACGCGTCGCCAAGGTCTTCTCCGATCCCGAGGCCAAGACGATTCAGGCGGTGGTGGACGAAGATCAGCTGTCCCTGGCCATCGGCCGGAACGGCCAGAACGTACGGCTCGCCTCCGAATTGACCGGCTGGAAGATCGACCTGTATTCCAGCCGCGAGTGGCTGGAGCGGGGCGGAGAGGGTCCATTGTTCGCCCCACTTCCCCCGGAAGAGGAGATGGCGGGCAAGGTGCCGCTCAGCGAGCTGAAGGGTCTCTCCCCCGATCTGACCGGAATCCTCGAGAGCGCCGGGTACAAGACGCTCAACGACATTCTGGATCTCGAGCGGGAAGACATCGCCAAGGTCCCTGGCATGACCCCCGAGGCGGCCGACCAGCTCATGGCCTTTCTGTCCGAGCTGACGGACGAGGAGGGTGGCGAGGAATCGCGTCCCCGGGCATGACCGGCCTGCTGGGCCTGCTGGGCCTGGGATATCGGGGACGCAGGGTCGTGGTCGGGGTGGACGCGGTTCGGAAGGAGTTGCAGGCCCGGAAGTGCTGGTGCGTGGTCGTGGCGGAGGATGCCAGCCCCCGCGCTATCGAGAAGGTCGTCCGGCTGGCCACCGCTATCGGTGTGCCGCTTCTGCCGGGGCCCCGCGCCGCCGCGATCGGCGCGCAATTGGGAAAGCCGCCCGTGATGGCGGTAGGCGTACGGGACCGCGCGTTGGCCGCGGGCATGGTGCGGTTAGCGCCCGTTCGCACGTGATGGAGGATTGAGTGGTTAAAACAAGAGTCCACGATCTGGCAGCCGAATTTGGTGTCCCCCCTGAGCAGCTCCTGGGCATGCTCAAGGACATGAACATCTTCGTCCGCAGCCATCTGTCGGCGCTGGAAGGAGATCAGGTCTCCGCCGTCCGAGTCCGCTGGGAACGGGAAAAACGGCGGACCGCCGAGGAGCCTGCGGCCAAGAAGGGCCGGCGCAAGGCCGTCAAGGCTGAGCCCGCTCCGGTCGCAACCGAGGCCAAGCCCGCTAAGCGCCGGCGCACAGCGGCGGAAGTGGCGCAGGTCGAGGCCCAGGTGCAGGCGGAGAAGGCCGCCGAGCTGGCCGCGCTCGAGCTGGAGCGGCCGATCATACCCGAGCCGGAGGAGACGGTTACGGCCCAGAGCCTCGAAGAGCGCGCTCGCGCCCTGTTCAAGGATCTGCCGCCCGCGCCGGCCGAAAGCGATGAAGCGGAGATCGCGACCGAGCCCGAGCCGGTGAACGGTGGCGCTCCGGAAGCGCCCCTCTTCCGTTCCTCGCCGCCGCCCTCCAGCGTCCCGCGAGTGCCCTTCATCCCCCCGCGGGTGCAGCGGCCATCTCCCGCCGCTCCCCGCGGGCCCAAGCCGGTGTTCAGCAGCAGTGCGCCCCCGGCCGCGCCGCGGCCAGGTCCCTCGCGTCCCGGTCAGCCGCCCCGTCCCGGGGCCGATCGGAACGCGCCACCTGTCCGTACTTTCGGTCCCGATGCCGAGAAAGGCGGGGGACGGAAGAAAGGGAAGAAGGGGAAGCGTTCCTCGGTAGATCAGGAAGCGGTGCACGCCAACATTCTGCGGACCCTCCAGGGCATGAAGGGCCCGGCCGGCCGTAAGGGCCGCCGCAGCGACGAGCCCTCGTTCCGGGATGTCCAGGCCGGCCGGCTGGCCGAGGAGAAGGAGCGCGAGAAGACGCTGATCCGGGTCAACGAGTTCGTCTCGGTCTCGGAGCTTGCGGGCGCCATGAAAGTACCGGCCACCCAGATCGTGCAGTTTGCGTTCAAGGAGCTGGGTCTGATGGTCACCGTCAACCAGCGGCTGGACTTCGATCAGATCGAGCTGATCGCCTCCGCCTTCGGCTTCCAGGCGGTCAAGGAGAACGAGTACGCGGCCGAAGCCGAGCTGGAGCAGGCCGAAGAGAGCCCGGAGCTGCTGGTGTCTCGCCCGCCGGTCGTCACCATCATGGGTCACGTCGACCACGGCAAGACCTCGCTCCTCGATTACATCCGGAAGGCCAATATCGTCGCCGGTGAGGCCGGCGGGATCACTCAGCACATCGGCGCGTACCACGTCGAGCTGCCGGGCGACAAGCGGATCACCTTTCTCGATACCCCGGGTCACCAGGCCTTCACCGCCATGCGGGCGCGCGGTGCCCAGGTCACCGATATCGTGGTTCTGGTCGTCGCCGCTGACGACCAGGTCATGCCCCAGACGGTCGAGGCAATCAGCCACGCCCGCAACGCCGGCGTGCCCATGATCGTGGCCATCAACAAGATCGATCTGCCGACCGCCAACGTGCCGAAGGTCAAGCAAGACCTGCTGCAGCACAATGTCGTCCTGGAGGAGTTCGGCGGGACAGTGCTTTCGGCCGAGATCTCGGCCAAGAAAGGCACCGGCATCGAACATCTGCTGGATCAGATCCTGCTGCAGTCCGAAATTCTCGACCTCAAGGCCAATCCCGCGGGTAAGGGCCACGGCACCGTGCTCGAGGCCACGCTGGATCCGGGCAAAGGCCCACTGGCCACGATTCTGGTGCAGCGGGGCACCCTCACCGGTGGCGACAACTTCATCTGCGGGAAGTTTTCCGGCCGGGTCCGCGCGCTCTACGATGAGCGGGGCAAGACGGTAAAGACCGCGGGCCCATCCATTCCGGTCCAGATTCTTGGCTTCGAAGGCGTGCCCGCCGCGGGTGATATCTTCGCAGTCGTCACCGATGCGGTCGAGGCCCGCGATATCGCGCAGAAACGGCAGCGGCTCGAGCGGGAGGCCCAGAACCGCCGCAGCGCCAAGGGCACCTCGCTCGAGGACTTCAGCCGCGCCCTCAAGGAGGGCGAGGTCTCGATGCTGCGCATCATCATCAAGGCCGATCAGGGCGGCCCGGCGGAAGCCCTGGCCGATGCCCTCGCGCAGCTCACGACCAGCGAGGTGCGGGTCGACGTGGTGCACCGCGGAGTCGGTGCCATTACGGAAAGCGACATCCTTCTGGCCAAGGCGTCCGGCGCCATCGTGTTGGGATTCCACGTGCGTCCGGATTCCAACGCCCGGGCTGCGGCCGAACGGGAGCAGGTGGACGTGCGGACCTACCGGATCATCTACGAGGCAGTCGAGGATGTTCGGAACGCCCTGGAGGGCCTGCTCAAGCCGGAGGAGCGCGAAACGGTGCTGGGTGAGGCCGAAGTGCTCCAGCTCTTCAAGGTGAGCAAGGTAGGAACCATTGCCGGCTGCACTGTGCGGAGCGGCACCATCCAGCGGACCGCGAAGGCGCGGGTCATCCGCGACGGCACGCCGGTATATACCGGGGCCCTGTCCAGTCTCAAACGCTTCAAGGACGACGTCCGGGAAGTGCGCGAGGGTCTCGAATGCGGGATCGGCATCGAGAATTTCAACGACCTCAAAGTCGGCGACCGGATCGAGTCGTTCCGCATGGAAGAGATCAAGCGGACCCTGCAGCCGGCGGCGTCGGGTGAGCTAGGAGCGAGGGGCTAGGAGCTGAGGGCGTGAAGCGGAAGCTCCGGGCGCCCCGCTCCCGACTACCATGATCGTCGCCATCACTACTTGGGACCTCCACCTCCCGGCCTGCCATTCCCTCAAGGAGAAGCGGGGCGTGCTCAAGCCGCTTACCTCCGGGCTACGCCGGTCGCTCAACGTATCGGTCGCTGAAACGGGTCACCAGGATCTGTGGCAGCGGGCGGAGATTGCCTGCGCGGCGGTAGGGAGCGCGCGGCAGGTGGTGGAAGAGACGCTCCGCGCAGCCGATCGGGTGGTGGAAGACACCGATGGTGTTCGAATCGTCGATACGGTGACGGTGTTTCGATGAAAGGCTCCTCCCGCCGGCCGGAGCAGGTGGGAGAAACGCTCCGCCAGGTGATTACCGATTCCCTCGCCCGTGAGGTTCGGGATCCCCGAGTGGGTTTCGTGACGGTTACCGGTGTGCTGGTGAGCAACGATCTATCCCATGCACGGGTGATGATCAGCGTGCCGGGGGAGGATGCCGAGAAAGAGCGCGCCCTGGTGGGCCTGCAGAGTGCGGCCGGTTTCCTCCGTACCCGCGCCGCCCGAACCCTCACCACCCGCTCCGTACCTGAGCTTCACTTCGAGCTGGATCGGGGGCTGGAGCATGCCGCCCGAATCAACGAGCTCCTGAACACGATCCGCCGGGAGGAGCAGGACTGATCGGAGCGGTGCTGGTGGATAAGCCGTCCGGTTTGACTTCGCACGATGTGGTGCAGTACGTCCGTCGCGCGTTCGGTACCAGGTCAGTGGGGCACACCGGAACGCTCGACCCCTTTGCCACCGGATTGCTGGTGGTCCTGGTGGGACCGGCAACCCGGCTGGCTCGCTTCGTCGAAGGCCAACCGAAGACCTATCTCGCGACGGCTCGGCTCGGTGTGCGCACCTCCACCGACGACCTCCTGGGAGAGGCGCTGGGTCCGGCGCTGGCCAGACCGGTGCCCGAGACAAGGGTCCGCCAAGAGCTGGCCGGCTTCCTCGGTACCCAGCTGCAGCGGCCGCCGCCGTTTTCGGCGAAGCGTATCGGGGGAGAGCGGAGCTACCGAAAGGCGCGTCGCGGTGAGCCGGTCGAACTCGCTGAGGTCACCGTCACCGTGCATCGGATCGAGCTGGTGATGTATCAGGCTCCCGAGGTAACCTTTCGGCTCCAGGTAAGCGCTGGGACCTACGTGCGGGCGGTGGCGCGGGATCTGGGTGAGCGGCTCGGCGTCGGTGCCCACTTGACCAGCTTGCGCCGTGAGGCCATTGGTCCGCTGAGGGTGGAGAGCGCGGTCTCGCTGCAGCAACTGGGTCCCGCTGCGCTGATGCCGCCCGCCCGGGTGCTCGGCGCCATGCCGGCGGTAAGCCTGAGCGAATCCGAAGTGGAGGCGGTGAGGCATGGGCGGCCGGTGGTGGACAGCGGGGCGGGCGCCCTGTGGGCGGGTGGGAAGCGGGGAAGCGGAGAAGCCGTCGCTCTCCTCGATACCGGTGAGCTCATCGCTGTGGCCAGGGCAGATGCGGGTTGGCTGCGACCGATGGTTGTGCTGGCGGCTCCATGACTGACCAGCTTTTTCGATTTCCGGCCGCCCCGCTGCCCCGCCTGCCGAACGGCGCGACCGTCACCGTGGGCTCGTTCGATGGCGTGCACCTGGGGCATCAGGCGGTACTGCGTGAGATCGACCGCAGGGCCCGTGCGGCCGGTCGAGCCAGCGTTCTGGTGACGTTCGATCCTCACCCACTCGAGGTGGTACATCCGGACGCGGCACCTCCGCTGCTGACGACGGGACCTGAACGACTGGAGATTCTGGCCCAATCGCCGCTGGACTACGTCGTCATCCTGCGGTTCGACCGGCATCTGGCGGGTCTCCCCCCCGAAGGATTCGTACGCGAGGTATTGCTGGAGCGCTGCCACCTACGCGAGCTGGTGATCGGGCACGACCACGGCTTCGGGCGGGGACGGAGTGGGGATGTGGAGACGCTTCGGAGGTTGGGAGCCAGCCTCGGGTTCGAGGTGGATGTCGTGCCCCCGGTAGATTACGCCGGCCAGCACGTCTCCAGCAGCCGGATTCGACGCGCGATTACTGGTGGGGACCTGGCCAGTGCCGCCGCGATGCTGGGTCGCCCCTACGGGGTGGTTGGGCCGGTAGGGCAGGGCGAGCGCCGGGGACGTTTGCTCGGAGTGCCCACCATCAACCTGACTGAGCTGCCGCCCCGCAAGCTCTTGCCGCCGGATGGAGTGTACGCGGTGTGGGTCGAGTGGCGGGGCGGGAGGGCCGGCGGCATGATGAGTCAGGGTCCGCGGCCGACTTTCCAGGATGGACGCCGGGTGCTCGAGGCCCACATCTTCGACTTCGACGGCGACCTGTACGACGAATGGGTGCGGGTCGAATGGGTCGAGCGCCTGAGAGACATCGAACGCTTCGAGTCCCCGGAGCATTTAAAGCAACAGATGCAGCAAGACCGTGTCCAGGCACTGGCCGCCCTGCACCGGAGCCAGTCGAACTCTAACCGCGTGTCCTACGCTTGAGAGCCTGATCGACGATGTTTGCCTCTATCCGCTCCCGACTGCTCCTCATCGCCGTGTTGGTCGTGGCATCGGTGTACTTCCTCTTCCCCCGCAACATCACCTTACGGGAGCGCGGCGCGAACGGGGTCATGCGTGATACCGTGGTGACCCGGGTTCCGCTGAAGCGTGGGCTCGATCTCCAGGGAGGGATGCACCTCGCGCTGGAGCTCGACCAATCGCGGCAGGTGTCAGCCGATCCCAAAAAGGATCTGGACCTGGCTCTCACCGTACTGCGCAAGCGGATCGACGAGTTCGGGGTGGAGGAGCCCCTGGTTCAGAAGGTGGGTGACTCCCGGCTCGTGGTCGAGCTGGCTGGGATTACCGACCCGGCCCGGGCCAAGGCGATCGTCCAGCGCAGCGCGTTCCTCGAGTTCAAGATCACCGACAAGACCGGAGCCCTCGAAAAGGTGGTGCCGGCCATGGATCGCACGCTCCGCAATCTCGGCATCAAGGGCGAGGTGGAGCAGAACAAACCGTCCGCGGTCCAGCAGCTGCTCGGGGGCGACACGACTCGGCCCGGGGCGAAGGACAGCGCGGCGGCGGCCGGCAAGAAGCCCGCCCGTCCCCGAGCCAAGGACACAACCCGGGCAGGCAAGGACACGGCGGCCGATACCGCCGCGATCGCGGGTGGGGTGTTGAGCGGCCTCATCCAGGGGTCCGGAGCGGGCGGAGTTCCCGGCGAGTACATGGTTCCGGAAACCGCCTATCCGCGGGTGGACAGCCTGCTCAACATACCGGCCGTCGCGCGCCAGCTCCCCCGAGGCGTCGTCCTGCGCTGGAGCGCCGCCCCCACCAGCGTGGGGGTCCAGCCGATGCGCTTTCTCTATGCTCTCGACGACAAGAGCATCGTCACCGGCAGCAACCTGGTCGATGCCAAGGCTCAGCTCGATCCGCTCACCAATGGACCGATCGTCACGTTCGAGCTGGATCGGGCCGGTGGCCGCAAGTTTGGTGAGGAAACCGGAAAGCACGTGGGCGACTACATGGCCATCCTGCTCGATGGCCGGGTGCAGGGCCGTCCCCCGGTGATTCAGAGCCGGATTGGGCGTAACGGCCAGATCACCCTGGGTGGCAAGACGCTGCAGGAAGCGCAGGACCTCGCGCTCACCCTCAAGGCCGGCGCTCTGCCCATTCCCCTCAAGATCGTGGAGGAACGGCAGGTTGGTGCCAGCTTAGGGAGCGACTCGGTCCACAAAGGCATCACCGCCGGCCTGGTCGGCACCGCGCTGGTCGTTCTCATCATGCTGGTTTTCTACCGCCTGAGCGGAGTCTTAGCCGTGGTTGCGCTGGGACTTTACATCCTGTTCACTCTGGGTGCCCTTTCGATGGTGGATGCCACGTTGACGCTGCCGGGGCTGGCTGGCATTGTGCTCTCCATCGGCATCGCGGTGGACGCCAATGTCCTGATCTTCGAGCGGATCCGGGAAGAGCTCCTGCACGGCAAGACCGTTCGTCTGGCGATCGATGAGGGATTTCGCCACGCCATGAACGCCATCATCGATTCCAACGTGAGCGCTGTCCTGACGGCGTTGTTCCTGTTCCAGTTCGGCACCGGGCCGGTCAAGGGATTTGCCGTCACTCTCATCATGGGCATCATCGCATCCATGGTCACTGCCGTCTTCGTCACGCGGACCTTCTTCATGATCTGGCTACAGCGCCGCCCGGCCATGTCCACCTTGAGCATCTGACATGCTGAGACTGTTCTCCAACGCCAAGTACGACTTCATCGGGGTCCGCCGCTACGCCTACATCCTCACGGCGGCCATCCTCTTGCCCGGGCTCCTGTTTCTCCTGATCAGGGGCCTGAACTACAGCATCGAGTTCACCGGCGGTACCCTGCTGCAGATTCAGAGCAAGAAGCAGGTCAACGTCGCCGATCTCCGGACCGGGCTGGATCGAGAAGGAATTCACGGTGCCGAGATCCAGAACTTCGGCTCGGCGAACGAGTACGTGATCCGGGCGCGGGTGGCCAAGCCGGGCAGCGATGCGAACGACACCCAGGCGACGGCGAAGGCGGTCACCCACGCCCTGGATGCCGTACTGGGAACCGGCAACTACACCGTGCTTCGCACCGAAGCGGTGGGACCCAAAGTCGGCGGCGAGCTCCGGCAGAAGGCATTCCTCGCGATATTCCTGTCGTTCTTCGCCGTGCTGGCCTACCTGGCCTACCGCTTCGAATGGCGATTTGGTCTCGCCGCGGTGACCGCGACGGCGCACGATATCCTGGCTACCATCGCCTTCATCGCCGTCCTGCGGCTGGAAGTGAGCCTGACCGTGGTGGCGGCGGTGCTCTCGATGGTCGGCTATTCCCTCAACGATACCATCATCATCTTCGACCGGGTGCGGGAGAATCTGCACCGGCACAAGCACGAATCCTTCGAGCAGATCCTGAATCGCTCCATCAACGAGACCTTGCCCCGTAGCGTGCTGACCCACGGGACCACCATGGCCAGTCTCATTGCCCTGACCATCTTCGGCGGCGAGGTCATCCGCCCCTTCGCGCTGGTCATGCTGTTTGGGGTGTTCACCGGCACCTTTTCCTCGATTTACATCGCCTCGCCGGTCTTGATGGCGATCGAGAAGCGTTGGCCTGGACCCGCTGCGCGGGGACACCTGGCGCCCAAGAAGGCGGTCTCGCCGGCTCCGAGTCGAAAGCCGCAGACGGTGTAGCGGGAAGGACTGGAAGACGGGAAGGACGGGAAGGCGTGCTCCAAGCGGATCTGCTTTCCCTCCGATCCTTCCCGACTTTCCCTTCCTTCCCGTCCTTCCCGCCATGCTGATCGACACCCACTGCCACCTCGCCGATTCCGCCTACACCTCCGATCGAGCCGAGGTGCTCGAGCGGGCCTGGGCTGCCGGGGTTGAGCGGGTGGTAGTCATCGGAGAGTCGCGGGCCAGCGCGGAAGCCGCCCTCATCATGGCCCAGGTGGAGCCGAGGCTGGCCGCCACTGCGGGGATCCATCCGCACAACGCCCGGGAATGGAGCTCCGAGTCCGAGGCCTGGCTCCGCGAGCTGTTGCGCGATCCCCGTGTGGCCGCGGTCGGTGAGATCGGTCTCGACTTCCACTACGATCATTCTTCCCGCGCGGACCAGCGCCGCGCGTTCGAAGCCCAGCTCACCCTTGCGTCCGAGACCGGCCGGCCGGCCGTGATTCATGCTCGGGAGGCCGACGCCGACGTCGCCGCTATTCTGGCCTCTCACCGTGACGTCACCGCGGTTCTCCATTCATTCAGCAGCGGGATGAGCCTCTTGCGAGCCGGGCTGGTTCTCCGCCACTATGTGTCGTTCAGTGGGATGGTCACTTTCAAGAACTGGGGCCTGGACGACGCGATCCGGGAAACTCCGTTGGACCGGCTGCTGCTGGAAACCGACGCGCCGTATCTGGCCCCCGCGCCCCATCGCGGAAAGCGCAATGAGCCCGCCTTCGTCCGTCTGGTCGCGGAGCGCGTGGCGGCCGTGCGGGCCATGCCTGTCGAAGAGCTCATCGCCGTGACAGGCCAGAATGCGAATCGGGTTTTCCCACTCCCGACTCCTGTCTCCTGACTACTGACTCCTGACTGGGAGCTCTACCCGTGGCCGCTACCGCGACTCCCCCGGTCCCATCCGATATCGCTATCGCCCAGGCAGCCAAGCTCCGGCCTATCGCCGATGTGGCGGCCGAAGTCGGGCTCGGAGCGGACGAGATTCTCCCCTACGGGCGGTACAAGGCCAAGATCAGCGCGGAGGCCATCGCCAAGCGCAAGCCGAGGGGGAGGCTCGTGCTCGTCACGGGGATCAATCCCACGCCCGCGGGCGAAGGTAAAAGCACCGTCACCGTTGGAGTCAGCCAGGCGCTCCGCCAGCTGGGGAAGAAGGTCGTCGTCTGCATTCGCGAGCCGAGTCTGGGCCCGGTGTTCGGGGTCAAGGGCGGAGCCGCCGGTGGAGGCTATGCCCAGGTGGTCCCGATGGACGAGATCAACCTCCACTTCACCGGCGACTTTCACGCCATTACCTCGGCGCATAACCTGCTTTCCGCCATGCTGGATAACCACCTGCACCAGGGTAACGGGCTGGGCATCGATCCCCGGCGAATCACTTGGCCGCGGACGCTGGACATGAATGACCGGGCTCTCCGCTCCATGGTCATCAGTCTCGGCGGCATCAACGCGGGTCCGGTGCGAGAAGAGCGGTTCGTCATCGTACCCGGTAGTGAGATCATGGCCATCCTCGCGCTCGCCACCGATCTCGCCGACCTGGAGACCCGAATCGGCCGGATCATTGTCGGTCTCACTCGCGACCGGAAGCCGGTCACCGCGGCCGACCTCAAGGCCTCCGGGGCCATGACGCTGTTGCTCAAGGACGCGATTCTCCCCAATCTGGTGCAAACCCTGGAGGGAGGTCCCGCGCTGGTCCACTGCGGCCCCTTCGGCAACATCGCCCACGGCTGCAACTCGATCGTCGCTACCAAGCTCGGACTCTCTTTGGGTGACATCGTCCTCACCGAGGCAGGATTCGGAGCTGACCTCGGTGCGGAGAAGTTCTTCGACATCAAGGCTCGCTTCGGAGGTCTCAACCCCGAGGCCGCAATCATCGTGGCCACGGTTCGCGCGCTCAAGATGAACGGGGGGGTCAAGAAGGATGCGCTCGGGAAGGAAGACGTTCCCGCACTGAAGCGGGGCATGGTCAACCTCGAGGCCCACGTGAAGAACGTGCAGAAGTTCGGGGTGCCGGTCGTGGTCGCGCTCAACCGGTTCACTTCCGATACCGACGAGGAGCTCAAGACCGTGCTCGATGCTGCCAAAGCATGGGGTGCGCGGGCGGCGCTGAGCGAGGTATGGGCCAGAGGGGGGAAGGGTGGGGAAACGGTAGCTCGGGAGGTGCTCGCGCTGCTGGACGAAAAGAAAGCCGCGTTCAAGCCCCTCTATGATGCGGCCCGGCCCATCAAGGAGAAGATCGAGACCATCGCCCGAGAGATCTACGGCGCCGCGGGGGTGGACTATACCTCCGTGGCCGAGAAGAACATCGCACAGTGCGAGACCATGGGTTTGGGAGCCACACCCATCTGTATCGCGAAGACCCAGTACTCCTTCTCCGACGATCCCACCAAATTGGGGCGGCCGACGGGCTTTCGCCTGACCATTCGCGATGTTTACCCTTCGGCCGGCGCGGGCTTCGTCGTTGCGTTGGCGGGAGACATCATGACCATGCCAGGTTTGCCCAAGGTCCCGGCCGCCGAATCGATCCGGGTCCTGCCGGACGGAACGATCGAGGGACTCTTCTAATGTCACTGGACTTCGTCTCGACGCCGGACGCACCCAAGGCCATCGGACCCTACAGCCAGGCGGTGATTGCCAACGGCTTTCTGTTCACCGCCGGTCAGGTAGCACTCCACCCATCCAAGGGAGAACTGGTTGCCGGCGGCATTGGCGAGCAGACCGCCCGGGCCCTGGAGAATCTGCGAGCGATTCTTAACGAGGCGGGTGCGGACCTCTCGCAGGTGGTCAAGACCACTGTGTTTCTGGTCGACATGGCCGACTTTACCGCGATGAACGAGGTGTATGCTCGTGCCTTCGGCGACCACCGCCCGGCCCGGTCAACCGTGGCCGTGGCAGCGTTGCCGCGGGGCGCCCGGGTCGAGATCGAGGTGATTGCCACGGTGAGCGGTAAGCGGTAAGCGGTGCCCCTCACCTCGGTGGAGCGACCTGCTCACTGCTCACCGCTCACCGCTTACCTTTCAGCCGGCGGGAGCGGATCGGGCCTGGTGGTCTGGCCGGTCTTCAAAACCGCGATGGAGGCGCCTCCGGCGGCTCCGGTGGGTTCGATTCCCACACGCTCCCGCCAC
>JBJMPK010000047.1:0-15007 GCA_045803245.1 Gemmatimonadales bacterium
ACCCAGCTGCCGTCACGCTATCACGGCGGTGCATTCATCCCCTTCCATGGCTCCTGGAACCGGGCGCCTGGCCCGCAAGGCGGGTATAACGTCGTCTTCATTCCCTTCGTCAACGGCAAGCCTACCGGGAAGTACCTGGTGTTCGCCGACGGATTCGCCGGTGCGAACAAGGACCCGGGGCAGGCCGCTCACCGGCCGAGCGGAATTGCAGCCGGACCGGATGGCGCCCTCTACATCTCGGATGACCTGCACGGCCGGATCTGGCGAGTCGAGTACACAGGGGCTGCCGCTGTGGCCCGAGGTCCCAGCACTCCCGCACAGCCGGCGCCCGTCCAACCCGCGGAATCCGTGGGACCTCCGGAGGGGATTCATCCTGATGCGGGAGCTCAACCCGGTGGCGCACCTTCTCCCGCGCCTACCGGGAGGAAGCCGGCCACCGCCGCAGCGGGTGTGGCTGCCACCGTGTTTGCATTAGGCGATAGCATTTATCACGGCCAGATCGCCGGAGCGACGTGCGCCGGCTGCCACGGCGCCGATGCCAAGGGTACTCCACTCGCCCCGGACCTGACCGATAGTCAGTGGATCTGGGGCGATGGCAGCCAGGCCAGTATCACCAGGACGATCCGCGAAGGAGTACCGTCACCGAAGCAGCACACGGGGGTCATGCCACCCATGGGCGGCGCTCAGCTCTCCCCAGCGCAGCTGGCGGCAGTCGCAGCCTACGTCTATTCGTTGAGCCACTCCACTCCCAGCTAAGCCGACTATACCGACGCCTTCCCCGATCGGGCCCTGCACCACCCGGCTACCCGACCGGGGTAGCAGCGTGGTGCAAGCCGCGGACACCGCCGCGCCCCAACTTCCACAGCAGTAGTGCACGCCCGCCAGCTCCTCCGCAGGTCAGGGAAGGCAATCAAGGAGATGACCTCGATGAATGGAAAGTTGCCAACGCGTCCCCTGGGTTCGAGCGGCCTGGACATTTCCCCCGTCGGCTTTGGAGCCTGGGCCATCGGTGGCGGTGGCTGGAGCTTCGGCTGGGGACCGCAAGACGACACCGCCTCACTGGCCGCGATGCGACGGGCGCTGGAGCTCGGCGTCAACTGGATCGACACCGCCGCGGTGTATGGGCTGGGCCATTCGGAGGAGCTGGTCGGGCGCCTGTTGCGAGAGCTGTCCCCGAGTGAACGCCCGCTCGTCTTCACCAAGGGTGGCCTGGTCTGGGACGAGCAGAACCGGATGGAAGAGCCGAAGCGCGTGCTCCGGCCTGAGTCGATCAAGGCCGAGGTGGAAGCATCGCTCCGGAGGCTGGCCGTGGAGCGGATCGACCTCTATCAGTTCCACTGGCCCGATGACACCGGCACGCCGGTGGAGGACTCGTGGCACGCGATGAGTAAGCTGGTCGATGAAGGGAAGATTCGCGCGGCCGGTGTCTCGAACTTCGATGTCGGCCTGCTCGCGCGCTGCGAGGCCATCCGTCACGTGGATGCTCTCCAGCCGCCGTTCTCCCTCATCCGGCGCGAGGTGGGCGAGTGCGAGATCCCCTGGTGTGCCGAGCACCAGACCGGCGTCATCTGCTACAGCCCGATGCAGTCGGGCATACTCACGGAGAGCTTCAGTTTCTCCCGAGCCGCCGCCTTCGCCGAAGATGACTGGCGGCGTGGTTCGGAGGAGTTTCAGCATCCCCGGCTCGGCCGCAACCTCGCGCTTCGGGATGCGCTTCGGCCGATCGCGCAACAGCATCAGACGACGGTTTCGGCGGTGGCCATCGCCTGGGTGTTGGCCTGGCCCGGAGTAAGCGGCGCCATTGTCGGTGCCCGTTCGGCCGGCCAGGTCGACGGCTGGATCGGGGCAGCCACGCTCGAGTTGAGCGAAGCGGATCTCCATCGCATCACGACAGCCATCGCCCGAACGGGCGCGGGTGCCGGGCCACTCCGTCCCGCTCCGGTACGGCATGGCGTAGCGATCTGAGTTCGATGCGATTCGCCTGGTCCTGGGCCACGGCCGTGGCCGCCGCAATCGCTGCGGTCACCCCCGTCTTGCTCACCGCGCAGACCAGGGTGGGGGACGTGGTGACGCCGATCGGGCCCGGTCCGGACTCCGGAATCGCACTGGGTCCCCGTCTCTCACTCGAGACAGTTATCGCGCAGACCGCACGTCACAGTCCAGCCTGGGCCAGCGCTTCAGGCACGGTCCAAACCGCCCGCTCGGCTGAGCGGGTAGCGCTGGGTGCCTACCTGCCCAGCGTGGCCCTCAACGCCGTCGCAGGCCGCAGCGACCAGTCGGTGACGAGTAACACCGTGCTTGCGACGACGCAGCCAGGCGTCGCACAGTCTGCCTATGGCGCCGGGGTTTCCGCCAGTCTCGATCTTTTTACCGGCGGCCGCCGGAGTGCGGTCCGGCACGAAACGGCGGCCCTGAGCCGGGCGGCGGATGCAGGACTGATTTCCCAACGGTTTCTGACCCGGCTGACCGCGCAGCAAGGTTTTCTGGAAGTGTTACGAGGTCACGAGCTGGTCCGGGTAGCAGACGAAGGCATGGCCGTGGCGGATAGGAGTCTCTCGTTCGCCAAGGCGCGCGCCGAGGCCGGAACCGCGACGCCCTCTGACGTTCTCCGCGCCGAGCTCGGCCTTTCCCAGGCTCGGCGGCAATGGCTTGCCGCGAGAGACACCCTGGCCAGCGGGGCCGCAGCGCTCGGGCGCCTGGTGGGAGCTGACGGGCCGGCCGACGCGGAGCCGTTGACGAACCTGAATCCGACCGGGCTCGCCCTGGACGATTCGGCCGTCGTGAGAACGGCGGTACATGATGCTCCATCGGTCCAGCAAGCTCAGGCACTGCTGACGGCGGCCCATGCTACGGTGACGGCCGCGAAATCCCAATACGCTCCTACCATTCAGGCCGGCGCAGGGTACAACTGGTCGAACGATGGCCGGGTGCCCGGCGCTCTGAATCAAGGCTGGGTGATTCAAGTCGGGACCTCCTTTCCTCTCTTCAACGGCTTCATCCGGGAAGATGCGGTCACCCAGGCCAACGTGACGGCCGAGGTGGCCTCCAGCTCCTCTCAGGACACCCGGCGCTTCAGCCGGGCCGAAGCGCTCCGGCTGCTGGGCAGCCTCCACGTGGCGGAGCAAGACGTCGTCCTCACGACCGAAGCGGTGCAGTTGGCAATGGAGGACTTGCGAGTGATCTCGGTGCGGTATCGCGGCGGGATTGCCACCATTCTCGATCAGCTCACGTCGCAACAGAATCTGATCCAAGCGGAACTGGACCTGGTCAGCGCGCGATTCACCTATCAGGTGACCCGGGCCACGCTCGAAGCCCTGCTGGGGCGGGAGCTCTAGCAGCGTATGATGGGCCTCGTCCGCATTGCCCTTCGTCGCCCCTACACTTTCGTGGCGGGGGCCATCCTGATCCTGATCGTCGGGCTGGTGGCGATCAGGAACATGGCGGTGGACATCTTTCCCACGATCTCGATCCCAGTGGTCACGGTGATCTGGACGTTCAATGGGATGTCACCCGAGGAAATGGAGCAGCGGATCGTCACCACGCTGGAACGCTCCTACTCGGCCTTCGTCAACGACGTGGAGCACATCGAGTCCCAGTCGATGAACGGAGTCGCGGTCATCAAGGTGTATTTCCAACCGACCGCCGACATTCCCACCGGCGTCGCCCAGATCACCGCCGCGTCGCAGAGCAACATCAGGAGTCTGCCGCCCGGCATCACCCCGCCGATCATCGTGCGGTTGAATGCGACCGATGTCCCGATTCTCCAGATCGGGGTGGGCAGCAGCACGATGTCGTCGGCGGAGCTGGGTGATTACGTGGGCAACTTCCTCAGGACGCCGCTGGCGACAGTTCCGGGTGCCACCTTGCCGTCTCCCTATGGCGGGGCCCCCCGGCTGATCAATGTCGATATCGACCCGAGCCAGCTGTACGCCAAGGGACTTTCACCCTCGGATGTGAGCGACGCCATCAACGCGCAGAACGTGATTCTTCCGGCGGGATCGGCTCGGTTGGGGAGTCGGGAATACAACGTGCGGCTCAACTCGAGCCCGAGCTTGGTCGACCAGCTCAACGAGATGCCGATCAAGATCGTCAATGGCGCGATGGTGTACATCGGGGATGTCGCCCACGTACGGGATGGCGCGGGGGTGCAGACCAACATCGTGCGGCAGAACGGACGGGCCGGCACCTATCTCTCGGTTCTCAAGAACGGCAACGCTTCGAGCCTGGCCGTGGTGAACGGCATCAAGGCCAAGCTCGCCTCGATCAAGGCGTCACTGCCGCCGTCGCTGGACATCCAGCTGCTCGCCGATCAGTCCATCTACGTCCGCGCCGCGATCACGGGAGTCATTCGCGAGGCCCTGATCGCGGCGTGTCTGACCGCCTTCATGATCCTAGTCTTCCTGGGGAGCTGGCGCAGCACACTGATCATCGCGACGTCGATCCCGCTGGCGATACTCTGCTCGATCATTGCGCTCTGGGGCCTAGGACAGACCCTCAACGTGATGACGCTGGGCGGGCTCGCTCTGGCGGTGGGGATTCTGGTCGACGACGCCACGGTGGAAATCGAGAACGTGAACCGGAACATGGCGGAGGGGAAGGAGATTCTCCAGGCGATCATGGACGGAGCAGCGCAGATCGCCACCCCGGCGTTTGTCTCGACCCTGGCGATCTCGATCGTGTTCCTGCCGATCTTCTTCCTGACCGGACCGGCGGCCGCGCTTTTCCGGTCGCTCGCGCTGGCGGTGGTATTCGCCGTGATGGCCTCCTATGTGCTGTCGCGCACCCTGGTGCCTACCATGGCCCGATATCTTCTCGCGGCCGACGCGCATCGGCTCGCGGCTGCGGCGGCCACTGGCGGCACAGCGATCTCGCCTTCTTCAGGACGGTTCGGGCGGCTGAGCGCGCGCTTCGAGGCCGGCTTCGAGCGGTTTCGCGCGGCGTACCACGGATTGCTCGATGCCGCGCTCCGGCACCGCGGGGTTCTGGTCACTGGCGCCGGCATTTTCCTCCTGGCCTCCGCGGCACTGGTCCCCTTCGTGGGCCAGGACTTCTTTCCCAGCGCCGACGGTGGGGCCTTCCAGCTCCACCTGCGGGCGGCGGCGGGAACCCGGCTGGAGGAGACGGAGCTTCTCTTTTCGTCAGTGGAACGGAGCATCCGACGGGTGATTCCCCCGAATGAGCTCACCCTCGTGCTGGACAACATCGGGGTGAACCGGAACGCGATCAACCTGGCGACCGGCAGCAACGCCACCTTGAACGCGGCCGATGGGGATCTGTTGGTTCAACTGGCGCCCAAGCGAAGCGCCTCGACGTTCGAGTACGTTCGCCGCCTGCGGGCAGAGCTCCCGCGTGAGTTTCCCGGAGTCGGCTTCTTCTTTCTGCCGGCCGACATCGTCAACCAGGTCCTCAACCTGGGTTTGCCGGCCCCGGTGGATGTGCAGGTCGCCGGGCCGGACAAGATGGCCAACTATAGGGTCGCGAGCCGGCTGGCTAACGAGATCCGGCGGATCCCGGGTGCGGTCGACACCCGGGTGCAGCAGGTGGCGAACATGCCGGAGTTCCTGTTTTCGGTGGACCGGATCCGGGCCCAGCAGATCGGGCTGACCCAACGCGAGGTTGCCAGCGATCTCCTCATTTCACTGAGCTCCAGCGGGCAGACAGCACCGAACTTCTGGCTCAACCCCCAGAACGGCGTGAGCTACAGCGTGGCGGTCAGGACCCCCACGTATCAACTCACCTCGCTGGCCGACCTGGCCCGCACCCCGGTGACCGCACCCGGTTTGCCTGAGCCCCAATTGTTCGGCAACCTGGCATCGGTAAGCCGGCAGACCTCCTATGCCGTGGTGAACCACTATAACGTCCAGCCGGTCACCGACATTTACGCCGGCGCAGATGATCGGGATCTGGGCGGAGTGGCCCGCGATATCGATCGCGTCATCGCCCAGGTCCGTCCCACTCTCCCCAAGGGAACGAGCATCGTCGTGCGGGGGCAGGTGGAGAGTATGCGTTCCTCGTTCCGCGGGCTGCTCTTCGGTGTGGTGTTCGCCATGGTGCTGGTCTACCTCCTGTTGGTGATCAACTTCCAGTCCTGGCTCGACCCGCTGGTGATCATCATGGCGCTGCCGGGAGCGCTCGCCGGGGTGGTCTGGATACTGTTTGCTACCGGAACGACGTTCAGCGTTCCGGCCTTGATGGGCATGATCATGGTGTTGGGCGTGGCGACAGCGAACAGCGTCTTGCTCGTCACCTTTGCCGATGAGCAACGGCGGGAGGGGCGCTCCGCCCTGCAGGCGGCTCTCGCGGCCGGCTTCGTGCGGCTCCGGCCGGTCTGCATGACGGCGCTCGCCATGATCCTGGGAATGCTGCCCATGGCGCTGGCCTTCGGCGAGGGCGCGCAGCAGAACGCTCCCTTGGGTCGGGCGGTGATCGGTGGGTTGCTGGTCGCGACGATCTTTACCCTCTTCGTGGTCCCGGTGATGTACAGTCTGCTGCGGGCCGCTCCACCTGCGCCACCGATCACCATTCCGGAAGGTCACGCATGAGCTCCTCGACGGCGGAAGCCGCATCCCCAAGGCCAGTGCCGGCAAGACGGATTGCCCGGCTCAGCCTGATCATCGCCGGCGCGCTCCTCATTGCCCTGGTGCTCGGAGTGGTCCCCCGGCTAACGCGGACCACCCGGCTGGCGGCGGTCGTGGCGGCCAACACCGGGGTCACTGCCGTGCAAGTGGCCACGATAAACTATGCGCCCACCGCGTCCTCGGTAACGCTGCCGGCGACGCTGTCCGCGATCGAGAACGCGCCGATCTATGCCCGGGTCGGGGGCTACATCGGCCGGACTCTCGTCGACATCGGCTCACAGGTGCACCAGGGCGATCTGCTCGCCCGGATCGAGGCGCCGGAGCTGGACCATCAGGTAGAACAGGCCCGGGCGGCGGTCGCCCAGGCACGCGCATCGCTCCAGCTCGCGCGGGTGGAGCTGGCTCGCTGGCAAAGCATGGCCGGCGACAGCGCGGTGACGGCCGACGAGCTGGACCAGAAGACCGCCGCGTTCAATGTCGCCACCGCAACGCTCAACAGCACCGAGGCCAATCTGCGGGAGCTGCGACAGCTCCAGAGCTACGAGCAGGTTGTCGCACCATTCACCGGAGTTATCATCGCGCGCAACGTGACGGCCGGTGCGCTGGTGGGAACCGCGGGCGCAGTCAGTGGGTCGCTGCCGTCGGCAATGGGAAGCGTCCCGGGGAGCCTGTTTCAGTTGGCGAGGATCGACACCCTGGCGGTATACGTCACCGTGCCGGAGGAGAATGCCGACGCGGTGCAAGTCGGCAAGGCGGCCGTGGTAACGGTCCCGGCATTTCCGGGGGATACCCTGCACGGGCGGATCGCCCGCACCACCAATGCGCTCGATCCCAATGCGCGCACGTTGCTGGCCGAGGTCGATGTGGCCAACCCAAGTGGCACCTTCCTGCCGGGGGCCTATGCCCAGGTGCAGATCAGCCTATCCAGGAGCAGGTCCGCGCTCCGAGTTCCCGCCACGGCGCTGGTGATTCGAAGCGGCCCGCCCCAGGTGGTCACCGTCGGACCCGATTCGACGCTTGGCTACTCGACCGTGACGATCGGCACTGATTACGGCAGTTGGGTGGAGGTAACCGGTGGACTGGCGCCGGGGGCAACCATCGTGCTCAACCCGACGGACGATCTGCAGGCGGGACAGCGAGTGCGGGTGGCGACGAAATGATCGGCCCTAACCAGTACCTCAAGAGGCGGAGCTGGACGCGGTGTGGATGACCGGCGGTCGAGGACCGGGTGCATACGGGACCAGGAGCACCACCTCGGTACCATGACCGGGCATACTTCGGATCGACAGTTTGCCGCGAACCTGGGTGGCGCGTTCCCGCATGCCGAGCAGGCCCCAGTGCCCCCCGTAAGCACGGTTGTCGAGCTGGACGGTGAACCCGTGGCCGTCGTCGATTACGGTCAGACGGACACCCTTCGGCTCGAACCCGAGTCCGACCCGCACCGTTCGCGCATCCGCGTGCTTCACCACATTCGTAAGGGCCTCCTGTACCACCCGAACTGCCACTTCCTCGACGGCCGGAGCCACCGGTCGGGGTAGTCCCCCTACGTCGTACTCCAGGGTAATCCCGCTACCGCGAACGCATTCCTCCGCGGCGGCTCTGACTGCCGCCGGGAAGTCGCCGCTCGCTAGCGCCGGCGATCGCAAATCCCAAACCGCGCGCCGGGCGTCGACCAGCGTCTGTTGGGCCAGCCCGATCACCTCATGGAGAGCGGCTACAGTTTCCCGGGGACCGGTGACTTGGTTGACGCCCGCGACCAGTTTCAGGGCCACTCCGGTGAAGCCCTGTAACAGGGTGTCGTGAATGTCGCGGGCTATCCGCGTTCGCTCCTCCAGCGCGGCAGCAAAGCGCGTCTCCAGGATCCGCTCTCGCGCCCGGCGTAAGGCCCGTTCCGCCCGCTTCCGCTCGGTCACGTCCATGATCACGCCCATGAATTCGACGACTCTGCCCGCCTGGTGGAGCACCGGGTGGCCCATGACATGGGCGTGCCGGATCGAGCCATCGGGTCGGATAAGCCGGACCTCCATGTCGTAGTCTCGCTTCTCTCGAGCGGCCGTTTCGATCGTCTGCTCGGCATGATCTCGATCCTCCGGATGCCAGAGCTGGCTGAATAGGTGACGGCTAGGCCGCGTAGTCGGGGGATCCAAGCCTAAGATGCTGAAGGTCTCCTCCGACCAGTACATCTCGTCGGTAGAGAGGCTCCAAGCCCAGCTTCCGGTATGGCTGAGCGCCTGGGCCTCGGCCAGATATGCCTCGCTTCGCCGGACGGCCTTTTCGGCCCGCTTCCGGTCCTCGATATCGATACTGGTTGCATACCAGTCGGCGATCTTTCCCTGCTCTCCACGCAGGGGGACGGCACGAATCAGCAGCCAGCGATATTGCCCGTCGGCCCGCCGCAGCCGGGCCTCCCGCTCGAAGGGCTCGCCCGAGGCCGTGGCCGCCCGCCAGTGAAGCAGGAAATCCTCCAGGTCGTGGGGGTGAGTCACCCGAGTCCAGCCCCATCCCAGAACCTCCTGCAATGGAAGACCCAGATATTCCAGCCACCGGCGATTATAGAAATTCGCGGAGCCGTCAGGCTGGAGAGTTGCCACCAGGGCGGGAATGGTATCGATGACGAGCCGAAGGCGATCCTCGGACTTCTTGATCTCGTCGAAGGCCTGCTCCAGAGCAGCGCTGGCCTCGTGCTGTTCGGTCACGTCCGCCGTCGTGCCGACAATCTCCACCATCTCACCGGACTGGTCGAGGACGGGGTGGGCCACAACTTTGTGGAATCTCACCGTCCCATCCGGAAGGGAAATGCGATACTCGTGGTCCAGAATGCTCTTGTTGTGGATCGCAAAGTCGCTGGCTTGCACGAGCCGGGTTCGATCCTCCGGATGAACCCGTTCCTGCCTGATCTTTTCCAGGGTGACGGGGGTGCCAGGCTCGTAGCCGAACATCCGATACATCTCTCGGGACCAGAATACCTCGCCGGTCTGTAGGTTCCGGGCCCAACTGCCGGTCTGGCTCAACCTCTGGCCTTCGGCTAAATAGGCCTCGCTCCGGCGCAAGGCCTCTTCAGCCCGCTTCCGCTCGCCCACTTCCTTTCTGAGCTCTTCGTTCATGGCGGCCAGTTGACCGGTCCGGTCCATGACCCTTTGCTCCAGCTCCGCCGCCGCTCCCCGCTGATCGGCCAGAAGGCGTGCCTCCTGCAACCCCATGGCGGCCTGGTTCGACGCAACCTGTAAGAGCAACTTCTCGATCTCGGTCGGAAAATCGGCTCGCTGGGACCCGGCCACCAGGACACCGACCTCGTCCTGGAGACCCAACCGGAAGGCCGCGATCGTCACCTTCCCCGCTCCCACCGGGTTGGATACCACGGCCGGTGTGGATAACGGATCCGCCAGCCACCGATCCAGCACTCGACTCATATCGCCGGGCTGCGACACCTGGCCGGGGTGCTGGCCGGTCTGGAGCCACTCGATGGGCGACCCGTCGATCGCCTCGCTCAGCCGGATGTAGGCGAAGTCCAGGCGCAGCATGCCGAGCAGCACGTCGAGCAGGGCGCCGGCAATCTCGGAGGGGCCCCGACCAGCCCAGATAGCGGGCAGCGCCAGCACGCCCAGGAGATCGGTAATGCATCCCTGGAGCCGCTTGATCTCATCGGCCGCGTGGTCCTCGCTCATTCTAGTCGTCAAGTGACTGATGGCTGTCCTCTGTGATTCCTGGCCTCGCGCTCCCGCAGCTCCCGCAGAAATTCATCGGGGGGAACGAAGAACGGATTCTCCTGGAGGATGCCGCCGATGACGATCATCGGATGGGTCCGCATGATATCGACGACGATGTGCCCGCCAAACTTGGCGAGATCATACGTTCATATGACGGGGTCTCGATAGCGTGGCAACAGATAGTTCAGCCTCGCTTCGTATTCCACCAGATCATTGACCCCCGGCCGATCCTCCAGGGCCCACTCCATCTGGGCAATCAAACGGGTCAGCGGGAAGCCCTGCTGGGTACCTCCATCGAGCACTTGCTCGATCAGAGCCAGCATCCGGTCCTGGTCGAAGTGGCCATCGAGCAGATACGCGTCGGCCCAGTTGCGTAGCTCGAACTGCCGGTTTCGTTCCACCGCCTCCACGGGAATTCCGGCCGACTCGAGCCGCCCCAGATGTTCGCGACGGAGGTTGGGGTCGACTATATGGTAGGCCTTCTCGCCCCGATCGAAGCCTTCCTTGATGAAAGGAAGGAGAACCCGGTACCACTCCTCCTGAGTATGAAAGAAGGCGCAGACGTGACGCCGGGGCCCGAGTACCGAGCCGGCGAACCGAACTGGTTGATTGCTCTCGCGCGGACCTGCCTGGGCCGGCCGGGAATCAGGGATGGGATTCACAAGCTACTCCTTCCCACGATTGTGACTTTACTCCTCCGCTGAGGAGCCGACGCTGGCAGCAGCCGGTCGATGAGCTGGTGCATAGGGGACCAGGAGCACGATTTCGGCACCGTGACCGGGCGTGCTTCGGATCGACAGCTTGCCACGCACCTGGGTGGCACGCTCTCGCATGCCGAGCAACCCCCAGTGGCCGCCGTAGGTACGCAAGTCGGGATCGAGAACGAAGCCGCGGCCGTCATCGATGACAGAGAGGCGCACGCTACGACTTTCGAAGGACAGCCTCACGCGGACCGACTGGGCCATCGCGTGCTTCACGGCATTGGTGATGGCCTCTTGCAGCACCCGCACCACAACCGCTTCGATTTCCTGGTCCACCGCTCGCGCGGGGCCTCCGATGCTGTACTCCAGCCGCAGTTCCGTCCCTCGTATGCAGTCCTCCGCCGCATTTCGAAGCGCCGCCGGAAAGTCGGCACCTTCCAGCGAGGGAGCTCGCAGATCCCAGACCGCCCGGCGGGCATCGATGAGTGTCTGTTGTGCCAGGTCGATGAGCTCGCGTAGAGCCACCACGCTTTCCGGAGGGTCACTCACCCGGCTGGTGGCAGCGACGAGTTTCAGGGCGATCCCGGTGAACCCCTGGAGCAAGGTGTCGTGGATGTCCCGAGCGAGACGGGTGCGCTCCTCGAGCACCGCCGCAAAACGGGTCTCGAGGGCGCGCTCGCGGGCGCGCCGAAGGGCTCGTTCCGCGCGCTTTCGGTCGGTTACGTCCATGACCGCACCTATGACTTCACCGACGGCACCGGCCTCATCGAGGACCGGCTGGGCCGTCGCATGCAGATGCCGGATCGCACCGGTGGGCCAGATGATGCGGAAATCCAACTCGAAGCTGCGGGCCTCATGGTACGCGGTGTTCCAAGCCTGGACTACTCGATCCCGATCGTCGGGATGACAGATCTGGAGAAACTGTTCCGGATTGGGCGCGGGACCCGTGGGATCCAGGCCATAGATGCGATACATCTCCTCCGACCAGTACGCGGCGCCGGTGACCAGCCGGGAAAAGGTGCCGGTGTGGCTCAGTTCCTGGCCGGCGATGAGATACGCTTGGCTGCGGCGCAGCTCAGTGTCGAGACGCTTGCGCTCCGTGATATCCATGATGGCTACCAGGACACTATCCAGCGTCGTCGAATCGGCCGGGAAGGTCATCGTGAATAACACGGAGAGCCGCTTCCCATCCAGCGTCTACAGCACGGTCTCGGCTTCGAACCGGGTCTGCCCTTCGGCGATGGCGATCAGCTCGCCGGCGAACACTTCCTGGGTCTCCGGTAAGAAAATGCGCTCCAGTGAAACCAGAAGCTCAGCCTTGCTCGCGGCCTGCAAGAGGCTGAGCGTGGTGTCGTTCACATCGATGATCTTCACCAGCGAAATGGCGCGTTCGATAAAGTCGGGGTGAGTGGCGAAGTATTGGCGAAAATCGGTGACCCCTTCGACCCTCAGCTCATCGATGGCGGACTTGACGGCAGAAAAGTCCTCTTCCCAGAGCGATACTCCCGCCGACTGGAAGATGCGTCGATAGCGTCCTTCGCTCTCGCGCAGTTCCGACTCCGCCCGCTTCCGCCCAGTGACATCGTTGTTCGTCTCCAGGATTGCAGTGGCTCGCCCCAGGTCGTCCCGCTGCAAGGACCAGCGGCTGGCCACCACAACCTGAACGCCGTTACGGGTGGTGTGCAGCAGCTCGCCCTCCCACCGGTCGGTGCGTAACAGCTCCGCGTTGATCTGGTCGAGGGGTTCGGGAAACACCGTTTGAGTGAGCTGGTGTGACCTCTGGCCTACGGCTTCATCTCTGCTCCAGCCGTAGAGCGCCTCGGCTCCCCGATTCCAGTACGTGATGACGTCACTCATATCCCGCACGAACACGGAGTCGTGGCTGATATCCAGGAGCCCGGCTTGCTCCCGCAGGACGCCCGCCGCCTGCTTAAGGTCCTCGATGTCGGTGCTGGTGCCGACCCATTTCAGAATCTTTCCGCCTTCATCCCGGAGCGGCACGGCGCGGTGCAGGAACCAGCGATACTGCCCGTCGGCTCGACGCAGGCGGGCCTCGTCCTCCATCGACTCGCCGGCAGCGAAGGCAGCCCTCCATTGAGGGGTGCGACGTTCATAGTCCTCCGGGTGGATCACGCTGACATAGCCCCAGCCCTCGGCCTCATCGGCTGAGAGCCCGGTATAGTCCAGCCAGCGCTGGTTGTTGAAGTCACCGGATCCATCGGGCAGCGTACTCCAGAGCAGCGCGGGGATCGTATCGATAAGGGTGCTGCGTTCCCGGTCCGCCCGCCCAGCGCGTTCCTCAGCCCGCTTCCAGTCCTCGATATCGGTGCCACTGCCGTACCACCGCACGATGTGTCCCTGACGGTCGCGCAACGGCACCACCCGGATCAAGAGCCAGCGATATTCGCCGTCGGCGCGCCGTATCCGGGCCTCGGACTCCAACGGAAGACCGGACGCCAGCGCTGCGCTCCACTCACCGACATACCGATTACGATCGTCGGGATGGAGTGCGGTGCTCCATTTGCCACGTTGAATTTCCTCCGCCGAGAGACCCAGGAAGTCGCGCCACCGTTGGTTGATGAGCTCGAGGCGGCCGTCAGGCCGGATGGTTGCCAGCAGAGTCGGAACCGTATCAATCACCAGTTGAAGCTGCTCCTGGGCGGCCTCCACCTCCCTGAACGACTGACGCATTCTGACGATCAGGCGGTTGATCACCACAGCGGTGGACAGGAAAACGATCAGGGCCACGGCATCCCGCGCCTCCCTGATCGGCCACATCCGGAACTCCGGGGACGTAAAGAAGTGGTCGAGGGATGCGACGGCCAGCAGAGAAATCCACACCGAGGCCACAAGATCGCCGCGGAGAGAGACCATGACGACAACGAACACGTACAGCATGGCCGCCGGCAGAGTACCAGGTTGGATCCAATAGCAGACGAGGGTTACCACTGCCGCCGCAATAGTGCCGGACACCGCTGGTGCGACCGAGGATGGGAACCGTCGGGTTGTGTTCGATTGCATCGAGAAATCCCTGGGCGTAAGCCTGTTCGGAGCTGTCCCCAATGATTGCGCGACGCCGGGGCATCGTCCAGTGGTGTGCTAGGCGTTCCCTAAAAGCGAGGGAGGAGAAAACGGAGGGAAGAGAGCCCGGCGTGAAGGATCGCCACGGCCCCCCGGTGTCGGGGTCGTGGTTGCCCTAGCCGGGCGAGTCCACCGGCCTGGGTTTCCCCGTCTGGGGTTGGCGCAGCCGGTATATCAGGTACGCCGCCGCCGCGACGTTCAACACTAGGGCTCCCACCCGGAGTACACTGGCGCGCTGAAGCACTTCGAAGAGCTCGAGCGGCACGAACGACGCTGTGGCTACTACAGTCAGATACTCGGCCCAGCGCCGGCCCAGCCAGAGGCCCACGCCCTCGGTGGCGAACAGCGCGGAGTACAGGAACGCCCCTAGCGCCAGGACCTCGAGTCGCCCGGGTGAGAGGCCCAGGATGTGGGCGAGCAGGTGCTGGAGGACGCGGCGGTCCGAACTGGTGGCAACGGCGCTAGTCCAACGCTGCGCACGCGCGGTGATCTTGGGATCGAGCAGCTGGAGGGCACCAAGGCCGACGGCCATCAGGAGCGCCATCTTGGCGAACTTGAATAGTGCAATCAGGCGAAGGCCACGATCCGGCCTACTCTCCTGTCCTGGGGACCGGGCTGGGCGGAGCCACGAACATGCGACCACGTCCCCGAGCCCACGGTCCCGAGGAGTGAGGAGTCGGGGCGGGCCGAGCACCTTCCCCGGTGCGAGAGAGGTCAGGACGCCGCGCCTAACCATTCGGGGTGCTCCATGGTGCCATCGTGCTTGTGGGTCGTCTTGTAGAGCTCGTACCGGCCCTCCCGTGCCGCGCCGGCGGTTTTGGCGAGTAAGGCCTCGACTTCGGCGGGACGCAGCGGACGGAAACTGCGCGCCGCGGTAAGTGCCTGCTCCAATTTCTCCATCGAGTCACAGCCGGTGATCACCACGCTGGTGGGGAGATTC
>JBJMPK010000048.1:0-4161 GCA_045803245.1 Gemmatimonadales bacterium
CTCATTTGCCCTGCTGTACAGTCAATTGATTCTGCCCACGCCTTCCGGCGCCGGAGCGGTCGAGCTGGGCTTCCTCGGTGGTGCCGCCGGCGATCTCGGCGACAGCGAGGGATGGCTGCTCCTGGCCTGGCGTTTCTACACCAATGGGTTCGGCGTGCTACTCGGCGTGTGGTTGGCAGCGAGGATTTACGGCTGGCCGGCGCTGCGGCACCTGGTCCAGCGCCGGACCGGAGACGCTAGCGAGCCGGCTGGCGGCTGACTCCTGGCGGGGGAGGCCCCATGGCAATCAGCATCACGGTTCGCTCGAGTGCTTCCTCGACGCCATGCGGCAGATCCGCCGGTGCCCAGACGACGGTTCCTTCACCGACGATGCGGGTATCGCTTCCCACCGTCATCCTCGCCTTTCCCGAGATGAGGAGATAAAATTTGTCCGACCCGCCATGCACATGAGTTTTCTGCGATTGTCCCGGCTCGAAGCAGTTGAGCCCCACGAAGAGATGGCGCCCGAGAAACAGATCGGCTTTGGTTGCCTTCTCGCCGCTGAACGCGGCCAGGGCGTGGATCGATCGATAATAATCGCTCATCGGTCTCCGTCTCTGGGCTTCGGTGGTTTATGAGACCCGAATCCAAGCTTATGGCCAACACCCGGAAGGAACGCGACCCGCTGGGAGAGAAGGACGTTCCTGCGACCGCACTCTACGGGATTCAGACGCTGCGTGCGGCCGAGAACTTCCCGATCTCCGGGTTGCGGGCGCTTCCCGCATTCGTGGATGCGGTGGTATGGATCAAGCGCGCGGCCGCCTTGGTACACAAACAGACCGGACGGTTGGATGCCCGGCTGGCCGATGCCATCGTCCAGGCGGCGGACGAAGTGCTCGGTGGACGCCACCGCGACCAGTTCATTGTCGACGTGTACCAGGCTGGTGCCGGTACCAGTCACAACATGAACTGTAACGAGGTGCTCGCTAATCGGGCCAATGAGATTCTAGGCGCCCCGCGCGGCGCCTATCAGCCGGTGCATCCCAACGATCACGTCAACATGGCGCAGAGCACTAATGATGTGATCCCCACCGCGATGCGCCTCGCGATACTGGCCACCCTCCGGGGGACGCTGGACTCACTCGACCGGCTCGCCACCTCGCTTCTCGCCAAAGGCCAGGAGTTCGACCAGATCGTCAAGTCGGGCCGTACCCATCTACAGGACGCCACGCCCATCCGCCTGGGCCAGGAGTTCACCGCCTATGGCCACACCGTCGCCCGGCATCGAAGGAAACTGATCGAGGCCGCCGAGTGGTTGCGGGAGCTGAACATCGGCGGGACGGCGGTCGGCACCGGGATCAACGCGGAACGGGAATATGCCGGGCTCATGGCTACCCAGCTGCAACAGATCAGCGGGCTGGAGCTGCGCGTGGGACAGGATCTGGTGCAGCTGATGCAATCCATGGGAGACGTCGCGACCTTGAGCGGGGCGCTCCGGGCCTATGTGCTCGATTTGAACAAGATCGGGAATGATATCCGGCTGCTCGCCTCCGGTCCGCGCACCGGGCTGGCCGAGATCGTGTTGCCGGCGGTTCAGCCGGGCTCCAGCATCATGCCGGGAAAGGTGAATCCTTCAATAGCGGAGATGGTGAATCAGGTGTGTTACCAGGCCCTGGGACTCGACACCACGGTGGCGCTCGCGTCCGAGGCCGGTCAACTCGAGCTCAACGTCATGATGCCGGTCATGGCCCACAACATCGTCTTCGCGCTGATGATCGTGGGGAACGCCAGCAGGGTGCTGGCCGACCGCTGTGTGGACGGCATCCAGGCCGATGCGGCCCAATGCGCATACTGGCTGGAGCGGAGCCCGGCCCTGGTGACCGCATTGGCGCCGAAAATCGGCTATGCCGAAGCCGCCAAGCTGGCCAAGGAGGCGGTTGAAACCGGACTGACCGTCAGGGAGCTGGTAATGAAGAAGCGCCTCCTTGAGGCGGCCGATCTCGACCAGGTTCTCGACTTGCGCGCGATGACCGAGCCGGGCGTTCCGGGAGAGAAAAAGGCCCCGCCCCTCAAACGTTCGGCCGGTCAGTAACCCGCCGGAGAGGGGTCACGCCCGGCATTGCTGACTCCTCATCGGCGGAGGGACCTCCAACCGGAAGCTCGACGAGGCGGAACGGCGGCCGGTCCGGGAAGGTATGCTGCAGGAGCATCATCGACACGTTGTAGACCGGCACCTTCTCCCTGGTCCGTCCCTCTGGCGCCCCGTGGTGCGCGTGCCCGTGGAACACGACATCCACCGGATAACGGGTGAGCGGCTCCTCCAGCCGGCTGGAGCCCAGGTAGGGGTATATCTCGAATGGCTCACCCACTACCGTCTCCGATACCGGCGAGTAGTGCAGTAAAGCCACTTTGCGCTCGGTCCGAAGCCGTCCTAGCGCCGTTTCCAACTTCAGTGCCTCGTTCAGTGCTTCCCGGACGAACTGCTTGATGATCGGCTCGCCCCAGGGCCCCAGCGCCCGCCGTCCGAAACCACCGGCAAACCCTTTTACCCCGGCAAATCCGATCCCGAGAACTTCGTGCGCGTCGCCGTCGAGCACCCGCACACCGGCATCGCTCAGAATCCGGGCGACCTCCGCTTCCTTGCCGCATTCGTAATCGTGGTTTCCCAGGACTGCCACGATGGGAACTGACACGGTCGCCAGCGCCTTGGCCATCAGTTTCGCTTCTTCGGGGTCGCCCCGGTCGGTCAGATCGCCACACAACGCCAGCACGTCCGCATGCTGGGATACCTGGCCGAAAAGGATCTGGAGCGGAGGGTCGAGGCCCCTGCCGCCGAGATGGATGTCGCCGACGGCGGCGATCCGCACGGTTCCTGCTGTCTTTGCCATGGCGTCCCAATTGAGGCCAGTCACCGGACGGTCGCGGTGATGCGCGCCACACCAGCACTTGCCAGGACTGGATATGATAGGCAGAGCGTCCGAGGAGTCCGAGATGGCCCTGGCACCCACACAATCTTTGGTCGAGACTCCGTCGCGCCTCTTTTATCGAGACGCCATGGAGGTTCTCAACCGGGCCGGCATCCCGTTTCTCGTCGGGGGCGCCTTTGCTTTCATCCACCAGGCCGGCATCGACAAATCCACCAAAGACCTCGACCTCTTCGCGCGGCCGGGCGACGTCCAGCGGCTGCTCGAGGCCTGCGCCGCGGAGGGGTATGAGACCGAGCTGGTCTTCTCGCACTGGCTGGCAAAAATCCGGTCGGCCGAGGGATTCATCGATGTGATCTTCAGCTCGGGCAACAGCATCGCCAGCGTCGACGACGACTGGTTTGCCCACGCGATCCCCGGTGAAGTCCTCACCGTCCCGGTCCAGATCGCCCCGGCCGAGGAGACGCTCTGGTCCAAGGCATTCGTCATGGAACGGGAGCGCTACGATGGGGCCGATGTCTCCCACCTGATTCTCGCCCTCGGCAAGCGGCTGGATTGGAAGCGGCTGTTGGCCCGGTTTGGCCCCCACTGGCGCGTCCTGCTGAGCCACCTCATTCTCTTTGGCTTCATCTACCCTTCGGCCCGTTCGCAGGTGCCCGCGTGGGTGATGGAAGAACTGCTCAGTCGGGTTGCAGCCGAGGTGGGGTCGAATGCGCCGGAGGAGGCTGTCTGTTACGGCACGCTGCTCTCCTGGTCCCAATACCTGGGAGACGTGCTCGGCGGCACTTTCCGCGATGCCCGGATTCGCCCTTTCGGCAACATGAGCGCGGAGGAGGTGGCCCGATGGACCTCGGCGGATAAGGGATGAAGGAGGCTATTGGCTATTAGCTATTGGCTATTGGCTGCTCCTCGACCGTGAGAGATTCCCAGCCGGCATCTCGGCCCTTCATCGTGAGCCACTAGCCAATAGCCAATAGCCTCTTTCATCCTTTATCCGCCGAGGTCCATCGGGCCACCTCCTCCGCGCTCATGTTGCCGAAGGGGCGAATCCGGGCATCGCGGAAAGTGCCGCCGAGCACATCTCCCAAGTATTGGGACCAGGAGAGCAGCGTGCCGTAACAGACAGCCTCCTCCGGCGCATTCGACCTCACCTCGGCTGCAACCCGACCAAGCAGTTCTTCCATCACCCACGCGGGCACCTGCGAACGGGCCGAAGGGTAGATGAAGCCAAAGAGAATGAGGTGGCTCAGCAGGACGC
>JBJMPK010000049.1:0-10052 GCA_045803245.1 Gemmatimonadales bacterium
CAGTCGCCGGTCTCCAGTCAGCTTGGAATACGAAGCGGACATGACTGGAGACTGGTGACTGGTGACTACTCAACTCTAATACTTCGCCAACCACCTCGCTGCCCTCACGATATCCCCCGTCTGCGGCAGCACGAAATCTTCCAGCTGAGGCGCGTAGGGGAGCGGCACGTCGTGGGCCGCCACCCGCTTGATCGGCGCGTCCAGCCATTCGAATGCCAGATCGTTGATCCGGGCGGCGATTTCGCCGGCGATGCCCCCGGTCACCGTGTCCTCATGCACGATCAACACCCGGTTGGTCTTCTTAACCGTCTCGGCGATGGCCTCATCATCCATGGGAAGCAGCGAGCGCAGATCGAGCACCTCGACCGAAAGCCCGTCCTCGCGCTGCAACTGCTCCGCGGCTTCGAGCGCCTTCCATACCGTGGCGGCGTAGGTGATGATCGAGAGATCGCGCCCCTCTCTCGCGAGGCGTGCCTTTCCGATCGGCACGATGTGATCGCCCCCGGGCAGCTCTTCCTTGATCCGCCGATAGAGATATTTGTGCTCGAAAAAGAGCACGCAATCGTCGTCCCGGATGGCGGCTTTGATCAACCCCTTCGCGTCGCTCGCGGTGGCGGGATAGACGATCTTGAGTCCTGGGGTATGAAGAAATGCCGCTTCGGGATTCTGAGAGTGAAATGGCCCGCCACGGACGTAGCCGCCACTCGGGCCCCGCACCACCATGGGACACGGCAGGAACGCGCGGTACCTGGCGGTGGCCACATAGTTGGTCAGCATGTCGTAAGCGCAGGAGACGAAATCGATGAACTGCATCTCGCAGACCGGCCGCAGGCCCATGTGGGCGGCCCCTGCCGCCGCACCCACGATGGCCGCCTCGGAGAGCGGCGTGTCGATGACCCGCGCCTCACCGAACCGGGCCTGAAGCCCCTCGGTCACCTTGAACGCTCCGCCATACGCCCCGATGTCCTCGCCCAGGCAGATGACCTCGGGATCACGCTCCATCTCCTCGAACAAGCCCTGGCGAATGGCTTCGAGATAGGTGGTCTCAGCCATCGTGGGTTCCCCAGCTGGCCGGCCGCTCGTGCCGCTCGACCGCCGACTGCACGCCCTCACGATACCAAAGCGGGGGCATCCGGGCCGGATCGGCGTACACCCCAACCAGGCAGTCGCGAGGCTCCGGCGCGGGCGACGCCTCCGCCTGATCGGTCGCGGCGTCGATTTCCGCCGTGACTCTCGCGTCTATCCGCTCCAGCTCCGCTGTCGGTATGTCACGCTTGGCGGTGAGCTCCTTCACGTAGCGATCCAGCGGGTCGTTCTCCCGAGCCCAGCGGTCGATTTCCCCGGCCGGCACATACGATTGATTGTCGTGCTCCGCGTGTCCCTTGCGGCGATAGGTCACCAGCTCGATCAAGGTGACACCTTCTCCCCGGCGAGCCCGATCCACGGCTTCTTTGGTCACCTGATACGTGGCGACGACATCATTGCCGTCGGCACGCACGCCTGGAACGCCGTAGCCCACCGCTTTGTCCTTGAAGCTGGTGCACGCCGTCTGCTTGCTGGTGGGGGTGGAGTAGGCATACCCGTTGTTTTCGACGATGACCACCAGGGGACACCGCTGCACCGCGGCGAAGTTGATCCCCTCGTGAAATGCGCCGGTGGAGGTGGCACCGTCGCCCACATAGACCAGGCCCACCCGCTGCTGCTGGCGCAGCTTGAATGAGAGCGTCACCCCCGCCATCACGGGCACCATGTCGCCCAGGTGAGAGATCTGGCCGATGAAGCCACGCACGGTATCGCCGAAGTGGATGTTCAGCTCGCGACCGCGGGTCGGAGAGTCGCCCTTGGCCATATACTGACGCAGGATTTCGAGCGGCGTGGCACCCTGGACCAGCATGGAGCCAAGGTTTCGGATCAAGGGCGAGAGGATGTCGCCCTTGGACCGGTCCAGCGCGTAGGCCGAACCCACCGCGTCGGCCTCCTGCCCCAACGACCGGAACAGCCCGCCCACCACTTTGGTCTGGCGGTACAGATTGACCAGCCGCTCCTCGAGCGAGCGGGTCAGACGCATGTAGTAATACAGTTCGAGGAGCTGTTCCCGTGTCAGGGCCGGGTGCGCGCCCCGGTCCGAGACGCGAGCGCTGGTAACCGCCATGCAAGTCCTGGTCGAAAGTGGTGTCGTCCGGGCAGGAAGATCGACTTCCCGGATAGGAGAATCAAGCCGGAGCGAGAGGCGCGGTGGGGAGAAAACGGGGTGGCCGCCGGTGCTTGGCGGCCTGCTCGTACGCGAATGCCGCTTTGATGAGCGTAGGCTCGCTCCACGCCCGTCCGAAGAAAGAGAGATTCACCGGCAGACCGTGGGTAAACCCCATAGGGACGCTGATGCTCGGGTACCCGGAAACCGCCGCCGGCGTGGAGCTTCCGCCGGTGAAGTGGTCTCCGTTGATCAGATCGGTGGGCCATGCGGGGTTGCCGGTGGACGCCACGAGGACGTCCAACCGGTGTTTGGCCATGACCGCGTCGATTCCCAGAGTACGGGACAGCCGCCGGCAGTGCTCCCGGGCCTTGAGATAGCCCGGCGACCGGAGCGAGCCCTTTCGCTGTGCCTGGAGAAAGAGCTCCTGCCCGAAGAACGGCATCTCCTGGTCGCGGTGCCGTTGGTTGAACTCGATCACCTCCTGCAGCGTCTTGACCGGCGCTGCCGGCCCGAGGCTGGCCAAGTAACTCTGGAGTCCTGCCTTGAACTCATAGAGCAGCACTTCCAGCTCGGCGTCATCGTACTCGCCGAGATGAGGGATATCAGCAGGGTCGACCAGAACGGCACCCCCGTGCTTGAGAGCTTCGAGCGCCGCCTCGGCCAGCCGGTCGGTCACGTCACTGTAGCCGAAGAGCTTAGCCCGCGGGACGCCGATCCGCAGTCCCCGCAGCCCAGCTGGATCGAGAAATCGGGTGTAATCCTTAACCTGCCGGGCGGCCGGCCCGGTCGCCACATCGCGAGGATCCGGACCTGCCATGGCAGTCAGAAGCGCTGCCGCATCAGCCACCGTGCGGCACAGTGGTCCCGCGGTGTCCTGGGTATGGGAAATAGGAATGATCCCAGCTCTGCTCACCAGACCGACAGTTGGCTTCAGTCCCACGACCCCGTTGTTGGAGGCGGGACACACGATCGAGCCGTCGGTCTCGGTTCCGATGGCGACCGCACACAGGTTGGCGGACACTGCCACGGCCGATCCCGAGCTGGAGCCGCAGGGGTTGCGGTCGAGGACGTATGGATTGCGACACTGCCCTCCGCGAGCGCTCCACCCGCTGGTCGAGTGGGTCGAGCGGATATTGGCCCACTCGCTCATGTTGGCCTTGCCCAGGAGGACCGCGCCCGCCGTTCGGAGCCGGGCCGCCACTCCCGAATCGGATGGAGGTATCGATCCCTCCAGCGCGAGCGAGCCTGCGGTGGTGGTCATCCGATCGGCGGTGTCGATGTTGTCTTTGAGCAGAACGGGAATGCCGTGGAGCGGACCGCGGGGACCCTTGGCTCTGCGTTCCCGGTCGAGCTCATCGGCCAGGGACAGCGCGTCGGGGTTGGTCTCGATGGTACTGCGCAGCTCCGGCCCTTGCCGGTCGAGCTTCTCGATGCGTTCGAAGTAGCTCTCGATCAGTTGGCGGGCAGTGAGCCGTCCGGCCTGCATATCGGCTTGCAGACCGGCGACGGTAGCCTCGTCCAGATCGACCGGATTCCAATCGAAGGCCCTCGAAGCTCTGCTCCAAGGGCCTACGAACGGGATCCGTCCGCCATGAGCGACAGCAGCGGCACCGGCGAGCGCGGAGAATCCCAGGAACTCGCGCCGACCGATGCCACCGCTGCGACCCATCATAGTTGGGCTGGGGTCACACCTTGACCGCCACGGGCCGCGTGGCGCCGGCGGAGTGGGGCTCCACCTCGATCCGCATGCCATAGAATGAGCGATACACGAAACCGAGTGCCGCGAGAAAGAACGCGACGGCAAGGACCCGGCTGAGCGTGCCGTTCCCGCCACTCACCAGGTACACTCCCAGCTCGACGGCCAGCAGACCGAACAAGGTGGTGAACTTGATGACGGGATTCATCGCCACCGACGATGTGTCCTTGAACGGATCGCCCACGGTGTCGCCCACCACCGACGCGGCGTGCAACTCGGTGCCCTTCATCTTGAGCTCGGTCTCCACGATTTTCTTGGCGTTGTCCCAGGCTCCGCCGGCGTTAGCCATGAAGATGGCCTGAAACAGGCCGAACATCGCGATCGAGATCAGGTATCCGATGAAGAAGAACGGCTCGATGAACGCGAAGGCGAGCGTCGAGAAGAAGACGCCGAGGAAGATGTTGAACATACCCTTCTGAGCGTACTGGGTGCAGATCTCGACCACCCGCCGGCTGTCTTCCACCGATGCCTTTACTACGCCTTCCAGCCGAATATTGGCCTTGATGAACTCCACCGCCCGATACGCCCCGGTCGTAACCGCCTGGGTCGAGGCGCCGGTGAACCAGTAGATTACCGCGCCGCCGGTGATGAGGCCGAGCAGGAACGGCGGGTGGAGGATCGAAAGATTCTCCATACCGCTGGTGAGCCCGTGCGTCAGGGCCATGATGATCGAGAAGATCATGGTGGTGGCGCCTACCACTGCGGTACCGATGAGTACCGGTTTAGCCGTCGCCTTGAAGGTGTTCCCCGCCCCATCGTTCTCTTCGAGCAATTCCTTGGCGGTCTCGAAGTTCAGCTCGAAGCCAAAGTCCCGCTTGATTTCCTGCTTCACGCCCGGGAGCTGTTCGATCAGCGAGAGCTCGTAGATGGACTGTGCGTTGTCGGTGACCGGACCGTAGCTGTCCACCGCGATGGTGACCGGCCCCATGCCCAGGAACCCGAACGCCACCAGACCGAACGCGAAGATCGCCGGCGCCTTCATCAGGTCATCCAAACCACCCAGCGTGCTCACCCCATAGGCGATGGCCATGAGGCCCATGATCGTGATGCCCAGCCAGTAGGCGGAGAAGTTCCCGGCCACGAAGCCGGAGAGAATGTTGAGCGAGGCCCCGCCCTCGCGAGACGAGGTCACCACCTCGCGTACGTGTCGGGATTCGGTGGAGGTAAAGACCTTTACCAGCTCCGGAATGATCGCGCCGGCGAGCGTGCCGCAGCTGATGACGGTGGAGAGCTGCCACCAGAGATCGGGGTGTCCGCCCAGATTCGGGACGATCACATAGGAAAGCAGGTACGTCAGCAGCACCGAGACGATCGAAGTGAGCCAGACCAGCTGGGTCAACGGGGCTTCGAAGTTGAACTTGCTGGCGGCGGCGTACTTGGCGGTGGCGATCCGATTGCTGATCAGATATGAGAACCCCGAGGCGAGAACCATCATCACCCGCATCAAGAAGATCCAGACCAGGAGCTGGGCCTGCACCGTCGTGTCGGCCACCGCCAGCACGATGAAGGAGATGAGCGCCACGCCGGTGACGCCATAGGTCTCGAAGCCGTCCGCGGTCGGGCCCACCGAGTCGCCGGCGTTGTCCCCGGTGCAGTCGGCGATCACCCCCGGATTCCGGGCGTCGTCCTCCTTGATCTTGAACACGACCTTCATCAAGTCCGACCCGATGTCGGCGATCTTGGTGAAGATGCCGCCGGCGATACGCAGCGCCGCGGCGCCCAGCGACTCACCGATGGCGAAGCCGAGGAAGCAGGCGCCGGCCACCTCACGGGGGATAAAGAGCAGGATCGCCAGCATGAAGAGCAGTTCGACCGAGATCAGCATCATGCCCACGCTCATGCCGGACCGCAGCGGAATCTCGCAGACCGGCCAGGCCCTGCCTCGCAAGGCGGCAAAGGCGGTTCGGGAGTTGGCCAGGGTATTGATCCGGATGCCGAACCAGGCAACCCCGTAGCTGCCGGCCATGCCGATGACGCTGAAAAGCAGAATGACCGTAATCTTGGGAAGCTCGAGACCGGTCAACAGGAAATACACCACGATGACGGTGCCGATGAAGCCGAGCAGGACCAGCAGCAGCTTGCCCTGCTGCACCATGTAGGCTTTACAGGTCTCGTAAATGAGCTCCGAGATCTCGGCCATGCTCTTGTGCACCGGCAGATTCTTTACGTGGGAATAGCTCAGGAGGCCGAACAGGAGGCCCAGGACACAGACCACCAGACCGGAGAGAAGGATCTGATGACCGGTCAGCCCGAGGAAGTCTCCCTGGTTGAGGTCGGGCAGCCGGAGGTTCACTTCCCCGCCAGGACGGTGTGCGCCGGTGCCTTGCACCGCTTCCTGCGCGGCGAGGGTGGGCAATACCACCGGGGCGAGCGCGGTGCCGAGGAAGAGGAACACCATACGAGCGAAATACATCGTCAAAGTTCTCCTGGGCTGCACTGCGACAAGTCCGCAGTCGTGAAAAAAGTCAGTAGGCACCGATCGGACGGTGGTCGGGCTCCGCCAGCGTGTGCACCAGAGTCAGAAAGCGCTTGGCCACCTTGTCCGCCTCACTCTCGCCCACCTGGTCGGTTTCGACGGTTACCAGGGTGTAGTGACCACCCTCCGCCTGCACGGTTACCCCAATCCGGCCGATGGTGCCGGCATACAGACGGCGGCGGGGCTGCTCCTCGGCCGGCGTCATCGTGGCTCCAAAGAACCGAGCCGCGGCGGACAGGACCTGGTCGGGGGCGATACTCGTCCGATGGAAGTACTTCATGCGTTTCAGTCTTCCAGATAGTACTCAATACCAAGATGGGTGATCTGCTTCTCCCCCATCAGGTACCGCAGCGTGTTCTTGAGCTTGATCTGCTGGATGAAGAGATCGTGCTCGGGGTACAGTCCGGGGGCCACCTGGGGACTCTTGAAGTAGAAGGAGAGCCACTCCTGAATGCCGGTCAGGCCGGCCCGTTGCGAGAGATCGAAGAACAGGGCCAGATCAAGCACCAGGGGCGCGGCCAGAATCGAGTCGCGGCAAAGGAAGTCGACCTTGATCTGCATCGGGTAGCCGAGCCACCCGAAGATGTCGATGTTGTCCCAGCCCTCCTTGTTGTCGCCGCGCGGCGGATAGTAGTTGATCCGCACTTTGTGATACATGTTCCCGTACAGCTCGGGGTACAGCTGCGGCTGGAGGATGTATTCCAGCACGCCGAGCTTCGACTCTTCCTTGGTCTTGAAGCTCTCCGGATCGTCCAGCACCTCGCCATCCCGGTTGCCCAGGATGTTGGTCGAGTACCAGCCGGCGACGCCCAGCATCCGAGCCTTGAACATCGGCGAGAGCACGGTCTTGATCATCGTCTGGCCGGTCTTGAAGTCTTTCCCGCCGATGGGCACGCCCTTGCTCTTGGCCAGCTGCTCCATGGCCGGAAAGTCGCAGGTCAGGTTCGGCGCCCCGTTGGCGAACGGCACCTTCTCCATGATGGCGGCATAGGCGTAAAGCATGGACGGGGCGATGGTGGGGTCGTTGGCGTCGATGGCCTTTTCGAAAGCCTCCAGGGTCCAATGGCTCGGCCCCGGGCTGATGAAGATCTCCGTCGAGGCACACCAGATCATGACCAGGCGATTGCACTTGTGTTTGGTCTTGAAGTCGCGGATGTCCTTCCGAAGCGCTTCAGCCAGCTCCCGCTTGCCGGCCCCGGGCTTGACGTTCTTTCCCTCCAGCCGTTTCACGTAATTCTGATCGAATACCGCCGGCATCGGCTTGATACCCTTGAGAAAGGCGGCGATCGGCTCGATGTGCTCGTGGCGGTCCAGCACCCCGGCGTGAACGGCGGCGGCGTAGGCATCGTCCGGCACCGGATCCCAGGCGCCGAAGACCAGATCTTCCAGCGCGGCGAGGGGAACGAAGTCCCGGATCAACGGTGCCCGCTTCTCGGTTCGCTTCCCCAACCGGATGGTGCCCATCTGGGTGACCGATCCGATGGGCCGGGCCGCTCCCCGGCGGATATTCTCGACTCCGGCGATGAACGTCGTTGCCACGGCTCCGAGACCCACGCATAGCACACCAAGCTTCCCTTGAGCCGGCGCGACTTGCCGGACCGTCTGTTCTGCCACTGCTCATGATCCTTTCGTGAGGGGGTCGAGCTTGGGGCGCTTCACTTCGGTGGGCTTTAATTCGGTCTGCAGTTGGAGCTGATCAGCCTGTCTCGCCTCTTGGGCCCGCAGCGCGGCATCGATCTGGCCGGCGTGCTGATGGACGTACACAAACCGCTGTACCACGGTGATGATGGATGCAATGGCGAGCAGGCCTACGATCGCCTCGAGCAGCAGAGCGTGACGGCCCGCGCCGAACACCGCTGAGGCCAGACCCAGCCCCAGAATTCTTTCCGCCCGCTGAGCGATGCCGACCTTGCAATCCAGGCCCAGACCTTCGGCTCGCGCCCGGGCGTACGAGACCAGCACCGAGGCCAGGATCGCGACCATGCAGAGGATGACGGCTGGGCTGCGGTAGGCGACATCGGGCGCGGTGAGCAGGAAGGCGCCGATGCCGATGAAGGTGGCTCCGTCTCCCACCCGATCCAGGGTGGAGTCGTAGAATGCCCCGAAGCGGGTGACCATCGCACCGCCGCGAGCCACCTGGCCGTCCAGCGTATCGGCCACCCCGCTGAGCAGGAGCACGATCCCGCCGGTTCGGATGTGCCCGGTGGCATACGCGAGCGCGGAAGCGAGCACCAGGCCCGTCCCGATCGTCGTGATGGTGTTCGGCCGCACTCCAGCCCGGATCAGCCGGTCCACCAACGGGTTCACCGCAGCGTAGAACGGCTTTTCCAGATCACCCGTCAGCTTCACGCTCGTCTCAATCCTCAGCCAGGGGACCAAGGCGGGCTCCACCTCCGGAGACCCGTTGATTGCCGGGCGAAAGGATAACTGCCAGAACCGGTTAGGGCAATCGGACGATCCCCCAGGCGGCGCTAATCTGGATAGAGCAAAAAAGGCCGCCGCCACTCGAGGAACCGGGCCAGTTTCTTACGCCACGTGCCGACAATCATGCTTGCGGCGGTTCCCCGCTCCACCTCGCTACGGAGCTCGGGCCCTCCCGCGAGTCGATCGAACTGGGTGGGACGAAACGCGAAGTCAGTCGGATGAACTGCTTGCAGGGCGGTGAGCAAGTGGACAGCGGTGAGGGTCGGGTCGTAGGCGCCACGATCGGTTACCGCAAGCCGGATCCCCGTGACCAACGTATCAGGGTACTTTCCATCCCCGGGAGCGATAGGGGTGAAGGCCACACTGTTGAATTTCACGCCTGGGGGTGCAACCCGGCGAAGCCGAGCCAGGACAGCGGTGGTATCCAGCCAGGGTGCGCCGATCTGCTCGAAAGCTGCAGGGGTGCCGCGGCCAACCGAGAGGTTGGTGCCCTCGAACAGGCAAAGGCCAGGATAATGGTAGAGACTCTCGAGGGTACGTAAATTCCGGCTCGGCGGCACGAAGGGAAGACCGGTAGCGGCGAAATCCATCGAGCGGCGCCAGCCTTTCACTGGAATGACGTGGAGCTCGGCGCCGAGGTGAAGCACTGAGTTGGCGAGGCGGGCCAGCTCGCCTATAGTCATTCCATGCCGCATAGCGATCGGGAATCGAGCGATCGCCGAAGCTGTCACGCTGTCCTGAACATCCCCCTGAACCGCACCTCCAATCGGATTGGGCCGGTCGAGCACGATCGTGGGAATCCGCTGCGCCGCGGCCGGCCCCATGATGGTGGCAACTGCGGCCGGGTAGCTGTAGTACCGTGCTCCCACATCCTGGAGGTCTATGACAAGGACGTCCACATTCGCGAGCATCGGAGCGGTCGGCGGATGGAGACGTACCCCGTCGTGCAACAGGTAGACGGGAAGACCGGTCGCCGAGTCGGTTTCCTGCTGGCTCTCGGGGGGGTGGTCGACATCGATCGCACCGCGGAGTCCGTGCTCCGGGGCAAAGACGGCCGTAACCCGAGCCCCCGCGCCGATCAGGCGGTCCAGGTCGCGCTCGCCCTGGGCATCCACTCCCGATTGGTTAGTGACCAGACCGATCCGGCGGTTCTGTATCAGGTGCAGACTGTCGGACAGCAGGACCTCGATGCCGGGGCGTAC
>JBJMPK010000050.1:0-5630 GCA_045803245.1 Gemmatimonadales bacterium
CCACCGTTCCCAGCTCGCCCGACATGCGCCAGGTCCCGTCGATCTTCCTCCGGGCTCCGATCGACTGGGCGCCGTAGCGGCCGACGTGCAGGGCGAGCTGTGGAACGTGAACGTGGAGACGGGATCGGGCGATGTCACCCTGAAGGTGCCCCCGACGCTCGGCGCCGACGTGGATATCGAGACCTCCAGCGGCGACATCGAGACCGACTTCGCGGTCCTGGTCACCCGGCATGCGCGGGATCACCTGACCGGGCGGATCGGGGATGGCCGAGGGAAGATCGAGATTCAGACCGGGTCGGGGGGGATAAAGCTCGTCAAGGGCGCGCAGTAGTGTGGAGGGAAAGCAGTCTAGACGCGCCTCACCGTTCGCCGAGTGCTTCCAGATATGTGGCGCCTTCCGCCATCCTATCGTACAGAATTCCCAGCGTGTCCGGTGAGCCGGCCAGAAAGCGGCAGCGCGACTCCCCCCGCGACCGGCACTCCACCTCCATCACCGCCACGAGGTCCTTCGAGATCCGTCCCAGGAAATCCGCCAGCAGCCCGCAGCTCAGGTGGCAGGACGGAAACTCTCCCTTCCTCTCATCCAGCGCCTCGGCCCACTCGCTGGAGTCCAGGGCGAGCACCGGCCCCAGCGGGGTGGCGTTGAGCCGGCCCCATCCCTGTTCGGCGAAGAAGTCCGACAACACCTCCCCGAAGAACTTGACGTCGAGATCGGACGGATGCTCGACCTTGCGAGTGCGCGCCAGCCAGATGGCAAAGGCGTTGTACAGCTCCTCCCCGCCGGCGAATCCCGCTTCCTGCAGGTAGGTGGCGGCCTGAAGCCCGGTGTCCCGCTCCAGCGAGGCCCGGAGCTGATGGATCACTCGGCGGCCCAGCCTGAGACCGGTCGGTGCCGAGCTCGATTTGGGTGCAGTCATGGCAACAAAGGTAAGAGGTGAGCGGTAAGGCGGTAAGCGGTGCGCGTGTAACTCCTTGGATCCCCGCCCGGCGTGTTGCCGACGCACACGCCCGCTTCGCGGGCTGGATGATCTATTTGGGCGTGGGCTACCACCCCACCCTTACGGGTGGGGCTCATCATTTTGGCGCGGTCCTCCGGACCGCGGATGTTCCCGCGTCCGAAAGCTCTCCCAGTCAAATGTCTCTGATCCAAAACCCCGACCCGGGTGGCCGCAGCGGAAGTGGTTTGAAGACATTGGACAGTGGTTATCCTCGGCTTTAGGAGCATCCGCGGACCGGAGGACCGCGCCGAACCAAGAGCCCGGCCCGTAAGGGCCGGGTGGGCGTCCACGCCCAATCAATGATGACCGGCCCGCGAACGCGGGCGTGTCGGTGTGTCTTTATTACGGTCTTACCTGCCGCAGTAGCTCGGCTTCATCGATGACCTTCACTCCAAGCTCCTTCGCTTTTTCCAGCTTGCTCCCGGCATCGTCACCCGCAACCAGCGCCGTGGTCTTCTTGCTGATGCTGCCCGCCACCCGTCCGCCGGCCTCCTCGATCAGCTCGGTGGCCCGAGAGCGGGACAGATTGGGCAGCGTGCCGGTGATCACGAACGTCTGCCCCTCCAGCTTGCCGCCTCCGACCGCGGCCTTGGGCTCCTTGAGCATGAGGCCCGCCTTCTCCAGCCGCTCGATCAGCAGCCGGTTTCGCTCCTCCGCGAAAAACCCGGTCACCGCCTCCTTGATGGTGGGGCCGATTCCCTGCACCTCTCCGATACCGGCCTCGGCCGTGGCCATCAACTTCTTCATGCTGCCGAATCTCCGGGCCAGCAGCACCGCGACCGTCTTCCCCACATGCCGGATGCCGAGCCCGAAGAGGAGGCACGAGAGCGGGCGCTCCTTCGATGCGGTGATGGCGGCGACCAGCTGCTCGGCCGACTGGGTGGCGAACCGCTCCAGCTCGATCAACTGGTCGGCGGTCAGGTCGTACAGGTCGGCCACGTTCTCGATCAGCTTCTCATCCAGGAACTGGCGGACCCGCTCGTACCCCAGCCCCCGGATGTCCATCGCGTCGCGGGAGGCGAAGTGGACGATGCTTTCGAGGATCCGCCCGGGGCAGGAGATGTTGGGGCAATAGCGCATCGCCTCGCCCTCGGGGTGCTCGACCGGGGTGCCGCAGCGGGGGCACTTGTCCGGCATCCGGAACTCGGGGCCGCGCTCGACCCCGGGCTCGATGATGGGGCGGACGATCTGGGGGATCACCTCGCCGGCCCGGATGATCTCGACCTTGTCGCCCTCGCGGATGTCCTTGGTGGCGATCAGCTCCTCGTTGTGCAGCGTCGCGCTGGTGACCGTCACGCTACCTGCTACCCCCCCGATCTGCACCGGCTCCAGCTCGGCGTAGGGATTCAGCGCGCCGGTGCGCCCCACGTTGACGCGAATGCGAATCAGCCGAGTCACGGCGGTCTCGGGGGCGAACTTCCGGGCGATGGCCCAGCGCGGCTCCCGGCCGCCGATGACGCCGAGCTCGTTGTGGAGGGCTAGGGCATCGACCTTCACCACCACACCATCGGCCTGAAAGGGCAGCTGGGGGATCAGTGCCTCGTAACCCTCGATCTCCGCCTGCACCGCTTCCAGGGTCGGGAAGCGTTTGCGGTTGGGCTCGACCTGGAAGCCCCACTGCGCCAGGAGATCGAGCTCCTCCCAGTGGGTGCCGGCGGACAGCCGGCCTTCGATCGCCTCGACGGCGAAGACGAACATCCGGAGCCGGCGCTTGCGGGTGAGGGCGGGGTCGAGCTGGCGAAGCCCGCCGGCGGCGGAGTTCCGCGGATTGGCGAACGGCTGCTCGCCTTGTTTTTCCCGTTCCTGGTTCACCTTCTTGAAGCCGGCGTAGGGCATGTACACCTCGCCCCGCACCTCCATCACCGGGGGGAAGCCGTTGCCTTTGAGTGAGAGGGGGATATCGGTGATGGTGCGGAGGTTGGCGGTGATGTCTTCGCCGATGGTGCCGTTGCCCCGGGTGGCGCCCATCTTGAGGCGGCCGTGCTCGTAGGTGAGGCTGACCGCGGCGCCGTCGATCTTGATCTCGGTGGTGTAGCCCGCGGTCTTCACCTCGTCGGCAAGGCGCGCGTTCCGCTCCTCCCACTCAGCCAGCTCCTCCGCGGTGAACGCGTTGGCGAGGGAGAGCATGGGGCGCTTGTGGGTGTACTTGGGCAAGGCACCGGTGGTGATGGCGCCGACTCGTTGCGTTGGGCTGTCAGGCGATTGAAGCTCGGGGTGGGCGGCCTCGAGCGCCTGGAGCTCGCGGAAGAGGCGGTCGTACTCCGCGTCCGAGATCTCGGGCGCGTCCTGGACATAGTAGGCGTTATTGGCGCGCTCGATCTGCTCGCGCAGGCGCGCTACCTGCTCCGCGGGCGACATGGCAGTGATTATAATCGGGAGCTGTTGCCCAGACCGCCTTCTCGGAGAGGTCGCGATTGCGCTATTCTCTGCTCCTCAGTGTCTTCGTTCTGATCCCGCATGGCTGCGGCCGGGGCGCTCCCGTCGCGAAACCGGGCTGGCAGTGGTCGCTCGACAGTGTTCGGGCGGTCGTGCACGCGGTGCGGGCCGGACGCAGTCTCCGACCCGCGCGCTGGCCCGGCGGTGCCCGGGTCGCCGTGCTCCTCTCCTTCGACGTAGATAACGAGACCATTTCCCTCAGCTCCGGGAAGCCCACGGTCGCCGCGCTGTCCCGGGGAGAGTACGGAGCCCGCGCGGGCCTGCGGCGGGTAACCGACCTGCTGGATCGGCACCAGATTCCGGCCACGTTTTTCATCCCGGCGGTGAGCCTGATTCTGGCCCCAGAGATGGCCGCCCTGATAAAGCGCTCGGGACGGCATGAGTTCGGCGTGCACGGATGGATTCACGAGAACAATGCGACGCTGACCAGCGAGGTGGAGCGGGAATTGGTGCAGCGCGCGGTGGACACGCTCAGCCACTTCACCGGGGCCCGTCCGGTTGGTTATCGGGCGCCGTCCTGGGACATGAGTCCGAACACGCTCCGCATCATCCGCGACTTGGGCTTTCTCTATGACAGCTCGCTCATGGCGGACGACGACCCCTACGAGCTACTGGCGGATGGCCGGCCGACCGGGATGGTGGAGCTTCCCGTGGGGTGGATCCTGGACGATGCCTCCCTCTTGGAACCTCGGGGTAATAGCTACAGCCCCCCGGGTGACGTGCTCCAGGTCTGGATGGACGAGTTCGACAAGGCCTACGAGGAAGGGGGGATGTTCCTCCTCACGCTGCATCCCCAGGTAATCGGCCACCGTTCCCGGATCATGGTACTGGAGCGGCTGGTTGATTACATCCGCCGCAAGCCGGGTGTGTGGTTCGCGACTCACCGAGCAGCGGCGGAGTATGTCAATCCTGGACTAGCCGTTATTCCGGAGTCCACTCGGTCGCGAGCTCGAATTGCGCGCAACCGCCATTGGGACAATCAGGGTCCAGGTCTATGATCGTCTGCCCGACGACCACTCCCGCCCCGTTGACGCCATATGCCACGCTGGCGACGCCGTCGGAGCGCATAGGCAGCAGGGTCACTTCACCGCCTACCCGGACGAAAGCCCGGCCATTGACGCCGCCTACGATATAGCCCCCCCGGATCGCGGTCGCGACGCTGCCCTGCCGAGCCGGCAGGCCTAAGCCGCCGAAGACCCCGCTTTCCCAGCGGAAGGCTCGGTTGTTTCGTTGGCCCACCACGATCCCCACGGCGTTGATGGCGTAGGCCGTGCCGGTGCCGGTCGAGCTGGGCTGCATGAGGTCCTTCATGACGCCGTTCTGCCACAGGAACGGGTGCCGCACGCCGCTCGCTGTTTCACTCCAGCCGACCACCTGTCCCGCCTGGTTGATGTCCAGCGCGGCGCTGTTGGCGCCGCCCAGGGTCCCCAGATCGGACATGACGCCGTTCTTCACCAGAAACGCATGGCGGCGCGTGTTGCCGCGGAGCTGGCTCTGTCCCACCACGTGACCGTCGTTGTTGATCCCGAAGGCGACGCTCTCGCCGCCGCCCAGCGATCCCAGACCGACCATGCTGCCGTTCCTCCAGCGAAACGCCCGCATCTTGCCGGCGGCGTTCCTGCTGGAGCCGACCACCTGCCCGACATCGTTGATGCCGAAGGCCTTGGTGTCACCATCCGCCAGGCTGCCAAGATGGGTGAAGACGCCGTTCTTCCAGATGTATCCCCGGAATTGGTCGTCCGGATCGAACTCGAATCCCACCACCTGACCGGCGGCATTGATACCGGTGGCCCGGGTGTCGCCTTCTCCAGCTATCCCAAAGGTTTGGACCGAGTAGCTCGCCGCCGCGGCTACGGCGGAGCTGGACGATTCTTGGGGACCGGTAGCCGTGGGACTCTCGTCACAAGCAACGAGGGCGAGCCAGCTCAGCGTGGACGCCAGGTTCAGGGGCGACAGATGGCGAGACATGGTTCCCCTCGGCGAGGAGGTTGGGAGTGCGGACAGCCTTGAAAGCTGAGCTTGGTGACGTCGGTGGCTGGGATGGAAGCCGATCCTGAGACTTACGGGGCGGTACAGCCATGGTCAAGAGGTGAGGCGGAGTGGCCCGAGGCAACGGGACACTCCGCAGGATTCAATACAGTTTTTGGGCGCTCAGTGCCCTATGCCGAAGAGAAACAGGATCAGGATGATGCCCAG
>JBJMPK010000051.1:0-7190 GCA_045803245.1 Gemmatimonadales bacterium
CGGAACAGGTACGGCGGCGAAAAGAGCTCGGCGTTGAGCTCTCGCGGCAGACCCGGTCCATCACCGCTGCCGGTGTGCAGCAGGCGGCCATCCGGGAGAAGCAGAGTGGTCGAATGGTAGACCCGGTTTATCCGGTTGCTCGCCAGAAGCGTCCACACTCCGTTGGCTGGATCCCACATCTCGGCGGCGTGCACCGAGCCAGCGGGGTCGCTGAACCCGGGCGAGCTCGTCCCCCCCGTAGCCACCACCTGTCCATCGGGCAGCAGCGTCGCGTTCAACTGCCGCCGCGGGTATCTCATCGGCTCGGTGTAGCGCCACGACGGCGACGGCTGGTTGAGGTCGATGATCTCGGCCGTCGGGGTGGGAGCACCATCCGGCGGATCGCTGCCACCGGCTATGAGGACCTTCCCGGGACGGTACATGACGGCGGTGCCGTAGTCACGCCGGCCGTAGTTACTGGTGGCGACCGGAACCCAGCTACCGGCACCGGTCGGGTCCAGATACGCCGTTTCCGGCAGCTCGCCGGCGTAGAACAGGAGACCATTGGGCGCGACGAAGGTTCGGGGATAGTACGGGAGAGACCGGCTGGCCCCAGTCAGCCGACTCCAGGAGTCACCGGTCCATACCTCCGGCGTGTCCACCGGCACCCCATCCTGGTCCTTCCCTCCGAGCGTGACCACCCTGCCATCGGCCAGGGTGGTGCTGGTGGGATACCATCTTCCCCAATGCATCTCCGGCAGCGACGTCCAGCTCTGGCTCGAGCCATCGAACAGGTTGGCATCCGGCAGCCCGTGCTCATCGCTGATGTGTCCTCCAGCCACCAGAAGGCGACCGTCACCGAGAAAGGTGTGGCCGCTGCAGAACACCATCGTTGCCACCGGCACCGGCATGAACGCGCCCCACTCGGGATCCCAGAGGTAGGGATCGCCGGCCCGTCCCCAGGAGAGCACTTGCTTGGTCGGAAGGAGGTGGAGATGGACAGCGACGATGGGCCAGCTGAATGGCTCGGACCACTCGCCACTTCTGGCCCGGGGGTCAGTGTCACCCGGGGTCGAGCAGCTGGTACCTGAGTTGGGAACCGGAGGGAGCTCCCGGTTCTCCAGGGAGATCAGCAGCTCGCCGGGCCGGAGTGTGGTGAGGCGAGTGAGGCTTCCCGACGCCGTCGAGCCTGGCGGGAGAGTCAGCTCGCCGTCTTCGGGTGTCCCCACCACCTGATAGTGGACAGTGAGCGTTGCCGGGGATCGGCTCTCCAGTGCGAAGTCGTTGCCGCAGAGGTAGGCGACGGTAATGGGAATGAGGGAGCCTTCGGGGGGATTCGGCCTGACGCTGTCGTTCTGGCATCCGGCCAGGACGAGTACCGCGAGAAGCGCGCGGAGCCTGCCGCCGATCTTCATGACCGGACTGATACCCACGCCAGCTTCAGAGTGCCGAGGTCTCCGAGCCCACCATCTGCCGCACCTTCCGGATGAGCGCCTCGGGCGCCAGCGGCTTCTGAATGAACTCGCGCCCCTCTTCCATCAGGCCCCGGCGGACTACGTCGAGACCGGTATATCCCGACGTGAACAGCACCGGCACCTTGGGCCACTGGGCGCCCAGCCGCGCTGCCAGGTCCCGTCCACTCAGGCCTGGCATGACCACATCCGCAACGACGAGGTTGACATCGCCGCCCCGCGCTTCCAGCAGCTCCAGCGCCTCTCGACCGTCCGATGCCTCCAAAACGGTGTAGCCGGACTCTCGCAGGGTGCGCGCCATGATGTCCCGGACCATGGGCTCATCCTCGGCGACCAAAATGATCTCATGAGGTTGCCCCGGCGCCGGGGGAAGCGGGGGATCCGTGACCTCATTTACCGAAGCGATGATCGGGAGATACAGCTTGAAGGTGGTGCCTAGACCGGGCTCGCTGTAGGCCCAGATGAATCCGCCGGTCTGCTTCACGATCCCGTAGACGGTCGACAATCCGAGACCGGTCCCCTGCCCCACGGGCTTGGTGGTAAAGAACGGCTCGAAGATCCGCGACAGCGTATCCCGATCCATTCCCTGGCCGGTGTCGGTGACGATCAGCGCCGCGTACTCTCCGGGCCTGAGTGTTTCGACCGGCTTGGCCGCGACATACCGCGCGTCGAGCACGACGTTCATGGTTTCGATGGTGAGTCTGCCACCGTCCGGCATGGCATCCCGGGCGTTGAGCGTCAGATTGATGAGCACCTGCTCGAACTGCCCCGGATCGGCGCGCACTCGCCCCAGGTTGGGCGCCAAATGCATGCGGAGCCCACTGCTCTCGCCCAGCGTGCGGGTCAGAATCGGTTCGAGAGCTCGCACGGTATCATTGAGATCGAGAACCAGGGGTTGCAGCACCTGGCGGCGGCTGAACGCGAGGAGCTGCTGGGTCACCCCGGCGGTACGTTTGGCCGCCTTCCAGATCTGTTCCACATCCTGGCGGACCGGATCGGAGAGGTCGGAGCGCTGGAGGACGTAATCGGCGCAGCCCAGCACCACCGACATCATGTTGTTGGCCTCGTGCGCGATGCCGCCCGCCAACTGGCCCACCGATTCCATCCGCTGCGCCTGGCGTAGACGCTCCTCCACGTGTCGCCGATCGGTCACGTCGAGGCAGACGCCCGTCATGTAGAGCAGCTTGCCGTGTTCATCGCGGATCAGCCGCCCATGATCGGCCAGCCAGCGGAGCCGTCCGTCCGGGAGCACGATTCGGAACTCGTAGTCCAACCCGCCGCCGCCGCGGAACGCGCGATCCATGGAATCCAGGATGAATCCGCGATCTTCCGGGTGGACTCGCCCGAGGAATTGCTCGTGCGAGGTGACTTTCTCGCCGGGGGCCAGGTCGTAGAGACTCTCCAGCTCCTCGTCCCAGTCGAGGGAGTTGGTTTGCACATCCCAGCGCCAGGTTCCCATCCGGGCCGCTCTCAGCGCCAGGTGGAGTCGCTCCTGGTTTTGCTTCAGCGCCTCCTGGGCTTGCTTCCGTTCGGTGATGTCACGTTTGATGGAAGACGCGCCGATCACGCGATTATGCAGGTCCCGGATCGGCGACACGCTCACCGAGATCTGCAGCCGGCGCCCGTCTTTGGTGACGCGCTCGGTCTCGGCGATGCGTACCGGCTCGCCCCGCGCGATCTGCTCCAGCAGCACGCGTTCGGCGTCGTGGTGCTGTTCCGGAATCAGCCGGAAGATCGAGCGGCCGACCATTTCCGCGGCGGTGTAGCCGAAGATCCGTTCCGCCGCCGTGTTCCAACTGGTGACCAAGCCTTCGAGGGTCTTGCCGACGATGGCGTCGGAGGACGACGTCACGATGGCGGCCAGCCGCGCGGCAGCCTCCTGGGCTTGACGCTGGGAGGTCACGTCCCGGGTGAAGCATCGCGAATGGATGAATTTGCCATCTTCGAAAAACGCACTGGAGTCGATCAATACATCCTTGATCGAGCCGTCCTTGCAGCGCATCCGGGCGGGGTAGTCGTGCAGGACCTCCCCCAGGATCAGCCGCCGAAGAATGTCGTCGATCACCGGCCGGTCCTCGTGGAACTCCACGACGTTCCGTCCCAGGTATTCCTCACGGGTGTACCCCATGAGATCGAGCTCGGCCTGGTTTACCCGGAGGATGGTGCCGTCGGCACCGACGAAGTGCAGTCCGATCGAGGCGTTCTCGAAGAAGTCGCCCAGGTCCCGCTGGCTGCGGCGGAGCTGTTCCTGGGTTCGCTTGAGGTCATCGATGTCCACCGATGTGCCAACCCAATTCTGAATCCTGCCTTGGGGGTCCAGTGACGGGACGACTCGGGCCAGCATCCACCGGTAGTGGCCATCGCGCCGGCGATAGCGAAGCTCCATCTCGAACTGTATGCCCCGGGCGACGGCTTCGCTCCACTTTCGCCTCACATCGTCCAGCTCATCCGGATGGTTGAACTGCTCCCATCCCAGCGCATTGAGCTGCTCCAGACTGGAGCCGGTGTACTCCTCCCAGGTGCGGTTGGCGTACACGAACCGCCCCTCCGCGTCCACGATCCACATGAAGCCGGGGGCAGCGTCGCCCAGGGTTCGAAAGAGCGCTTCATCGGCTGGCCGGGGGGACTGGCGGGTCGAGGGGTGGATCTGTTCTATAGGAAGGAAGGCGGCATCGGTCATAGCCAGTCAATCTATCACGAGATGGAGACCACGGCGCTGAGTCCATCCGGCCGGAGCCTCACCTGTTGCACGAGCAGTGCCGGTCTAGCTTGCATCACAGTATGAATTTGCGTCGCGGAGCTTGAGGGTGGCAAGAGGCAGCGGCGGGTGGAGCGCAGTCCCTTTCGCGCCGAATGGCGAGCCGCTAGGCTTCAGCCCACTGGCCCTTCGTCCAACGGCAGGACAGCGGACTTTGGATCCGTCAATGGTGGTTCGAATCCACCAGGGCCAATTCACCACGCGAAACCTGTACAGATTCTTGCAGCCTAGCCCCGCTGACGGCTCTGCAGAGCACCTCTTTGCGGCGCTCTTTCGTATCGAAAAACGCCTTCCTTGCGGTGTCGCAAATGCGGCCCTAAATGTCGCATTTGGGATCTTGCACGCGAATCAGGGCAGGTTCAGTCTAGACGCCAGTCCCTACCGGGCTCCAGCTCATCTGGAGCCATCCTCGCTCTCAACTGGCTGGGACTTCGATGTCGATCTCGAGAGCATAGACGAGAATGCCCAGAGCGGTGCTTTAAGGCATCGCAGCGGGGAGTGATCGCACATCCCCCGCTGTACGCACTCGCGGCGCAGGAGGGGGAATAACATGTCGACATCAGCGTTCGACGCCGACCTTGTCGTGATTGGGTCAGGGTTCGGTGGCACGATGACCGCACTCACGATTGCCCAGAAGCTCCACCCGCCTGAGCTCCGTGACGCGCAGAACCAGCTCAAGGTCCTTCTCAAGAATGATCCCCAAGCGAAGAATGCCGCGACCCGCGACCAGCAGAAAACCGTTGCTGCGGTGGCCCAACGTCTCACGGCCTCCGGAGCGTTGCGGCGCATCGTCATCCTCGAGCGGGGCACCTGGTGGACTACTCCCGTTCCGACAGTGCAGGATAGTCAGATCGCCACACCGGGCTTCCTGGAGAAACACGGTCAGCCCGTGCAGTTCTGGAGCTCACTCGATCACTTCAAGGGGGTGCTGGACCTGTTCACACGGTGCTTTCGGCGCCCGGGCAATGAGGATGGCCTTTACGATGTCTCCCGAATGGGAAAGAAACCGGTGCTCGGGCTCTTCGGCGGGGAGAACGATGGGGTTTCGGTTCTGCGCGCTAGCGGGGTCGGGGGCGGGTCTCTCGTCTACTCCAACATCACGGTGCGCCCGCCGGAGTTCATCTTCGACGACTGGGACACGACGTGGACGAAAGAAGAGCGCGACAAATACTATGAGCTCGCCAAGCACGCGATTGGGTACGGGGTCATCCAGGCCTGGGGGGAACTTGGAAGAGGGAATATTCCCTATAGACACCCACCGGACGTCACTGGTGCGACCAACGCGGGCCTCAGTAATGTGTCGACCCAAACCGCACGGCTCGATCCACACTGGGAGATCCATCCTGACCCGTTTCTCCCGTCCAGCTCCCCGCGCAACGTGAAGCGCCTTGGATCCGACGGGAGCAACTGGCTCATGAGGGCACGGGTATTTCAAACTGCGATGAAGGCGATACGGCTCGGCGGCTTTCATACCGTGGACTCGTCCATTAACGACCTTACGCCGGAGCGGCCACTCTCGGCTCCATCGTATGACGAGCAGATTCCGGCTAACTACCCGCCTGACCCCGCGGGGCCTTTCCCAAAGAGCGTGAACTACTGTGAGCGCCAAGGACGCTGCACGCTGGGATGCCTTCCCGGCGCCCGCCACACGCTAAACAAGCAGCTCATGGGGGCGGCCTACGGCAAGCCAACCGATGCCGTGGCGGTGCCACAATTCCCTAACCTCGAGATACGTGCTCTGGCCGAAGCCGATGTCGTCGAGCCATCGGGCGATGGATGGCTGATCCGCTATTTCGCCAGGAACCCGAAAGTCCCCTCGCGGACGACCCCCAAGTCGCTCACTGCCAGACGGGTAATCGTGGCGGCAGGTTGCCTCGGCACCAACGAACTGCTGCTGCGCTCCAAGGAGCGCGGCCACTTGCCCAGCCTCAGCCCCCGGCTCGGCGAAGGGTTCTCCACTAATGGAGACTTCCTCGCATTTCTCGACGAAACGAAAGAACCGGTTAACCTCAGTCACGGACCGGTGCAGACGTCGGTCGCGCATTTCAATGACGGGCCCGGAGAGGACCATTCCCGCTTCCACATCGTGGAGGACCAGGGGATCCCCAAGGCATTGTCGTCACTCGTCGGCTTCGGAGTCCCGCTGATTCGGGCACTCGCCAAAGAGACCCGCCTCGCGATCCTGTGGACCCTACTCAAGGCGGGGATCGCGCGCGCATTCCGAAGCATAAAGGCGCTCTCTCTCAACGCGGGCACGAGACAGGACTTCTTCCAATCCGAGGAAGAACTCACCATGAATATGATGTGCATTACCGCCTCCGGCCGCGCCCAGGCGAACGGCAAATTCCGCCTGGGACAAGGCTCCCGGGAGACACCGCTGCGCCTTGCCCCAATGAACGGCACCCCCTTCCACCTGGACCCGATATTTAAGGATATCGACGCGACGCTGAACCGGCGGCCTGGCGGCCTGGCGGAGCAGTTCCTTCGACCGGAGGATGGAGCACGCGGTTTCGAGAACCCTTTCTTGAGCAGTACGGCCGACGCGCTCGCGGCAAAATCGGTGACGATTTCACATCCGCTCGGTGGCTGTCCAATCGGCAGGGACGCCACTTGTGGCGTCGTGGATGAGTACGGCCGCGTTTTCGACGCAAGCGTTCCGGGGAAGCGCAGTGACGGCCTCTACGTGGCGGATGCGGCGCTCATCCCGTCGGCGCTTGGAGTCAACCCTTCGCTGACCATTTCGGCACTAGCCCTGCGCATCGGCGAGCGAATCGCGGCAGACATGAGTGTGTGATCGGGTTTTCCACTACGGAAGTACTAGGGTGGGTGGTCAGCGCTCATTATCCTTAAGACGGGCCGGCCGGCCACGTTCTGCAGCGGCAGGTAGACGAGGTGGGTGGAGGTATCGACCGACACCGTGTGCGCGTGGGGGATGTCGAGCACGCCCTCTCTGATTAGACGCTTCCCTTGAATATCGTAGA
>JBJMPK010000052.1:0-11940 GCA_045803245.1 Gemmatimonadales bacterium
CGCTCCCAGTGAGTGTCGGCGATCCGGCTTGGTCATGTGCCGCAAGTTAGTCGCCCGCGCGCCTCAACGCTTGCTTTACCAGCATTACTTTCCTGGAGCCGCGTTCGGGTTCCAGATGTCGGCGATGATCTTCCACGATCCGTCCGGCTGGCGCTTCAATACCTCGATGTACTTTCCCTCGTCCACTGGGAGCGGCTTGGCGCCGGGTTTCTTCGGGGTCAGCGCCATGCGATAGGTGCCGATGGCGTAGGCGATGTCGCCATCACCTTCTACCGCCATGGTATTGAGCTCAGTCGGTCCGGAGTAGCCGTTGCCAAAATCAACCCAGTATTTTTTCGCGTCCGCCCCTTTGACCATCGGCTCTCCCGGGGGAAGGAGCGTCGCATCCGACGTGTACAAGGCTGCAATGGCATCGCCGTTGCCGGCCACGGCCGCCCGGGCCCACTCGGTGTCGACCGCGCGGATGCTCGTCTTATCCTGGTCGGACAAGGCCGCCGGAGCAGCCGTGGCCGATCCAGTGTCGGCCATTCCGGTCTCTTTGGGGCGAGGCTGGCAGGCAACGCCCAGGACCAGGAGCGCCGCGAGACCAGGTCGGGTACCGTGAAGCATGGGATGCTCCTTGTTAAGGTTATCGAGGGTATGATGGAGAAGGTGCGGGTGAAACCGTGGGTCCGCCAGGCGGCATATCTATATTTGACTACCTTCGAGGGATGGAAATGAGTCGATCACAGTCGCGCAGCATCGGCGTTGCGGGCTTGGTATTGTCCCTTGCCGTGGGGGCATGCAACAGCACCCACCGGGCAGAGGTGCGGACCGCGCCCCAGCCTGCCGCCGGCCCCATTGCGGCCTCAGTGCGGGCCGATAGCATCCGCCACCCCTACACCCTGGCCGACGTGGACTTCATGTCCCACATGATCGGCCACCACGCCCAAGCTCTCATCATGGCCGGCTGGGCCCCCAGCCACGGCGCCAGTTCCGCGATACAAGTCCTGGCCGGCCGGATCATCAACGGCCAGCAGGACGAGATCGCCACCATGCAACGGTGGCTTGGGGACCGGGGAAAACCGGTGCCTGAGGCGCGTCCCACCGGGATGAAGATGCCAATGAATGGGATGGACCACGTGATGCTGATGCCCGGCATGCTGACCGACGCTCAGATGAAGGAGCTGGACCAGGCCCGGGGACCGGAGTTCGACCGGCTGTTCCTGACCGACATGATCCAGCACCATAAGGGTGCGGTCTTCATGGTGAAGGAGCTGTTCGGCACCAACGGCGCCGCCCAGGACGAGACCGTGTTCAAGTTCGCCAACGACGTCAACGTCGATCAGTCGACCGAGATCGCCCGGATGCAGCGGATGCTCGATGGGTTCCAGTCTGCCAAAGGTGCTCCCTGAAACAGTTGGGGGTGCGGCTGCGTATGCGTGACTAACTGGCTATTCGCTATTGGCTATTGGCTAATAGCGTTTCGCTTTCGCAATTGGGTGCCGACGCCGGCGCCTCTCGGTTCACGGAATAGCTCCTAGCTCCTAGCTCCCCACAAGGAACCCGCATGGCATCCGCCAAACTCGCGTCCCTCTCGCTCGCCCTCGGGCTCGTGTCCCTGGCTGCGTGCGCCCACTCCACCTCATCGTCATCCCCTAATCCCACTCCCGCCAGCAACAGCTCGACCCGGGCGCCCAACCCCGACCCCCGGGTAGGCCTCCGGGCGGGGAAGAGCGATGCCGGGGAGGCGGCCTGGAACCTCCGGGTGCTCTCGCAGACGCCGCCGCCGGAGCAGTTCGTCGACGTGACCAACTCCGATCTGGCGTTCACCGGCCACTATGCCATCCAGGGCAACTACAACGGCTACCAGGTGTGGGACATCGCCAATCCGAGCCGGCCCCGTCTCGAGACCGCGTACCTCTGTCCCGCCTCGCAGAGCGATGTTTCCACCTATAAGAATCTGCTCTTCGTCTCCGGCGAAAATCTCTCGGCCCGGCTGGACTGCGGCACTGAGGGGGTCCAGGACACCGTGAGCACGGAGCGGTTGCGCGGCATCCGGATCTTCGACATCCGCGACATTGCCCATCCGAAGAGCGTGGGCAACGTGCAGACCTGCCGCGGCTCTCACACCCATACGCTGCTGGTCGATCCCAAGGATCCCGAGAACGTGTACATCTACGTGTCGGGCTCCTCGCCGGTCCGGTCGGCCAGCGAGCTGCCCGGCTGCACCACCGGCATGCTCTCGAAGGATCCCAACTCGGCCTGGTTCCGCATCGAGGTCATCAAGGTACCGCTGGCCCATCCGGAGCAGGCCAGGATCGTGAGCTCGCCCCGCATCTTCAACGACCTGGTGGCGCCGCGACGCCATGGCCAGACCCCGGCCGACAGCGTGGAGAACGCGAAGGAGCTGGCCGACGCGAAGGCCCATGGAGGGTTCACCGGAGTCATTCACGGCCGGGAACAGATCATTCACCCCCATTTGACCTCGATGATGCTGGACAGCATCGTCCAGGCCCGGGGCGGCAGCGGGACACCGACGGCGGCGGACAGCGCGGCGTTGCGCCAGGCGCTTCCCGCCATCATCGCCTCGTTCCTCGGGACCCAACCGGACAGCGGCAGCGGTCCCACCCAATGTCACGACATCACGGTCTATCCGGCGATCGGCTTGGGTGGCGGGGCCTGCGAGGGCTACGGGCTCCTGCTCGACATCCGGGATCCGGCCCATCCGGTGCGGCTCGCGGCGGTGTCCGACTCCAACTTCTCCTACTGGCATTCGGCCACCTTCAACAATCAGGGTGACAAGATCCTCTTCTCCGACGAGTGGGGCGGGGGCGGCCAGCCCAAGTGTCGCAAGACCGACCCACGCGAGTGGGGCGCCGACGCCATCTTCACCATCGCCCAGCGGAAGCAGATGCAGTTCCAGAGCTATTACAAACTGCCGGCGCCGCAGACCAAGGAAGAGAACTGCGTGGCCCACAACGGCTCGCTGATTCCGATCCCGGGCCGGGACGTCATGGTGCAGGCCTGGTATCAGGGCGGGCTCTCGGTCTTCGACTGGACCGATGCCAAGCACCCGAAGGAGATCGCCTTCTTCGATCGGGGTCCCGTGGATTCGACCGAGATGGCAAGCGGGGGATACTGGTCGACCTACTGGTACAACGGCGTCATTGTCGGCTCCGAGATCTCCCGCGGACTCGACGTCTTCGAGCTCAAGCCCAGCGGGTTCATCTCGCAGAATGAGATCGACGCGGCCAAGTCGGTGCACCTCGACTACTTCAACACCCAGGGTCAAGTCAAGTTCACCTGGCCCAAGACCTACTCGCTGGCCCGGGCGTATCTGGATCAGTTGGAGCGGGCGAAGGCGATGGAACCGAGCCAGCTCGCCGCTTACCGTACGGCGCTCGATCGGGCGGAGAAGGCCCCCGAGGCCGAGGGGCGGAAGACGTTGAACGACCTGGCAACGCGGTTGGAGGCTGACGCGGGCAAGACGGCGGATGCGGCGAAGCTGTGGTCGCTGGCCGGGGCAGTGAGAGGATTGGCGACGGCGCCGAGTCTGGCAAGACGGTAAGCCGGTACGAGTCATTGCGAGGCACTAGTGCCGAAGCAATCCCGCGGGATCGCCGCGCAGGCTGCGCCTGCTCGCGATGACTGCTCCAATATTCACCTTATGAGGAATCACATGGTGTCCCCCAAGCTCGTCTCCCTGTCGCTCTCCCTCGGCCTCGTAATGCTGGGCGCGTGCGCCCACTCGGCCTCTTCTCGCGGTGGCGCGCCGTACCCGGCCGAGAGCAAGTCCACCGCGGCGCCCACTCCCGATCCCCGGATCGCATTGCGCGCCGGGGCAACGGATGCGGCGGAGGCGATCTGGAATCTACGGGCGCTCTCGAAAACGCCGCCGTCGCAGAAGTTCGTGGACGGCATCAACTCCGACCTGGCCTTTACCGGACCCTACGCCATCCAGGGCAGCTTCCACGGGTATCAGGTGTGGGACATCAGTAGGCCGGCCCGGCCGCGGCTGGAAACCGCCTACGTCTGTCCCGGGTCGCAGAGCGATGTCTCGACCTACAAGAACCTGCTTTTCGTCTCCGGCGAAAATCTCTCGGCCCGGCTCGACTGCGGGGTCGAGGGGGTCGAGGACACGGTCAGTGCGGAGCGGCTGCGGGGCATCCGGATCTACGATATCAGCGACATCGCCCATCCGAAAAACGTGGGCAACGTGCAGACCTGCCGCGGCTCGCATACCCACACGTTGCTGGTCGATCCCAAGGACCGGGGCAACGTCTACGTCTACATCTCGGGCCAGGCCCCGGTGCGGTCACCCAACGAGCTGGCCGGCTGCGTGATGGCCCCCAACGACCCCAACTCCGCGCTCTTCCGCATCGAAGTCATCAAGGTGCCGCTGGCCCATCCCGACCAGGCCGCCATCGTGAGCTCGCCCCGGATCTTCAACAACCTGGTGGCCCCGAAGACCCATCCTGACACGCCGGAAGACAGCATCGCCAAGGTGCAGGCGCTGGCCGACGCGAAAGCCCATGGAGGATTCATCGGCGTGTTCGAAGGGAAAGAAGAAGTCGTCCATCCGATGTGGGCGGCGGAGCTGCTGGACAGCATGGTGAAGGCCCGGCATGGGACCGGCGCGCCGACCGCGGCCGACAGCGCGGCGCTGAAGGCTGCGTTGCCCGGTATCATCGAGGGCGAGGTCAAGGCAGAGCGGTCCCAGAGACCGGATTCCACTGCCGGCCCGACCCAGTGCCACGACATCACCGTGTACCCGGCGATCGGCCTGGCCGGTGGCGCCTGCGCCGGCTACGGGCTGCTGCTCGACATCAAGGACCCGGCCCATCCGGTGCGGCTCGCCGCCGCCGCCGACTCCAACTTTTCCTACTGGCACTCGGCGACCTTCAACAACGCGGGCACCAAGCTCCTGTTTTCCGATGAATGGGGTGGGGGAGTGCAGCCCAAGTGCCGGAAGACCGACCCGAAGGAGTGGGGCGCCGACGCCATCTTCACCCTGCAGAACCGGCAGATGCAGTTCCAGGGCTACTACAAGCTTCCGGTGGCGCAGACGCCGGAGGAGAACTGCGTGGCCCACAACGGGTCACTGATCCCTATCCCCGGTCGCGACGTCATGGTGCAGGCCTGGTATCAGGGTGGGCTCTCGGTCTTCGACTGGACCGATCCCAAGCACCCGAAGGAGATCGCCTACTTCGACCGGGGCCCGCTGGACGCGACCAAGCTGGAGCTGGGAGGATACTGGTCCGCCTACTGGTACAACGGCGTGATCGTCGGCTCCGAGATCACCCGCGGACTCGACATCTTCGAGCTCAAGCCCAGCGGGTTCATCTCCCAGAACGAGATCGACGCGGCGAAGTCCGTGCACCTGGATTACCTGAATGCCCAGAGTCAGCCCAAGCTGGTCTGGCCCAAGACGTACTCGCTGGCGCGGGCGTATCTGGATCAGCTGGAGCGCTCGAAGGGGCTCGAGGCCGGGAAGATCGCCGCGGCCCGGGAAGAGCTGGCGATAGCCGAGAAGGCGTCGGGAACGAAGCGACAAGAGACGTTGAGCCGGTTGGTCTCACGGTTGGAATCGGACGTGGCAATGGCGGGAGATGCTTCGAAGGTGCGGGCACTGGCCGGGGCGGTGATGGGGTTGGCCGAACCACCCGTTGTCGCCAGCAGGCAATGATGGAAGGTGCGATAGCCGCTGCTCAGGTGATCTGAAAGTTGCCGATCTCTCCTTCGGAGACGGTCATACTCGCACAGCGGCGGTCCAGCGCGGCGTAGTCTTCCCCCCACGCCCGAAGAAAGGCGGCCCACGCCTCCGGGCTGACCCAGCGGTCGATGGTGAGGAAGACGTTGGGATGGGTCGCCGAGTGGAGCAGCTCGGTGCCGACGAAGCCGACCTCGCGCCGAAAGAGCGTGGCCCAGTCTCCCTCGGGCCCGTAGAAGGCCCGGAACTCCTCGGCCTTCTCCGAGGGAACCCGAAACTGCCAGACGCGGACGAACGTGGGAGGTGGTGCGGTCACTTCGACCGCGCCGCCTTCTTCTTCGCTTTGCCGGCCGGCTTGCGGGCTTTCTTTCGTTTCTTGGATGGCGGCCTCACGTGTTCAGGGAGCTTGGCGCTCCCGGTCTCCCTATTCCACTCCTCGAACGTCTCGGGCGAGATCTCGCCTTTAACCAGCAGCTCGGCGAACTTGCGCCGCTGGGCTTGGCTCTTGAACGGCACAGCGACTCCTGGCTGAGCTACCTCAACCGGTCATGTCGGGTGGGTCCTCCCCCAGCGCGGTCGCGAGATCGATCTGATGATCCTGCTCCGCCATAAGAATCTCGCGGATGTGCTCCGCCATCGCGTACTCCCCCAGCGCCTCGCACTGCCGCACCCGGGTGCGGTACTGCCGGATGGTCTCTGTCTCATTCTCCAGATCGAAGCGGAGCAAGTCTTCCGGCTTGTTGGATAGCCTTACCGGTTTGGGTGTCACCACCGGGGTGCCGCCGAGGTAGTCGATCTGTTTGGCGATGATGAGGGCGTGATCCAGCTCCTGTTTAGCGTGGGCCTCGAGCTCGGTGGCGATGTTCATGAACGCCGCGCCCTTGAGCACCTGCGAGTACACCACGTAGGCGATGATGGCCTGGTATTCCCGGGCCAGGTCTTCGTTGAGCAGTCCGATGAGCGCTTTCCGGTCCACCACGCCCGTGGCGGTGCCGGCGTTACGCGATGAAGCTTCCTTCGGCACTCTACCTCCTTAGAACTGTTGTCGGAATCTAGTCTGGCTGGCGTGGGGGCGTGGGCGCCGCCTGGCGAAACGAAAATGAAACTCCGCGCGCTTTTCACCACGAAGGCACGAAGACCACGAAGAACACGAAGCGGCAAGGTTTACTGTGAGCCCTCGAACTTGGGTGGTGTGCTGTTGACCAGCAATTACCTAGGCGATATCGAATGATCTTCGTGTTCTTCGTGGTCTTCGTGCCTTCGTGGTGAAAAGCGCTTCAATAGCAGCCTGTTTTGATATGGTCGCGCCCATCAACCAAGGGACTCCCGGAGCTCCCGAAAAATCTTCGCCAGATCGGGGAGCTGGTGATTGGCGTTGAGTCCGCTGGGATTGGGCAAGACCCAAAGGGCGGCGGTCTCCAACCTCTCCTGCTGGAGGCCAAGGCTCGCGCGGGGGCGGTCGAACGCCAGACGGTAGGCGCCGATGCCGACCACCGCCAGGCAAGCGGGCCGAAAACGACGCACCTTCCGCGCAAGCGTTTGGCGTCCGGCCCGCAGCTCGTCCCCGGTGAGCTCGGCGGCCGCGACGGTCGCGCGGGAGACCAGGTTGGTGATTCCGATCCCCTCGCTCAGCAAGAGCCGCTCCTCCCAGGGCCGCAGCAGCCGGTCGCTGAAGCCGGCGGCGTGGAGCGCCGGCCAGAAGCGGTTGCCCGGCCGGGCAAAATGGTGGCCGGTGGCTGCGGAGTAGAGTCCGGGGTTGATGCCGCAGAAGAGAACCCGGAGATCGGGCGCGATCAGATCGGGCACCCGCCGGTTGACCGCCGCGGCGAGCTCGGCCTTGGTCGGCCGATAACCAGCCAGGCGCCTGGTGGAATTCAGAGGAGCTAACTCGGTACTACTTGCGCTTGAACCCGCGCCGCCAGGACCCGCATCCGCTCCCGATACAGCGGCCGGCAGTCGGCTTCCACCAGGACGAAGCGCCAGCCGCGTTCCACGTAAACGTGGGTGACCTCGGCGACGGCCGTATCCAGCTCGAGCTCGCCGGCGAGATAGACCTGAACGATGTGGGAGAGGCGATCGGATTTCGACATGGACACCACCCGGAACGTAGGTGATGTAACATAGCCGGCTCAGGGAGCCGGGGGTGTCAGCAAAAAGGTCCGAATTTCGTGGGCGGTCCGGTCCGGCTGCGAGTTGAACAGGTGATGATCGCCCTCGAATTCGACGGTCTGGCTGTGGCGCATCTCCCGGCGAAAGCGGGCCCGGCCGGCAGCCTGCCAAGGCCCGAGCACCATCGTGAGCCAATGTTCGGCCCCTCTCCACTTCACGCTGTCTGCCCTCGGGTCAAGGTAGAAAAACCAGGTCTGCATCGTGTATCGCGGGGTCAACGCCAGGGCCGGTGCCTGCACGCTGCGATACTCTTTCGGGTGGAGGGTCGCGTCTTGCAACAGAACGCTGAGGGCTGCGGGGTCGGCATCGGGCGATCGGAGGATGCCGGACTCGATTCCGTCGGACCAGTAGCCGAACCGGTACCGCTTCCACCGTTCGCGGAGGGCATCGAGCGTATCTCTCGCGGTGCCTTGCGGTGGTGTAAAGTCCGGGGGCCAGGCGGGGTTCGCGCTCAAGATGCTGTCGACCCCGGCAAAGTCGTGGGAGGCGTCGAGATAGACGAGCTTGTCGACGCGGTCCGGCCAGCGTGCGGCAAAGCGGGTGATCTCAGCCCCGGCGATGGAGTGGCCGATAAGCGATGCCGTCTTCAGCTGTAGACTGTCCATGACGGCATGGATGTCCGCCACCAGGGTATCCAGTACGTAGGTCGACGAATCCGCGTGGGATGACGCACCGTGTCCCCGCCGGGTGAGGGCGATGACGCGGAATCGATCGGTGAGACGGGGAGCGAGGTCGTTGTAGATGCGCCCGGACTCGCTCAGGCCGGCCAGGAGTACCACGGCCGGCCCCTGACCACCCCAATCGAGAACTTCGAGCCGGATCTTGCCGTTGTCTTTAGCGGGCACGGCTATGAAGCGGACGTGCTGGGTGGAAGGATCGGTCCAATCGGCCCATTGGGCGTCAGTACGCCGCCACGCCGCGAGGAGGGCGGGGCTTTGTTCGCCGAGAGGGTGGGCCGGCAACGGGCTTGCGGCGCGATTCTCGGGTCCAGCAGCCGGCTTGATGCTACGGCCACCGCTGCACGCCGCGAGGTCGGCGATCGTGATGAACATCAGTCCAACAGCGGTCACTCTCATTTCAACCCCAACCACTTGCCCAGCACCGCCATTCCGATGGGTAGCAATGGCGAAAGCACCGCGGTGGTGAAGCGGCGCGTACTCCTCCCGTGGAGGGGCCAGGTCGGAAGGCTGCGGCCGATCTCCCAAGCCTTCTTGGCCGTCTCGAGCTTGGCGACCGATTCAGCGTCCGGGTTGCCGTTCCGCATCTGCTCCTGCACCACCGCCTGCTGCTGCTCGAACCCCCGAGCTATGTCGTCCAGCCAGGCATCGCGGGCCCGTACCATCTCCATGTGGGCGCTCCAGAGCGGCGCGGTGAAGAACAGGATCGATCCCCCCAGGTAGATCAGCGTGAGCGCGGGGAGGGTATAGATAGTCGTGTCGCTTCCCAGCGGGCCGCCATTGATGAGTCGCACGAAGACCAGCGACAGGTTGAGACCCGCGGCGGCGATGAGGGGCGCAATGCCGAGCGCGTGCTCGCCCAAAAAACGGAAACCGCCACATTCGTCCGGGTGAAGGAAGCGGACCGGCACCACCACTCGGTTGAAGATCCGGTTGACGCTGATGGTCGTGATGAACTGCCGCACAAATAGCATGACGATCATGTAATAGGTCATGCTGGCCAACAAGACGAACCCAGCGCGAATAGCCCAGTTCGAGTGGAAGACCCAGGGCCCGGCGTTGGTGAATTCATGCTCCGGACTCATGAAACGGCGGAACTCCCAAAGACCGAGAAGCGCGCCCGCGATGGGCCAAGCCGGATGACTGTACCAGGGCGAGAGCTTAACCTCGGCCTTAGCACCCGCCGCTCCGAGACATTCCCGCAGGCGGGTGTGCAGTCGCACGATGGCCGGCGGTTGCCAGGCGTAGAACCCCCAGACCACCGGGAGAAAAACCAGCCAGGCCACGATCATCATCACGCCGCTCAACGTATTGAAGAACATCTCCGGACGCTGGTACGGTACCCGGAACCAGCGGAGCGGCAACACAATGAGCAGGAGGACGAGAAGGGCCAGGCAGATCGCCGCGATGACCGGGTAAGGCAGCCGCCATTTGGCGAGCAGCAGGGACGCGACCGGATCGGTCCTCAGCAGCTCCCGGAGCATGCGGTCCTCCTCCCCGATGCCATGGGCGGAAGGCGCCGTCATGCTCGGCTCCCTCGCCATAGGGCCACGCCGGTCGCGCAGGCCACGATGATACCGGCGCCGGTCCAGAGGATGGCCCTGGCGAGCTGGTAATGCGGGTAATCGAGGTTTTCGGGAAACAGCTCAAACCCCCGGCGGTAGATCAGGCCGCCGAGGCCGAATCCGACCAGGGTCGCCAGCGGCCACCAGCGGGGAGGGCGGGGAAGCCGCCGCAACACCAGCCACTGACTGGTGCCGATCAGCGCTCCGCCGATGGCCCAGGTGAATAAGAAGCTGTTGGGGTCGGGACTCGGGATCTCGGCCGGAAGGCTCGCGAGCAGGAACCCCACGGTGCTGGCCACCAGCCAAGTGGCCCCGCGCGGGAGTAAAGGTCCCAACACTCGGATTTGTAAGGCCGCGGTTGCCAGTCCGGTGAGTCCCCAACGCGGTGCCGCCCCGAAGGGTGTCAGAGCGCTCAGGCCGAAGTTGAGCGTCGCACGGGATAGCACATATCCCAGGAGAAACCCGCAGGCTGTCGCAGCCACCCAACGGGACATCACCGTCCGGGTGCGAGCCGTCAGATCGAGCCCTGGTGAAGCAGCGGGCATGCTCTACGATCTCCTCAAATACCTGCGCCGCCTGATCGTGATCGAAGAGGCGGGTCCGGCAGATCGCTTGGATTTTGGGACCGTGGATTCAGAGCTTACGAGCCAGGCGAGGCGCCCGCCAGGGCCGGAATGCGACAGTTAGGGGCCAATATGCGACACGCCCAGGGAATCGCTCTGGTGGACGGTGTCCTCAGAAAGAAGTATGCTGCCGAATCTTGCCGCGGATGGAAGGTCCAAAGAGAGCAGATGGTCGGCTGCTACTCTATCCGAGGCCATTATTGCAGACTGTAAAAGCGCGCATCATCAACGTAAAGTGATCCGTTATATGGACGACGATTAGCTGAAAACACTAACTCTACTGATGTGAAGCGCTCACCATTCTCTCTAAAAGCACACTTCTCCTTTGCAGCTACACGAGGTTGTCCTTTGTCCCAGAAGAATACAGCACCGGCACGGGTCCAGATGACCGGCGTCCACGCTCCTGGCGCAAGACGGGCTTCCGTTCCGATGGTGCTAATAAAGGCGCCTTGCTGGTTTTCGGCACCCGCTCTCAGTGTCGCCCTCAAATCAGCCGCGTCTGCCGTCTCGTCCTTATCAACGTAGACCCAAACCACGATTATCCCAATTGGACTCGCGGGCAGATCACCTTTCTCGAGCCGTACGCCTGTAACTGGGCCCTCGGGCTCCAGTGGCAACGCAGGGGTGACTCGAAGAGCTCCGTCATCACCCTTACCCGCCACTTTGTTGTCCAACAACATGGTTGCGTCAGTTCCTTTAGCCGCCACCCACGGATGAACATTGCGGGCATCCGAGAAATTCGAAATCGTAATCGCTTTGACTTGTTTCAGCGCCGAGAAATCCCCTAGGATTTGCCGGCTCACCCCCTCCTTAATGCGCGATAAGAGACCATTTGCCAAAAAGCCTCCAGCCAATCCGATGATCAGGGCTAATCCCCCAGCTCGTCGCAGCGCCCGACCACGGCTGGAGGCAAACACAGCTTGCAGCCGTGCTTGCTCTTCACCGCTTTGTCCAGGCTGACGGCCAGCTTCTACCTGCGCAGCGCGGATCGTAGAAAAAGCGGAAACCAGTGCACCTGAGATGGTTCCGAGAAGGGCGACTAAAGCCACGATGACACTTTCGCTCATAGCTGGCAGCCTCAGGAGCCTACAGGGTCATGGCAGTCCAGACCACCCTAATCAAGTTGTAGGGTCAACCTGGAAGATCTCCTTCGATTGTTGGAAACCTTGGATGCTGAGGTTACGAGGGGTGCAAGCCGTCCGCCAGGCCCGGAA
>JBJMPK010000053.1:0-4650 GCA_045803245.1 Gemmatimonadales bacterium
AGCGGGGCAGCGGGGCAGCGAAACATGGTCTGGTGCCGGGGGAGGACGCTATGAAGAAACGGGCTCAGGAGGACAGGAGGGGACCAGCTGAAAAAGCAGCAGGGAAGAGACAAGGTCCTCGTTGGCCCTCGCCGTCTTCGCCGCCCTCGCCGCCCTCGCCGCCCTTTAAACACCCACACCATACTCCGACTCCCGGACGGCGCGGTCGATGAGCCGGCATCCCATTGTCCTTGCACTCACCGGGGCATCGGGGGCACCGTACGGGGTCCGGCTGCTGGAAGTGCTCGCGCGCCAACGGGTCCCGGTGTGGCTGATCACGTCCGAGCATGGAGCCCGCCTGCTCCGTGACGAGTGCGGTATCAAGTCGGCCGAGGGCCTGCGCGAGGCGACTGGTGGAGACTGGTCTACGGTCACCGTCTTTCCCGACGAGGATCGGGGGTCCCTGCCGGCCTCCGGCTCGCAACGCACCAGCGGTATGGTGATCTGTCCCTGCTCCATGGGGACGGTCGCCGCCATTGCGATGGGCACCAGCCGCTCGCTGGTCGAGCGGGCCGCGGACGTGACCCTCAAGGAGCGGCGCAAGTTGATCCTGGTGCCGCGGGAAACACCGCTGTCGCTGGTGCACCTGCGCAATCTGGTGGCTGTCACCGAGGCCGGTGCGGTGGTGGTCCCTGCCGCACCGGGATTCTATCATCGCCCCACCAAGGTGAGTGAGCTGGTAGATTTCGTGGTCCAGCGCATCCTGGACCAATTGGAAATCGAGCACGAGCTTTCGAAACGATGGAAGGGCGACAAGACGTGATCTCGAATCAGCCAAGCCTCCGGCGCCTCGGTTCGGGCGCCGTTCTCGCTTCTGTGTGCTTCGGGGCGATTGCCTGTGGTGACGGTAGCAACGACTTATCCGGCCCTCAGCCTCCAGACGTGGGCCAGGCGCCGTCGGCGGGTTGCAGTGACGGGACGCTGCCGCATGGGGCACTCTTCCGAATCTGCTTTCCTACCAGCTGGAATGGAGACGTGGTGCTGTACGCCCACGGCTACGTCGCCCCCGGAAATCCCCTGGCGCTGCCGGACGATATCATCGCGGGACGGAGCATTTCGAGCACCGTCACCGGTTTGGGTTATGCCTACGCCACCACCAGCTACCGCGCGAACGGCCTGGTGGTGCCCGAGGCCGTGGAGGACCTCACCGAGCTGGAAGCCACGATCCGAACCCGCTACCGGCCCGACCCGGTTCGCACTCTGGTGGCGGGAGTGTCGGAGGGCGGGCTCGTCGCTACCCTGGCACTCGAGCGTCATGGGGACGTCTTCGACGGAGCGTTGGCCGCCTGCGGTCCGGTGGGCAGCTTCCGCGGCCAGCTCGACTACTTCGATGATTTCCGCGTGGTCTTCGATTACCTGTTCCCCGGCGTGATCCCCGGAAGCCCCGTCGCTGTGCCCGACTCGGTGACCGCGCATTGGGAGGACCGCTATGTCCCCGCCGTCGTCCTGGCGCTGGTGACGCATCCTTCGGCGGCGCATGAGCTGATCAGCATTACCGGAGCACCGGTCTCGGGCGACAATCTGCCGGCGATTGCGGAGACGGCCGTGGGGGTGCTGTGGTACAACGTCATCGGTAGTGCCGATGCCCAGGCGCGGTTGGGCGGCCAGCCGTTCGACAACGCCGGCCGGGCATACGCCGGCTCGTCCGACGACGCGGCATTGAACGCCGGAGTCGCGCGCTTCAGCGCCGACCCTGCCGCCATCGCCCGGATCGCGGAGTTCGAGACCACAGGGGTCCTCCCGGCTCCCCTGGTAACGCTGCACACCACCGGCGACCCGATCGTGCCGGTGGAACAGGAGTACCTCTATGCGGCCAAGGTCCCGATCGCGGAACTGAGACTGACGCAACAGCTGGTCGATCGATATGGACACTGTGCGTTCGAGGCGAGCGAGCTCCTTGCTGCCTTCTCGGCTCTGGTGGGCCAAGTTCCCCGAGTCGCCTCGAGCGCCAGCGTTGCGGCGGTCTTCTAATGCGCCTGGGGGTCATCGCGGACACCCACGGGCTACTGCGTCCCGAAGTCTTCCAGGCCTTTGCTGAAGTCGACCACATCCTCCACGCCGGCGACATCGGCTCGATGGAGCTGCTGGACGAGCTCAGAACGCTCGCCCCAGTCACCGCGGTGTACGGCAACACCGATGACTTCGATGTAAGGAGCCGGGTACCCCAGGTCGCGATGGTCGAGCTCGACGGCTTCGACATCGTCGTCACGCACGGGGATCAGTTCGGATCGCCCACGCCGGAGCAACTCAACGCCGCCTTTCCCCAGGCCCAGATCATCATCTACGGCCATACTCACCGGCCCCTGCTCACCATCGTGGATGAGGTGGTTACGGTCATGAATCCGGGTGGCGCGGGAGCCCGCCGATTCAAGCTCCCGCCTTCCGTGGGCATCCTCGAGCTCGAGGCGGGCATACCACCTCGGGGAAGACTGCTCCCGCTTCTAGACTTGGATTCGGAGTAGGCGTGCTGCTGCTCCTGATGGCGGCGCTCCAGATCGCATCCAGCGATACCCTGGTCATTCGGACGGTGAATCGCCCACCGGTCCCAGGAGTACCGGTCGACAGTGCCCGGTATGGCGCGCCTCAGGTTCGGATCATCACCCGCCAAGGGTCCGCTCCGATCTGGCTGCTTCGCGCATCCGATACCATCTTCATCGCCGCCGGTATCCCCGACACGACGCCCTACTGGGGAGATGATTTCGTCTTGAGCCTGGATACCCGGGGAGACGGTGCACCCCACCCGCAACACGATGATTTCCAGCTCTACTTCCGGCGGGTACTCGACAGCAGCGTGGTGTTTCGGGGTCAGGACGGACGCTGGCAGCCGCCCCGCGGCGATCCCGACTGGCGGCTCGGCGCCGATCGTTCGGGGGGCGGATGGGAGGTGAGTGCCACGAGCGGCCCGCGCGGTTGGAGCATTCTGGTGCGACTGGATCCCGCCTGGTTTGCCGGCGAGAAGGGCCGGCTCGCCCGGATTGCATTCCGGATCTACGGCGACTCGCCCAGCGGCTGGTTTTCCTGGCCGTTACCGTTAGGAAAGGCGCCCGCGAGGACGGTGGAGGAGACGCCTGCGATGTGGATTCCGGTGAGATAGGCTGAATTCTCGCGGTCCCGCTGCCCCGCTCCCAGGTACCAGCGTGTCATCAGCACAAATATGCGTCGGGAGGTCTAAGGGGTCTTTCGCTCGAAGAGGAGCACGAGCACCGTTCCCAAGCCGGCTCCCGCCGCACCAGCCGCTAAATCCCACCAGTCGCCCTGGCGGTACGGCAGGGTCGACTGCACCAGCTCGATTCCTCCCGCGAATGCCGTCGAGATCAGGAAGGTCCACCACGGTTTCCAGTGCCGGTCCCCGTAGAAGAGCAGGGCAAACCCCAGGAAAATCCCGAAGTGCACCACCTTGTCGAGGTGTCGTGTCTCGGCCAGAGGCATCGCCGGAGTGGGCAGCAGAAACGCCAGAAGCATGGCAACCACGTACAACACGAAAATCCTGTGGCGCCGCGTGGAGCCAGGCCTCTCAGATAGATTCAAAGGCACTCCTCCCCACAAATCCGTGCTGTTCCTGTTGCAACCGGTCCAGACCGACCTCCTTGAGCATCCCGCAGACCGTCGTCAGGGCTCGCCAGACTCTTGGCAGGGTCTTCCACCAACGCGTCAGTATCCACCACCTGCGTGTCAGCATTCGCCACCACGGCGTCAGCATCCACCAGCGTCACATTTCCCGCTGCCCCGCTGCCCCGCTTACCTCACATCCACTGCTCGTACTTGGTCGTCCGCCGGAGCGCATCCGGATGGGCCCGGAACCAGGCCATCATCAGCAATACTTCATCGATTGAATCGAGCGGCAGCGGACCCGCGGGAGCATCAGGGCGTCGGACCTCATCCGCCACCACCGCCCGAAACGCTTCGTGCTCGATCGGAGTGGCCGGATAGGGAAACGAGGCCTGAACCACGCCTCGTTTAAGGATGTAGACCCGGTCATCACCTAAGTCCCCGGGGTCTCGATAGACAAAGGTGAGCAGATCGATGGCGCTACGGGCCCGGCTGGTGGAGGCCAACAACCACTCCAGCTGCTCGAACTTCTCCCGCCACCGTGCCGCCAGCTCGAACTCCGCCCGCGCTGCCGCCTCCTGCATCGCGGATACGACCTGGTCGATCGGCTGGATCGTCCGCCCCTCCAGAAACGCTATCGCGGTTTCCACCCGCCGGCGGTACTCCCGCTCGGCGACCAGTCCGGCGCAGGGCCCGCTACAGAACCCGAATTCGTGCCGCATGCAGCCGGCCTGTCGCGGCGTCTCGAACAGATCGCCCTGGCCGGCGAACACCACCGGCATCGTGGTAGGGCAGTCGCGCAGGCCGAGCAGGTCGTTCAGGGTGCGCACCGCCTCGAGCATACGCGCGTTGGAGTGGAACGGACCGTAGCAGCGCACGTCTCCCCGCGCGAGGCTCGCGCCCCCATACACCCGTGGAGCCGGGCCGCCCGCGACTTTGATCATGACCGAGCGCCGGGTGTGATTGGCCTTGTGGTTGAAGTAGGGCCGGTACTTCCGGATCTGCCGGAGCTCTCCCAAATACGCGGCGAACTCGCTGGGCACGTAGTCCCATTGGATCTCG
>JBJMPK010000054.1:0-14648 GCA_045803245.1 Gemmatimonadales bacterium
GCCGTGATACCCATTCCGTAAGGCGATCACGTCGGTGTGGCCGGTAAAGAGGCGGGCCATGCTGACCGCCAGGTCATTGGCCTCGCTGCCGCTGTTGACGAAATAGGTGACATCGAGGCCGGCGGGCATCTTGGCGGCAAGCTTCTGGGCCAGCAGCGGCAGATTGGGATGCAGGTAGATCGTGGTGGCGTGCTGAAGGATGCCGATCTGTTCCTGCACTCGCCGCATGACCTTGGGATGACAGTGTCCGCAGGAGACCGTCACGATGCCGCCGAACAGATCCAGATAGCGCCGGCCGGTCTCGTCGAAGAGATACTGCATCTTCCCCTCGACGATCATCAGCGGATCCCGGTACAACGTAAAGAGCGCCGGATTGACGTAGCGCTGCCGCAGGGCAAGGACCTCATCGCGCGGGGGGCCGGCGTAAGGATGCGGCCGATAGTCGAACGGCGGCATCGGGCGCGGCGGCCGCATCACCTCGGTCACGCCTCGCTCCACTTCGTGGTGGTCTTTCTGGCCCGGGTCCAGAACTCGATCGAGCCGCGGCCGGTTATGTCGCCGGCGCCGAACTTGGACTCGTTCCAGCCGCCAAACGAGAACGGCTCCCGGGGCACCGGCATACCGACGTTCACGCCTACCATGCCGGCACCGGTACGCTCGGTGACGTAACGGGCCAGCCCGCCGTTTTCGGTGAACACCGACGCGGCGTTGCCGTAGGCGGAGGCGTTCTCGATGGCCAGAGCCTGGTCGACATCGGCCGTGCGGACGATCGCCAGTACCGGGCCAAACACCTCCTCCTGAGCGATCCTCATATCCGGACGCACGTGGTCCAGAATGGTGGGCCCGATCCAGGACCCGGCTTCCCTGCCCGCCACCGTCACGCCGCGACCATCGAGCACCAGCGTTGCGCCGGCGGCCACTGCCTCCGCGATGTAGCGCTCGATCCGCTCCTTGGCCTCTCGAGATATGACCGGCCCGAGATTCTTACCGGGTATCACCGTGCGGGCCTGCTCCACCATACGCCGCACGATGTGGTCGGTTCCCGCCACCGCCAGCATTACCGATCCTGCCATGCAACGCTGCCCGGCACACCCGGACATGGAAGCCACCACGTTGGTCGAGGTCAGCTCGGGATCGGCATCGGGAAGGACCAACAGATGGTTCTTGGCACCACCGAGTGCGAGCGCTCGTTTGAGGTTGCCGGTGGCACGACGGTACACCAGCTTGGCCACCCGGGTGGAACCGACGAAGCTCACCGCCACGATCTCGGGATGGTCGCAGATGGCTTCCACCGCCTCCTGACTTCCGTGCACCACGTTGAAAACTCCCGCAGGCAGACCCGCTTCCGCCAGAAGCTCCGCGATCCGGCCGGCGCTCAGCGGCACCAGCTCGGAAGGCTTGAGGATCATGCAGTTTCCCAGCGCGATGGCGTTGGGGATGGTCCAATGCGGCACCATGCTGGGGAAGTTGAACGGAACGATGGAAGCCACCACGCCGACCGGGTGGCGGTCGACCCGGCACTCGACGCCCCGGCTTACTTCGAGCACCTCACCGGCCATGATCTGCGGCAAGGAGCAGGCGAACTCCGAGAGCTCGATCGCCTTCACTACCTCGGCCTCGGCCTCCGGCCCGGTCTTCCCGTGCTCCTCCGTAATCAGCGCGGCCAGCTCCTCGAAGTGGTGCTCGAGCAGCGATCGATAACGGAAGAAGACCTGCACCCGTTCCTTGATCGGCGTGGCCGACCAACCGGGGAAGGCCTCTCGCGCGGCGGCTACGGCGCCGTCGACCTCCGCGGCCGACGACAACGGTACCCGAGAGAGCAAGGTTCCATCGCTGGGGTTGAGCACATCGAGGGCGCGAAGAGCATCAGTAGTGAACCGGCCGCCGATGAAATTCCGGATCGGGGGATACTTGGTGGAGCGAAGCGGAGGAGCTACGGCTGTCATCGGCTGTCTCACGCGGGATAGGAAGAAGTGATCCGAAAGCTACGGAACGCATCGGGGCCCGAACAGGGCGCTTGACTTTCGGTATTTATTCGGGTACAGTGGGACGGGATTTCATCCGGAGCGGCCGTGCGAGAAATGAATCTGGAACGAAAGCTGGATCTGCTGATGTCTCTCGCCACGGACGACCGCGAAGGGCTTCCCCCCCGGCTCCAGCATACGAAGGACGTCGGCGCACTGCGCCCACTCAACATCCGAAATCTCCGTCCCGCGCCCGGCATGCGGATGTCGCTTCTCCGTATCCTCATGACCAACGCCTGCAGCTACAATTGCCATTACTGCCCCATGCGCCAAGACCGTCCCATGCAGCGGACCCTCCTCAAGCCGGAGGAGCTGGTGCGCATCTTTCTGGAGGCGCACGCACGGGGATGGTGCCAAGGTCTTTTCATCACCACCGGAATCCCTGGCCGTCCGGTCAAGGTCATGGACGACCTCATTCAGGTACTGGAGCTTCTTCGGGAGCGGCACCGATTCGGCGGCTACATCCATGTGAAGCTGGTTGCCGGGGGTGAGACGGCCCAGATCGACCGGCTCACCCAGCTGGCCAGCCGGATCTCGCTCAACTTCGAGGCGCCATGCGGGAAGAGCCTGGCGCAGATCGCACCGGAGAAGAGCTTCTCCACCACGCTGCACGACTTCGAGCGGGTGCGGAAACTGGTAGTACTGGAGAGGGAAGCGCAGGACCACGGCAGGCCCCGAGATCCGCTTCATCCGGGCGGCGCGTCCGGCATGACCATGCAGTTCGTAGTCGGCGCCACACCTGACACCGATCGCTCCCTCCTCGGCACCATCACTCAACTCAGAGCGGGTGGCGGGGTACACCACCCGCACTTCAGCGCCTTTCGCCCGATCAGCAACACCCCGATGGAAGGAGTCCCGGCCGCTCCCGCCCTCCGCGAGCACCGGCTATATCAGGCGGCGTACCTGTTAGGCGACTATGGATTCACGCCGGAGGAGGTTGTGTTCGAGGCCAATGGAAATCTGCCACTCGCCCAGGATCCCAAGACGGCGTGGGCGCTGGCACATCCCGAATTTTTCCCGGCCGAAGTGCGCACCGCATCTTACGAAGAGTTGGTTCGGGTTCCCGGCATTGGGCCGTTGGCTGCACGCCGCATAGTTGCCCAGCGGAGCAACCAGGTTTTTCGTGGCCTGTCGGATCTTCGAGCCCTTGGCGTGGTAACCACGCGGGCGGCCGGCTTCCTGTTACTGGGCGGGCGCCGTTTGCAGACCACCCGCTGGACCGAACAGCTCGGATTTTGGGCCCCGGAGGATGAAGTGGGCACCTATCACGTGATCTATCAGGTCAGCCCAGGGACCTTTCGTTAGCCGGCCTGCCCGGCTGGAGATCGTTGCCAGCGGTTGAGGTTGGGGATGTTGCGGGTGAATCGCCGGGCCAGGAAGCCCGGAATATGCATCTCTCTCAGCTTGCCTTCCACCTTCGTCATCATCTCCTCCAACGAGAGGTTCGGCTCGGTAAACCGGCCGCTGAGGTAGCAGTGGCTGCAATATTCCATGGACCGCGAGCCATCGGTGTTGGTGCCGCCGCCGAGCGGGTCGCGGCTGAGCGGCATACCACAGCTCTGACAGAAGGGACCCTTGGGGCCGAACATAGCTCCTCCGTTGACGTGAACGTGACACCATCACTTCCTGCTTCAACTACCCGGCAACGGCCCAGATCAACTCAGCGCCCAGCCAGCTCCCGCATGACCGGCGCTCCCGATCTTGCCGGCTCCGGCTGATGCATGTCCCACCACTCTCGGGCCCGCTCCGCGGCCCATTGCCCGCCACACTCGATCTCGGCCAGCCGGCGCGACAGCTCTCTGGCCGATTGGGGTCTCTGGTCGGGATCCTTGGCCAGGCATGAGAGGATCAGTGCGTCCAGCGCCGGCGGGATCGATAGCTCCGCCACGGTGGAGGGCGGCCGCGGCGGCGTATGGATGTGGTGCATGAGATGCCCCATAGGCGTATCCGCCGTGAAGACGAGCTGGCCGGTCAGCAGCCAATAGGCCACGCAGCCGGTGGCGTAGATGTCGACCCGCCCATCGACGTCGGCTCGCCCGAGTGCCTGTTCGGGCGCGATAAACGCCGGCGTGCCGTGGACCATGTTTTCCCGGGTGAGTGCCGGCCCCGCCTCCTTCGGCTCATCGAACGCCTTGACCAACCCGAAGTCCAGCACCTTCACGAAGTCACAGTCCTCCCCGTAACGACAGAGAAAGATGTTGGCCGGCTTGATGTCACGATGAATCAGCCCACACGACTCGGCTTCGGAGAGTGAATGGCAGACCTGCGTCAGGAGATAAATCGCACGCTCGGCCGGCACCGATCCAAAGCGCCGGACCAGGCTGTCCCCATCGAGTCCCTCGAGCAGCTCCATGACATAGTAGAACGAACCGTTATCCGCCACGCCGAAGTCGAAGAGATCGACGGTATGGGGCGACCGGAGCCGCGCAATGACCTGGGCCTCCCGCTCGAACCGCCGCACCAGGTCGGCTGAGACTCCGGCCCGCCCGTTTCCGGTGCCGCTCGGCCGGATCAGCTTGATGGCCGCGGGGCGGGCCAACATGCGGTGGCGGGCTCGCCAGACTTCGCCCATGCCGCCCTGGCCCAGACGCTTTTCCAGACGATAGCTGCCCAGCTCGCGTGCCGCCGCCACCTCCCGGCCCAGCCGATAGACCACCCGGGCTCCCATGTAGGCAAACGCGATACCGAACAAGGGACCGACCACCATTCGGACGTAGTCGTCCGTCCCGGCGGTCACCTTGCCCGAACTGTCCAAGATATAGAGCGCCAACGGCGACATCGCGCCGGCAAGGACAGCGGCGGCGAGCATGCGGCGCGGAGGACCCGGCATGATCAGTGGAAAGACCGCGATGATCATGGGCACCCAGGTGATGGGAGGCAGGTGCCCCTTCTGCAAGTACCATTGCCACAGAATCGTCACCGATAGCTGGAAGCAGATGACGACCTGATAGATCAGGCCCACGGTATGGAGCCGCGACGGTGACACGGAGCCGTCGCGGGCCACCCACCATATGCCGGCGGAGGCGATAGCCAAGGCCAAGTCGGCCAACATGAACCCGACGTTGTCCAGAACCACCGGCATTCCGCTGAACGTCCCTATCGCCCACACGACAAGGTAGAGGACGGGATCGAAGGCGAAAGCTATAAAGAGGAGTAGGGCCAGGACGCCTACCCGGGAGCGCACCTGCTGCAGCAGATCCGGCGGAAGGGACGCCGAGATCCCCTTGGAATCCGGCGAACGAGCTTCGGGAGGTAAGAGGCTGACGTGCTCCTGCAAGCCGGTGCTCCGGTGTGGTAGGGAATGGTGATGGAAGATGGTGCCGGGCCCACCATCCCGTAAGCCGGGCTGGCAAATGCAACCCTCTTGGCATGCCACCGATCCAATGCCGAGTCAGGATGCGCCCGCACCGTCATGCCTTACTCGGAGATTGAAGGATGAGTTCCCCACCCATTCGCAGTTGGCTTCCCCTTATCCTGCTGCTCGCGGTCAGTCTGACCGATCTCCAGGCACAGGGCAGGCATCATGAGAATTACGACGATGCCGATCCCTGGGCCGGTTTCGAGCCGGCGGACCGGGGGCCGGACTCCGCCGCAGTCGCGCGACTCCTTACGGCCCTTGCCGCTGCCGATCCCGTGGTATGCCAACTGGCAGCCTCGTCGGTGGGGAATAACTGGCATCGCTGGGACGGCAGCTATCAAAGCGGCCTCCTTCGCAACGAGGATAGCGAGCAGGTTGCTCGCGATGCCTTCGGTCAGCAGGTAACCGATCCTCGTGCGCTGGCGCAATTGTCGGATGCTCTGGGCAACCCGAAACCCTGTGTCCGGAGAACCGCGGCCCGCATGCTCGGCAACGGCAAGGAGCCTCAAGCATTGAATCTGCTACGGGCCGCTGTTGTCGATGCCGATCCGCAGACCCGTGAGGCCGCGGCCCTCGGTCTGGCCGAGGCCGAGGATCCCGCCTCGTTCCACCTCCTGGCCCGTGCGCTGGAGGACCGGGAACCGGCCGTCGCTCGGATGGCGGCATACGCCCTGGGCGAGCTGGAGGACGCACGAGCGGTTAAGCCGTTGGGAGGGCTACTTCGCTCGAAAGATCCCGAGACGCGGGCCACGGCGGCCCACGCGCTCGGCGCCATCGAGGATATCCGGGCGGTCGAAGGACTCACGTTCCTGGTGGGAGACGCCGATCCCCGGGTCCGAATCGCCGCCGTCGAAGCCCTGGGGGAAATCGAAGACTATCGGGCCACTTCGGCCCTGTCGGAGGCGCTCCGTGACAAGCAGGTCGCCGTCCGCCGGGCCGCGGCGCAGGCGCTCGGCAGTGTCGAGTCGCATCAGGGAGCGGGACCCCTGGCCAAGGCTATTGACGACTCCGATCCGGTGGTCCGCCGACTCGCGGTTCAGGCGCTGGGCGAGCTGGACAACCTGAAGCACACGCCACCCCGTCTGGTGGCGGCGCTCCGCGATCAGGACCCCGTCCTGGTGGCGCTTGCGGCCCAGAGCCTGGGTCAAATCGGCGACACTACCGCCGTCCCGGGCTTGGCCGCGGCCTACGCCAGCCCGGACCCGCGCATACGGTACGCGGTGATCCGGGCCCTGGCGGAGATGGACGATCGGCGGGTGAAAGCCACGCTCACGCTCGCCCGAAACGATCGTGACCGCGTCGTCCGGCACACGGCTGCGGAGGCGCTGAAGGACCTGGAGGACGATGACGAATGATCCGGGACTGGCGTGAGCCCCACGGCCTGGGTATACCTTTGGGCCCATGCCAGCCAGCCATTCGGGGTGCAGCCTCTCGGGAGTGGAGTGCCCGTGCGTCTAGGGCTGCTCCTTCTTGCGGCCGTCTTCCCCATTACAGCTTGTGCCCCGAAAAAGCCGGAGGCCGCACCGCGGCCGGCGCCGCGCCGGTCTACGGCGCTGAGCCAGTCCGCGCGCGCCGAGCTGGACCGCCGGATCGCGCGGCTCGAGCTGGCCCTGATGGAAAAAGAAGCTCAGGTCGACGATCTCCAGTCACGCCTCGACGCCACCCGCCAGGAGGTGGTTCGGGCCATGGCCAAGCTCCAGACCTTGGCAACCCGGGCAGAAGCGGCCTCCGGTATGGCGGAGGCGGAGCTTGCCCTCCAGCCGCTGAAAACGGTGGCCGGGCAGCCTTCCGCGCCCGAGGCCGAGCAGGCCAGGCGGCTGCTCCAGGAAAGCTCTGCCGAATTCGAGAAGGAGAACTACGGCGGCGCGCTCTATCTCGCAAACCAGGCCAAGACCATGGCCGCTGCCGGCCGCGGACGCCTGACCCTCGATGAGCGGGTGACGGAGCGGCCCGGGGAGACGCCTTTCGACTTGCCCATCGAGCTCACGGCCGTCAGCGGCGGCAACGTGCGCGAGGGACCCGGGCTCAACGCCAAGATTGCCTTCGAGGTTCAACCCGGTGACTCGTTGACCGGGTATTCCTATGTGGATGAGTGGATCCGAATCAGCGACGAGGCAGGGCGAGGCGGCTGGATCTTTCGAACCCTTATCACCAGGCGATAGCTAGATCTGCTCCTTGACCCTCCCTTTGGGGACAGCCCCCTCGATCCGGTTTCGTCCGGCCCGCTTGGCGGCATAGAGCGCTTCATCCGCCCGGGAGATCACGGCCTCCGCGGTGTGGCCGTGCACCGGGAACTCAGCCATTCCGATGCTGATGGTGATCTTCCTTCCGGGGAACTCCTCCGCGGCCACCCGCGCCCGGATCCGCTCCGCCACCTGTAGCGCTCCCTCGCCCACCGTATCGATCAGCAGGACGGCAAACTCCTCGCCGCCGTAACGAGCGGTGCAGTCCACCGCGCGAATCGAGCCGAGCAGGATGGCCGCCACCTTCTTCAGGACCTCGTCGCCCGCCGGATGGCCGAACGCATCGTTGTACTTCTTGAACTCGTCGACGTCGGCCATCAGCACGGTGAACGAGCACTTCTCCCGGTAGGAGCGCAGGAGCTCGTCGGACAATTTCTGGGTCAGGAAGCGGCGGTTATGAAGGCCGGTGAGCGCATCGACCGTGGAAAGCCGCTCCAGCTCCTCGTTCTGGTTGCGCAGCCTCTCGTTCATGGCGTCGAGCTCCTGGCGTCCCAGCCGGAGCCGTTCGACCATGTGGTTGAAGACCGCGGTCAGGTCACCGACTTCGCCCTTGGCCGCCGGCAGGTCCACGGCCAGGTCTCCGTTGGCCACCTCAGCAGCGCCCTTCCTCAGCCGCTCGAGCGGGCGGACGATGAGCACGCCGAGGTGATACGCGATCGCGCTGATGCAGAGCAGCAATCCGCCCACCATCAAGAGCGTCATGTTCCGGAACCGCACCACCTGCCAATAGGCGCTGTCGGCGGGTATCTCGGCCACGATAGCCCAGCGGACTCGCGGCACTCGCTTGAGGCTGCCCACCACCTCGGTGCCGTCCAGGCTCTCGTAGCTGACCAGAGTCCCCTCACGGGATTTGAGCCGGTCCAGGGTCTTCTGCTTGACTCTGGTGCGCATCAGCGCCGAGGAGCCGAGGTGAGACCCGGCGATGAGCGTGCCTTCAGTGGTTAGCAGGTAGGTCTTGCCTGATGTGCGGGGCGCAAAAGCCCGGAGCCCGTCCTCCGCCCCGCGCAGGTTCAGCCGGGCAACCAGCGCACCCACCATTCGGCCGTCGGCCCGCTGCACCGGCACCGCCACCAGCAAGATGCCTTTGCCGAGCGACTGGTCCCAGGTTGCTTCGCCGATCAGCCCTTCGCCGCTGCTCAGTTCCTTGGCCCAGCCGGTGGGGAGCTTGATGGGATGAAGCTCGCTGGCGCTGGTACCCAGCACCCGGCCCATCCCATCGACCACGATCAGCTCTTCGTAGTCGCTTAGTCGCTCCCGAACCGAGTTCAGATAGTCGTTCAGCCTTCCCTGGGTCGGTGACCGGCCCGTTCCCCGGACCAGATTTTCGGTGACCTCATACGAGCTGGCGAAGACGCGCAGGTCGTAGAGCCGCTCCTTGAGCCAGACGTCCATCTCCCGGGCACTTTGACTGCTCGCGCTCAGAAGTTCCTGCGAGATCTTGTCTTCTAGCGCGGCTCGATTTTGCGAGTAGGAGATCCAGGCGGTCAGACCGGTGGGAATCAGGGTGACCAGGATGGCGAATACGAGAATCTTGCTCCGGACGGTGTCCAGACGCAGGAAGCGACGGTTGGAGATGATGTGCGTGATGCCGCTCAACCGCACCCCCAGGGGATCGGGCAACGCCTAGCCGGAAACCGGATGGCAGGCCGGTTGCGGGACAGGAGCAGGTCCTAGGCCATATATCCAAGCACCCTCCCTACAACATGATAGGCCGCGTGTTGGCGGTGTGCCGTCTGGCAGATTCCATGATTTCCACCGTTCTGAGCCTCCATTCGCGCAGGGGTAATGAATTTTCGGTAAGCCGCCGATACTCGGTATTGCCCAGCCCCGGTTCCCCTAAGCCTTGAACCCCGAGAGCGGTATGCGAGTTCGTGGACTCTCTGTGGCGTTACTTCTCAGCACCGCAACGGTAGCGGCCGCCCAGTCTGCCGGCAGCTTCGATCTGACCGGCTTCGGCCGGTACACCAGACTGGACAACACGCTCCGGATTCAGGAGGAGGCGGGCGGCGGCGGGTCTTTGGCTTTTTTCCCGCTCGCCAATGTCTCCCTCGAGGGCGAGGGCGCCTACACCAGTACCCACAGCAATATCACCCGCAATCCAGTCACTAACATCACTCTCCGGGGCCGGCTCAGCTATAACGTGCCGATCGGCGGTTACTCGTCATCCATACGGCTCGGCGTTGGCTATCTCCGCAACCTTTACCGCAAGGACGTCCACTTCGACGACAACGGGTTCACCGGGATCTTCGGGGTCCGGGTCGGAGTCACCGAGAATCTGGGAATGCGGCTGGACGCCACCGGCGACTACGTGCGGAGCCCGCAGGGCGGAAGAGTCGATAAATACGTCAACTGGGGAATGCAGGCCGGTGTGAGCCTGCTATTTGGAAAATCAGCCGACGGTGACAAGGACGGGGTCTTGAACCCCGGCGATCGTTGTCCCGGAAGCCCGCGGGGGAAGACCGTGGACGGTTCCGGCTGCGCCGCCAGCCAGTTGGATGCCGACAAGGACCGGGTGAATGACGAGCTGGATCGCTGCCCGAATACCCCGGGCGGCGAGACGGTGGACGCCACCGGATGCCCGCCCAGCCAACCCGTCACCCAACCGGTGACCCAACCCGCGAGCCAACCGGCCAGCCAATTGGACGCCGACCGGGACGGCATCGGCGATGCCGGAGACCGGTGTCCCGGAACTCCCGCCGGCGAGCTGGCCGACGCGGAGGGCTGCTCTCCCAGCCAGAAGGACGACGACAAGGACGGCGTGATGAACGCCTCCGACCGCTGCCCGAACACTCGCCCCGGTGAGATGGTCGAGGCCACGGGATGCCCGCCCGGACCGCGTGACAGTGACGGTGACAAGGTGGCCGATACCGTAGATCAATGCCCCAACACGCCGGCCGGCGACCAGGTTAATGTGCGGGGCTGCCCTCTCGATACGGACACCGATGGAGTCCCGGATGCACGGGACCATTGCCCCAGTACGCCGGTCGGCCAGGCCATCGATGCCAACGGCTGCCCCATTCTGTTCCAGAAGGGGGCTCGGAGCGTCGTGCTTCGCGGCGTGACCTTCCAAACTGGAAAAGCGATGCTGACCCCGACCGCTCGCGCGGTGCTCAAGGATATTGCGAGCCAGCTGGTGGAGAACCCCGAGTACCGGGTCCAGATCTCGGGCCACACCGACAACACCGGGCGCCGGGCGACAAACCTGCGCCTGTCAATTGCCCGTGCAAGAACAGTCGAGACGTACCTCGAGGCCAACGGCGTTCCTCGCCTGCAGGTGACGTCGAAGGGCTTCGGGCCCGATGTACCGGTCGGACCGAACAAGACGGCGGCGGGTCGGGCGCAGAACCGCAGGGTTGAGCTGGTGCGGACCAACTAGCGCAGGGTTATAGCCAAACTCGAAGCCCCCGATGAAACATCGGGGGCTTTGAATTTGACTACTGTCTGACCTCTCCAACCGTCACTGACGGCCAGGTACCACCCAGAGCCTTGTAGAGCGCCGCATATGCCGTGGCGGCTTCGGTCCGTCCCTGGGCCAGCTGGCTTTGCGCCTCCAGCTGGGTCCGCTCGGCATCGAGGACCTGGAGAAAGTCCGCCACGCCGCCGGAGAAACGGAGCCGCGCCAGCTCCGCCGCGCGCTCGCTGGCGGATGCCGCGTCCTGGATTCGCTCGACCCGCGAGTGAGAGGTGCGGTAGCGAACCAGGGCGTTTTCCACCTCCTGCAGCGCCAGGAGTACCGTCTGCGAGTACTGCGCCTGGGCTTCCGCCTCCCGCGCTCGGGAAATGTCCACTCGGGCCTTGACCCGGCCCAGGTTGAGCGCCGGCCAGGAAATGATCGGACCCACGGCATACCGGAATGTGCCGCGATCGCCCAGGGCATCGAAGGAGCCGGCCGAGTATCCGGCACTCCCTCCCACCGTAATACGCGGGAGGTAGTCGGCCTTGGCGGCTCCCACCAGCGCGCGCTCCACCGCTAACTGCCGTTCCGCGGCCATCACGTCGGGTCGGCGGCGGATGATGGAATCGGGACTCTCGATCGATATCGTAGCCGGAAGCGCCGGTAAGGCAACCACCGGATCCAGCTCCCGCGCGAGCGCCGCCGGCGGCCGGCCCACCAGCACCCCGATCTGATATTGGGCCTGCCTGACCTGCGCTTCCAATACCGGGATCGTGGCGAGCGTGAAGCTGAGCTGCGCCTGAGCCCGTTCGGTATCGAACGCGGTTCCCCGCCCAGCGTCCAACCGCTGGCGGGTTACCTGGAGGGTGCGCTGCTGATTGGCGGCGTTTTGTGCCGCCACCGAGAGCTGCTCCTGGGCCCCCCGCAACTCGAAGTAGGCCCGGGCGACCTCGGCCGAAAGCGAAACCCGCACGTCCCGCAGGTCCTCCTGGTTTACCGCCAGGAACGCACCCTGCGCCTGCACATTCCGCCGCACCCGGCCAAACAGGTCCAGCTCCCACGACGCGTCGAACCCCGCGTCCCAGATGTTCTGGTCCGGAAAGACTCCCGATCCGATGGGGAAGGTTGCGCCGGCGAGTCGCTGCCGGGTGTAGCCACCGGCAACGGTGACGGTGGGCGCGAAATCGAGCGCCGCTTCAGTCCGGGCCGACCGGGCCCCGCGTACCCGCGCCTCGGCCGCCCGGACGTCGAGGTTGGCGCGAACCGCTTCCTGGATCAGCCGGGCGAGCGTCGTGTCACCCACCCCCAACTCCCCTACCGTCAGACTTCCCGGCGCTTCAGCCGTGGGCGTTGCGATGACGGTGTCCGTCATCTCCCTGAATGCCGCCGGTACTTCGACCTGAGGCGGCCGATAACCCGGCGCGCTGGCGCAACCAAACGACACGAGGGAGCTAAGGAGCCAGAGGTTACGCATGTTTCGACTCTCCGTCGTGAGCCGGCTGCACCACAAACTGCCGAGCCGCGCCGGTCCGTCGCTCGACCAATCCCTGAAGCACCACGTAGAACACCGGCGTCAACACCAGCCCGAAGAAGGTGACCCCCAGCATGCCCGAGAACACGGCGACACCCATGGCGTGCCGCATCTCCGCACCCGCGCCGCTGGAGAAGACCAGCGGGACAACGCCCATGATGAAGGCAAACGACGTCATCAGGATCGGGCGGAGCCGGATGCGGCAGGCCTGCAGCGCCGCTTCGATCGGGGAAAGACCCTGCAGGTGCAGCTCGCGCGCAAATTCGACGATCAGAATCGCGTTCTTACAGGCCAGACCGATAAGCACCAGAAAGCCGATCTGGGTGAAGATGTTGTTGTCGCCCCGGGTGAGCCACACGCCGCCGATGGCGCAGAGCAGCGACATCGGAACGATCAGGATCACAGCGAGCGGCAGCGTCCAGCTCTCGTACTGGGCCGCGAGGACCAGCAAGACGAGCAGCACGCACAACGGGAAGATGAAGACCGCCGTGTTGCCCGCCAGCTTTTGCTGGTAAGTCAGGTCGGTCCACTCGAAGCCGATGCCGTTCGGCAGCACCTCGCGCATCAGCCCTTCGATCGCCTCCTGGGCCTGGCCGGAGCTGTAGCCCGGGGCCGGCCCGCCGTTGATGTCGGCCGCCGGGTAACCGTTGTAGCGCAGACCCAGGTCGGGCCCGTGCGACTGTTTCACCTGGATCACCGAGCCGAGCGGCACCATGGCGCCCTGGGCGTTCCGTACCTTGAGCTGCGCGATGTTGTCGGCCGTGGCGCGGAACTGCGCGTCCGCCTGTACCTTCACCTGGTAGGTGCGGCCGAACTTATTGAAGTCGTTCACGTACACCGACCCGAGATAGGCCTGCATGGTCTGGAACAGGTCGGTCAGAAGAATTCCCTCGCGCTTGACCTTCTCTCGATCCACCTCGACCTCGAGCTGGGGCACATTGACCCGGTAACCGCTGAAGACCCCCGCCAGTGACGGCGTCTGGTAGGCGCGCCCGAGCAGGGCCTGGGTAGCGTCGTTGAGCGCGGCTTCGCCGAGACCCGCCCGGTCCTCCAGCTCCAGCTTGAACCCTCCCACCGTACCGAGACCGTTCACCGGCGGCGGTGGGAACACGGCCACGAACGCATCCTGAATGCCGGCGAACTTGCCATTCAGCGCCCCGGCGATGTTCAGGCCGTACTGCTCCTTACCATGCCGCTCATCGAACGGCTTGAGGGTGAAGAAGACGATGCCGGCGTTCGGCGCGTTGACGAAGCCGTTGATCGAGAGGCCGGGGAACTGCACCGCGTTCTCGACCCCCGGCTGCTTGCGGCCGATGTCGGACATCTGTCGGATGACCTTCTCGGTGCGGTCGAGTGTCGCCGCATCGGGCAGTTGGGCAAAGGCGACGAGGTACTGCTTGTCCTGGGTCGGCACGAAGCCCTTGGGCACCTTGTTGAACCCGACCAAGGTCAGGGCGAGCAGGCCCGCATATACCGCCAGCGCGATGCCGCTCTTCCGGATCACGCCGTTCACCGCCGAGCCGTAACGGGCCGAACCGCTGGCGAAGACCCGATTGAATGGCCGGAAGACCCAGCCGAAGAGGCGGTCCAGCAGGCGGGTGAGGCCGTCGGGTGCCGCGCCCCGGGGCTTGAGCAGGATGGCACTGAGCGCCGGCGACAGGGTAAGCGAGTTGATCGCCGAGATCACGGTGGAGAACGCGATGGTGAGCGCGAACTGCCGGTAGAACTCACCGGTCAGGCCGCTCAGGAACGCCACCGGCACGAACACCGCACAGAGCACCAGCATGATGGCGATGATCGGCCCGCTTACCTCATCCATCGCCTTGTGGGCGGCGTCGCGGGGCGAGAGTCCGGCTTCGATATTCCGCTCCACGTTTTCCACCACCACGATCGCGTCGTCCACCACGATGCCGATCGCCAGCACCAGCCCGAACAGAGAAAGGGTATTGATCGAAAATCCGAATATGAGCAGCACGGCGAAGGTGCCAACGATCGAGATCGGCACCGCCACCAGGGGAATGATCGAGGCCCGCCCGGTCCTCCAGCTCCAGCTTGAACCCTCCCACCGTACCGAGACCGTTCACCGGCGGCGGCGGGA
>JBJMPK010000055.1:0-5266 GCA_045803245.1 Gemmatimonadales bacterium
CCAACTTTCGCCGGCATGGGGTGGGGTGGGTAAAACAACTTGTTAATGCCGTCTCACGCGATGGGAGATCTCCTCTGGGTAGACAAAACCCTCTGTGTCCTCTGTGCCTCTGTGGTGTGAATTTGCCGATCGATGGAAGGCTGCTCCCTGCGATGGTGTTTTACCTCACCGCGTACCGCGAAGCGCGGCTGAGAGATTTCAGCATCTGCGAACTGCCCCGTCCCGTTCCCGGAGGCGGCCATGACCTGGGGCAAGGGAAGAGCAACCACGCATCCCGCTTTCCTTTCAATACTCCTGCTGGCCTCCGCTGTTACCGTGGCAGACGCTCAGCTCATGCATCCCAATCCGGCGCTGGCCCAGACCAGGCAGGGTTTCTGGGCCAGCGGCGGCCTGGGATACGGGTCGGCCAGCTGTGGCCAAGGCGGCATCGGGGGTGGCAGCGCCGCGCTGGCCGCCGGCTGGACTGTAAGCCCCAGGCTGCTGGTAGCCATCGGAACCAACCGCTGGAGCCGGTCGGAAAGAAGGCTCAGCCTGGGACTGAGTACCCTCGACGCTCGGGTCAGGTTTTATCCCGACCTCGCGTTCGGCTTCTTCTTCACCGGGGGCCTGGGGCTCGGAGCCATCCACCTCGGCGATACCCGGGGCACCTCGATGACGTTTACCGGGGCCGGCATCCTGGGCGGGGCGGGCTACGACATTGCGCTGGTGCCGACCGTGAGTCTGACTCCCTTCGCGAACCTCTACCTGGTGCGGGCCTCCGGCATGAGATACACCGTGGCCCAGATGGGTATGGGATTGACGATCCACTAGACTCAGCTCAATGTGACGTGGCTCACGGCCACGTGAATACTGTCGGTGTGTGTGTCCGACGCACCAAAACTTCTGTTGTGGATTTTCCACGCGTCGTCCCGCGTCATCGGACTCGTCCCTTAAATGCCGCTGAAATGGTGATTTCCGGGTCATGCATTGATTCGGCTCCCCGGCACGGATCCTGAGTGCAACGGACCGCGATCGTCGTCGCATAAACGCAGCAGCGGGAAGCGAAATGGAGGGTTCCCATGCAGACTATCAGCCGCACCGCCGCCTGTTTCCTGAGCGCCGCCCTGCTCGCTACCGCGGGCTGCCAGGACGACACCAACTCGCCTACACCTTCGGAGTCCCCGCCGTCGCTCGCCACCACGGCGACGGCTGCGCTGGCGTTCGATCAGGTGAGCGCGTCTCTCGATCACACCTGCGGAGTGACCACGGATCATCGGGCCTTCTGCTGGGGCCTCAACTCCGAGGGCGAGGGCGACATCGGTGACGGCACCAGCAACAACCGGCTGAGGCCGTCCCTGGTCCGCGGCGGCCACAGCTTCCGCCAGGTCAGCGCGGGCTGGGAGCACACCTGCGGCGTCACCACCGACAACCGGGCCTACTGCTGGGGCCGCAACTTCGCCGGCCAGCTCGGCGCCGGCCCCATCCCCGCCCAGCTGACACCGGTTCTCGTCGTGGGCGGGCTCCAGTTCCGCCAGGTCAGCGCCGGCGGTTTTCACAGCTGCGGCCTTACCACTGACAACCGGGCCTACTGCTGGGGCGCCGGAACTTACGGCGCGTTGGGCGACGGCTCGCATCTCAATCGGTATCACCCGGTCCTGGTCCATGGGGGATACAAGTGGCGCCAGGTGAGCGCCGGCTGGGCTCACACCTGCGGGGTAACGACTGGTAATCAGACCTTCTGCTGGGGAATGAACGGAGAGGGACAGATCGGAAACGGCACCAATACCGGTCAGCCCCGTCTACCAGTGCTGGTTGCGGGCGGGCATGCCTTCACCCAGGTGAGCGCCGGCTACCACCAGACCTGTGCCGTGACTCCCGGCGACCGCGCGTTCTGCTGGGGAGGCAACAGCGATGGCGAGCTGGGCGACGGCACCACGTCTTCGCGCTTCATGCCGAGGGCGGTGGCCGGCGGACTCAGCTTCGAGCGGATCTCGGCTGGTATCTCTCAGAGCTGTGCGGAGACGACTACGAACCAGGCCTACTGCTGGGGCAACAACCAGTACGGCGGGTTGGGTGACGGCACCACGACCCGGCGTCTCCGGCCGGTTGCCGTCACTGGCGGTCTCTCCTTCAGTCAACTGAGCGCCGGGTATCGGTACGCCTGCGGAAAAACTCCGGGCGCGGCGGCCTATTGTTGGGGTTTCAATGGCGACGGAGAGCTCGGCGACGGGACCACTACCAATCGCAAGACACCGACCGCGGTCGTTGGTCCGTGAGTTGAAGCGTACGCCACAAATAAGGGCCTCAGATCCGTCCTCGTCTGAGGCCCTCTGTGTGTTCAGCCAGGTAAGACGCTCCGTGACCGATTACGTCGGGCCCGCCACCGGTCCAGGCACAGAGCGGTTGGCGGTGCTGCCATCGCCGAGCTGTCCGGACGCATTCCAGCCCCAGCAATAAGCTCGCTGGGCGGGGGTGATGGCGCAGGTGAACCGTTGGGCGGCCGTCATTCCACCAAACTCGATCCCACCGCTGACCGCTACCGGAGTCCGGCGCGGCACTGTGGTACCGTCGCCGAGTTGGCCCTGGTCGTTGCCACCCCAGCACAGGGCCCGCTGAACCACCGTCAGACCGCAGGTGTGGAGGTCGCCGGCGCGCAACAAGGCAAAGCGCCGGTCGCCGGAGACGCGAACTGGCCTGGAGCGGTCGGTCGTAGTCCCGTCGCCGAGCTGCCCAGCGTGATTATCGCCCCAGCACCAGGCCCGGTTCGCCGCAGTCAGCCCGCAGGTATGGGTGAAACCACCGGTCACCTGAATCATCCGGAGTCCGCCCACTACCGCCACCGGAGTGCGTCGTGTCGTCGTAGTCCCGTCGCCCAGCGCGCCGAAAAGATTGTAACCCCAGCAGAACCCGCGTGAGTCGGTCGTCACCGCGCAGGTGTGCAGATAGCCCGCGTTGATCTGGCTGAACCGGAGTCCCCCAGCAACCTTGACCGGCACCTTGCTTTCCTTGCCGCCGGTGCCGAGCTGGCCAAAAACATTTCGGCCCCAGCAATAGGCTTGGTGGTCCAGTGCTATAGCACAGGTGTGCTTCTGGCCCGCAGTCACCTGGAAGAACCGCAGGCCGCCGACCGTGGCAACCGGGACGGGACTGGGATCACTGGTGCCGTCGCCCAGGCGGCCGCCGTTCTGACCCCAGCAGTAGACCCGATTGTCGGTGGTGAGGCCGCAGGTATGCCGGAGCCCCGCGCTCACCTGCAGGAAGCTGAGCCCTCCGGCGACCGGAACCGGCCTCAGCTCGTCGGTCTGGCTCGCATTCCCGAGCTGGCCGAAGTTGTTCAGCCCCCAACAGTAGGCCCGATGGTCCGTGGTAACGCCGCAGGTATGGGCGCCGCCGCCCTCGATCTGGCGAAACGATAGGGCCGGTGCCATGACGGCTTGAACTGGGGATCGGGACTCGGGGGCGGTGGGAGATTCGACATCATGGCAGCCGACAGCCGCTACCGCCAACGTCAGGAGAAGAACGGGAGACCGGGGCATGGGTAACTCCTGCGATGGGATGCGGGAGCGGGCGCGGGATATCGTTGCGGTCGAACGAATTCACCATAGTTGCGATGGTGCTCCGCCGCCGTGACAAAGCTCACCCAAGCCCTGCTATTGGCTCTGTTTCCTGGCGGTTCCTTTCTTCCAGAATGGTCGGCTCACCACCTCCGCCGGGATCCGCTCGCCCCGGCACTCCACCTCGAACCTGGTTCCCGCCTTCGCAGCCGCGGCCGGTAAATACGTGGTGCCGATCGCGACACCGAGTGAAGGGCTCATGGTGCCGCTCCGCACCAGGTCCACTTCCCGGTTCTCGTAATGCACCGGATATCCATGGCGGGGGAAGCCGCGGCCCTGGAGCTGAAACCCCACCAGCTTCCGGGTTACGCCCTTGAGCTTCTGCACCTTGAGTGCGCGGTCGCCGGTGAAGGGAGATCCCTTGTCCAGCTTGACGATCCAGCCGAGCCCGGCCTCGAGCGGGGTGATGGTGTCGTCGATCTCGTTCCCGTAGAGGGCATAGCCCATCTCGGTCCGGAGCGAGTCCCGAGCGCCCAGCCCGATCGGTGTGGCGCCGCCGGCGAGGATCGCCTCCCAGATCTTGACGCTGTCGCGCTCGCGGCAGTACAGCTCGAACCCATCTTCGCCGGTGTAGCCGGTGCGGGAGATGAAGCATTCGGCGCCGGCCACCTGGCCGGTAGTAAAGTGATAATAGGCGATGTCGGGCAGGCGGGTTCGGGTGAGCGGCTGGAGCACCGCTTCCGCCTTGGGGCCCTGTACCGACAGGAGGCCCACCTCGTTCGAGATGTCCTTGAGCCGGACGTTGATGCCGCCCTTCTGCTCCACGATGTGCTCCCACGCCTTGGCGACGTTGGATGCATTGACTACGATCATCAGCTTATCGTCGAACCGGTAGACGGTGCAGTCATCCACGAACGTGCCCTCGGGGGTGAGGATGGCGGAGTACTGCACCCCACCCGGCTCCAGCGCCGCCACATCGTTGCAGGTGACCCGGTTCACGAACGCGTTGCGGTCCGGTCCGGTAATCTCGAACTCGCCCATGTGCGAGACGTCGAACACCCCGGCGCCGGTCCGCACCGCATGGTGCTCCGCCAATATCCCGGTGGGGTACTGCACCGGCATCTCCCAGCCGGCGAACGGGACCATCTTGGCGCCCAGGCTGCGATGAGCATCGAACAATGCGGTGCGCTTCAGCGTTGGAGTGGCAGTCATTTCTTTCCCTTTGAGGTTCGGCCCCCTCGGTCGCTCCGCTCCCTCAGGGTGACGGCTGGTGCTGCCCCGCTGCCCCGCTGCCCCGCTGCCCCGCCCATCAGCGTCGCCATGATCGCCTTCTGGACGTGGAGCCGGTTCTCGGCCTGGTCCCAGACCCGGGACTGCCGGCCTTCGAGCACCTCTTCGGAGACTTCCTCGCCCCGGTGGGCCGGGAGGCAGTGGAGAAAGATGGCGGCGGGATCGGCCGCCTTCATCAGCGCCGCATCCACCATGTAGCCGTTGAAGGCGCGGGCCCGCTGCTCCTGCTCTTCCTCCTGTCCCATCGAGGCCCATACGTCGGTGTTGACGACCTGAGCCCCGCGTACCGCCTCGCAGGGATCGGTGCCGAGCGTGATGCTGGCCTTCTTTCGGTTGCGCTCCAGGATCTCGGCGTTGGGCTCGTAGCCCGGGGGGCAGGCGAGCCGCAGCTCGAAGCCGAGGCTGCCCGCCGCCTCGATCCAGCTGTTGGCCATGTTGTTGCC
>JBJMPK010000056.1:0-3459 GCA_045803245.1 Gemmatimonadales bacterium
ATTCGGAACCCAGCCAAGAAACGTCACGTCAGCGGCGATGCCCAACTCCTCGGCGAGGTGGGCCAGCGCGGGCCGCTCGAACCCATCGCCCGCCAACATGATCTTGAGATCGGGGAACTGCGGCTTCAGCCGGGCACCGGCTTCGAGCAGAAAGCGAATCCCTTTGCGGGGAAACAGCTGACGGCAGGCAAAGATCATGTGGGGACCGAACTGCTGATCCTCATCTTCGGTCGGACTGAATCGCCGGAGATCGGTACCGTTGAACACCAGGCGGATATGCTCCGCGGGCGCGCCGGCTCGCAAGGCGTGCTGCCGGCAGTCCTCGGTGATAGCGGTGAGCGCTCCGGCATGTCGCAGAGTCCAGCGCAACGCCGGGCGCACGTACCAACGGGTTGGGAAGTCGTAGCCCTGCTCCGGGTTCACATACACGTCTCCACCATGCATCGTGATGACGCTGGGCACCCGGAGCTTTCGTGCAGCCATGACGGCGGCGGGACCGGTGGGAATGGCCCAATGGGCGTGAATGATGTCGGCGCCTTTTTCCCGCGCCTCGGCCAGGATCGCCCGGTGCTGTGCCTCCAGGTAGTACGCCATCACCGCCACGCGCGCGAATTTGCCCAGCCAGCTCACCTGGCTTTGGGCGACGCGACCGTACGTCAAATCGGATGGCAGCTCCAGCGGGAAGCGGACGATCCTGACGCCGTCGAACGTTTCGCAACGGGGCAGAGACGGATCGCCGGGGGTGACCACCGTGACGCTATGTCCGCGGCGCACCAGATGGCGGTTGATATCGTGGACGTAAGTGGCCTGGGTGTCAGTGGCGTGCTGCGGATACCAGTAGGTGGGACAAACGATGCGCAACGGAGTCTTCGGCCCCCGGGATCGAAGCGGGGGCGTATCAGGCGCTGCTACCACCAGTCCCCCTGCTGTCATGGCGCGTTCACTCGAAGAAAGCTACTGGGCTAAAGGCTAGAAGAACGACCACCAAAGATCAACATTTGTGCCATCTTACCCCCTCCCCACTGCTGAACTTAGCATCCCAAAAACCGCTTTTGACGAACCACCGCAACAGGATATGCTGCCTCGATGAGGCGGGGTCTGCCGGATAGGCCGGGTGTTCGGCCCGACTGAGCGGCGGAGGAGATGGCAAGGGAGGACCTAATTACCGAGCAGAATCTTTACTTTCCTCGCGAGCTCGTCCTGGGTAAATGGCTTGGATAGAAACGGGGCGCCCGGCTCGAGCAAGCCTCCTTCAAACACCTCTGACGCAAACCCCGACATGTACAGGATCGGCTTTCCCGGCCAGCGCTGCTCTACTTGCCGGCCGAGCTCACGTCCGTTCATGCCAGGCATCTTGATGTCGGTGAGAACCAGGTGAACGCTGCCGGCGTGCTGCTCGATCGTGGAGATGGCCTCTCTGCCGTGACTTGCTTCCAAGGCCTGATATCCCGTCCAGGTCAACATCCGGCAGGCCAGCCGGCGGACCGCTTCCTCATCATCCACCACTAAGACCGTATAACCGCCGGGCGGTCGACCCGTGGGTCCTGAGTTGCTGCTGGTAGTGCCCTGCGCCATGGGCATGGCCGGTGCATGGGGGGTAGCGGAAGGACGGTCTAGTGCGAAAGTACCCCCGGCCCTGTTAGGGCCGCAAGCTCCACCGAAGCCGGCTATGACCGGGCCGGAAGTGACCTGAGACACGGCGCAGCGGTAAGCTTCGAGCAGTCGGCCTCGGCCCGGAGAATCGGCCTCAAATTGGCGCGGCGCAGCGGGTTGCATGCAACTCGCTGGCGACCTAGCTTGTTTCAGCCGGCTGAGAGAATGACCGCCCGCCCATCAACGATCTCGCTGAGGCAAGCTTGAGGAATGGCCTGACGCCGCGCGCTGAGCTTCTCGACCACCCTGAGCCGGAAGAGCATTTCCTTCAGCTCTATGGCAAGGATGATCGGCTGCTCACCGAAAACGTGAGTCGGTATCTCAGCGAAGGCTTAAAACGGGGCGACGGCCTTCTCGTGATCGCGACGGCGGAGCACCGTGGCTCGCTGGTGCGGAAGCTTCGGGATGAGGGCGGATACTCGAAAGCCGTCCTCGAGGGCCGGCTGGTCTTTCTCGACGCCGCAGCAACTCTGAACCGGTTCATGGTGGATGGAGCACCGGACCAGGCTCGCTTCGAAGCAGTCATCGGCGAGGCCCTGCAGGGCGTTCGATCGCGCGCCGTCCATACCGGCATTCGGGCGTACGGCGAAATGGTCGGTGTTCTCTGGCTGGCCGGCCAATGCCAGGCTGCCGTTTGGCTGGAACAGCTGTGGAATGAGCTGCTGCAATCCAGCGACGTGAGCTTGTTCTGTGCCTACCCCATCGATGTGCTCAGTCCCGAGTTTCATCATCACGCGGTCGACGCACTTCTCTGCGCCCATACCCACGTCGTTCCGACGAACGCTGCGCTGGAGGCTGCGCTCAATCGGGCCATGGAGGAGGTCCTGGGCGATCGGGTCAAGGCCCTTCGGCCCTTGATCCAGTCGAACCACCGGCCGGCGTGGGCTGAGGTCCCCAAGCCCGAGGCCATGATCCTCTGGCTGCGCAACAATCTTCCTGGCTCGGTCGAGCAGATCCTCAGACGCACCCGGGAATTCTGCCAGCCACTGGCCTCTTAGCTCCGCCGCTCGGCTCTTTCCACGCTGCCTGCCTGCCGCATCCCATTGAGCCGTCGCGAGAGCGGGGCTTGCCTATCCCGAACCAGCCCGCGAATTTCCCCGTCGTTGGAGTGGTGGCCGAGTGGCTGAAGGCACCGGTTTGCTAAACCGGCATAGGGGGTCAACCCCTATCGAGGGTTCGAATCCCTCCCGCTCCGTCGTTTCTAAACAGCGTGGGCGGTGAGCAGTGAGCGGTGAGCGGGTTGACCTGGCGAACTCCCGCTGACTGCTTACCGCTTACCGCTCACCTGCTTTCGAGATGAAATGACCCCACCCCGAGTCCGCTTCGCCCCCTCACCCACCGGATACCTTCACGTCGGCGGCGCCCGCACCGCGCTGTTCAACTGGCTCTACGCCCGGCACACCGGGGGTACCCACGTGCTGCGGATCGAGGACACCGACCGCGAGCGAAGCACCGAGGAGCACACCCGGGTCATCCTGGATGGGCTGACCTGGCTGGGCATCACCTGGGATGAGGGACCCTTCTTTCAGGGCGAGTACGCCGCGCGCCATCAGGCCGACGCGGAACGGTTGCTCGCCCAGGGGAAAGCCTATCGCTGCTTCTGTACCAGGGAGGAGCTCGACGCCCAGCGAGCCAAGGCGGAGGCCACCGGAGGATTCCGTTATGACCGCCGCTGCTTCACGCTAGCCGCCGGGGAGGTCGAGGAGCGGGTCCGCGGAGGCATGCCATCGACCATCCGGTTCATCATGGGTGACGGGGAGATTGCCTGGGACGACGCGGTGCACGGCCGGATCAGCTTTCAGGGGC
>JBJMPK010000057.1:0-42700 GCA_045803245.1 Gemmatimonadales bacterium
GCATACCATGGTGGGACAGCTCTACGGGCCGGACGACCCCCGGCAGGACTCGGGCTTCACTCTCTACTACATGGGCATCAACCTGGGCGCCTTTCTCGGCCCGCTCGCCTGCGCCGGGTTGGCGGCGCGCTATGGTTGGCGCTACGGGTTTGCGACTGGTTGCGTCGCGATGTTCATTGGGCTGGTGTTCTACCTCTGGGCCAGGCGAGATCGATTGCGGGGCGTCGGAGTCCCCCGCAGCCGGGGTGACGGAGCCCTCCGGCCGGCCGATCGAAGGCTCAGCCCGGCGGAACGCCGGCGGATTATGGCCCTCGGCCTCATCACCGTTTTCGTCGTCTTCTTCTGGCTGGCTTATGAACAGGCCGGCTCATCGCTGAATGTGTTTGCGGCGCATCGGACTGACCGGAGCGCCGGCGCCTGGATTAGGTGGCTGGTTCCTAATGGAGAAATTCCGGCTGCCTGGTTCCAGTCGATCAACCCGCTCTGCATTCTCCTGCTCGCGCCATTGGTGGCGAGCTTCTGGCAACGGCTGGGGAAGCGGGCGCCCGACAGCCCCACCAAGATGGCAATGGGCCTTATCCTCCTCGGGCTGGCGTATGTAGTAATGGTCATCGGAGCCGCTCAGGGCGACGGCGGCAGTCGAGTCAGCCCCGTCTACCTGGTGGTGTTCTATGCCATCTACAGCCTGGGAGAGCTCTGCTTTTTACCGGTGGGAATTTCCTTCGTCACCCAGACCGCCCCCGCACGGCTGGCCTCGATGCTCATGGGGATTTGGCTCACCGCCAACTTCGTCGCCAACCTGGCCGGGGGTTACCTGGCGGGAATGGTAGTGCAGATCGAGCGGGGGGAAGTATTCCGAATCCTAGGCGGGGAGGCCGATTTCTTCCTGATTTTCGTGGTCTCCTGTATCGGGGCCGGCACCGTTCTATGGTGGCTGGTGCCGACGGTGAACCGGCTGACGCAGAATCCTACCGATCAGAGAGCATAGCTACTGACGATTGTCCTGGCGCTATTCAGTCGGAACCGCGGCCGGCTCGATGTGGCGTAGCGCCCGCCGAGCCGACGCCGCGATTTCATCGTTGATCTCCTCGTCCATCATCTGCTGCAGGCGAGGCACCGCCGCTTTGGCGCCGGGTCCGATCTCTCCCAACGCCACGGTCACCGGAAATCGGACCACCGGACTGGGATCGTCAAGCGCTTCAATCAGGGCGGGAACCGCCGCCACGGCGGCCGGGCCGAGGCCGGCAATCTCATAGGCGGCGGCATTGCGGGTTTGGGGGGCAAGCGCCTTCAAATCGGCAACCCACTCACTCAACCGCCGCCCGCTCGAGACGGGCTCCTTGGCCTTGGCGGGGGTTGCCTGAGCCTGCGCCCCGGCGGCGAGCAGCGTCACCACCAACGCCAGGCTTCCCAGAATTCGTTTGAGCATGAGTCTCTCCATCGTTCGTTCCGCAGTCCCGCCAACGGTCCCCCAGGAATATAGACGCGTGAAGCGTGCCAAACGGGCTCACGAACGGAGCGACGCGTAGAGGTTGTCGAAGGCAGCGGCCCCACGCTCGAGCCGGGTGGAGTCATCCGGATAGGTCCGGGCAAGTCCCCGGACCAGAGCGGCAATGCCCGGAGCCTCTTCCCGGCTGAACTTGGCATCCTTGCAGTCGATGTCGTGCACGATCTCGGCGATTGCCCTCAAGCCCCGATCCCGGAGGCCGGCCCGCTCCAGCAGGGTCTCGAAGGTGCAGTGGTCGCCTTCGTGGGTGTATTCGGCCTCGAACATGTCGAAGCGCACTTCGCCGGCTCGGGGCTTGTAGCTCTTGGCGCCGGTAAACTTGAACCGGGCCTTGGGATCGATGAAGCGCCGGATCAGCCAGGCAGAGGCAATCCGGTCGATGTAGACGTCACGCCGGGTAACCCAGGTTCGACCTCGCATTTCTTCGCCTCCTGTTTGTGCCGCTCGGTTTGGCCGGCCCACCGCCTTCCGCAGCCGAGTCTCCCCGTTGGCAATGGCTCGCTCCGCTATCTGGTGGGCCGGCGCGCCAAAGAAGTCGATCGACTCGACCTCCTCCAGGCGCTGCCGGAGCCGGGTCAGCTCCGCCTCCAGTTCCGCCCGGCCACCCGGGCCCTCCGAGGACCCTTCGGCCGGCTCGCCCAGGCGCTGGGCCGCTGCCACGATGGCGGCGTATTCGGCTTCCCGTTGGGCAACGAACATGGACTCGAGCTCCGCCGGGGTGATGCCTTCGACCAGCTCAGCCTCACACACGGTAGCCTCACCACCGTCGGCCTCGATCTCCCGGCGAAGCCAGCGGAAATCCTCAACCGTGTCATCTCGCAAGGGCAGCACGTACACCGAGTTTTTGAGGGGCACCGCGCCCATCCGTTGGAGCTTGCGGCGAACCTTGACCCGGAAGTAGTCGGGCTTGGGCGGTATCTGATGGATCAGGAGTAGCCACTTGCCGGGGGGCCTCCGCCGGCTCGCCTTGACAGTCACAACTGAATCATCCATATACCAACTGTATCATACTACCGCTCTGGCGGCAATGCGGTGGTCCCGCACCTGATACTGGAGGCCACGATGCTCTGGGTGACGCGCTCGAGAATCCGGGTGAACCGGGCGGCCACCGGCTGGCTGATCCGGCGTTTTATCGATCCCAGCCCCAGCTTCCGGTTCGTCGACCCGGCGGCGGTCGCCCGGGTTGAGCGGGAGGAGTGCGCCGTGGGCTTTGACGCGCCCGGCGCCAGGTACCCGCACAAGGACGCACAGGGACGCTGTTCGTTCGAGGCGCTGGCCCAGGAGTATCGGCCGGGCGACTCCGCCCTGCGTCAGCTGGCCCGGATAGTCCACTGCGCCGATTTCCCCGACCAGCCGCCCCTGCTCAGCGCCCGGCCGGCCGGGCACGGTATGGGGATGCTGGATCGGATCTCACTCGTCCAGCAGAGCGAGGTTCGGAGCACCGCCGATGCCGCGGTAGAGGCGGTGGGGCTCCGTTCCATTTCCTACGGCTTCCCGCTGGTGGCGGCGGATGATGACGAGACCCTCGAGCGAAGTGGGTTCCTCTATGATGCGCTGTACGCGTCGTTGCTGGAGCGGCGGCACCGGTGAGACTGGCCGGGTGGGTCGGTCGTTGGTGGAGGCCGCCGCCCCAGGCTGGCCCACACGCGTTTATGGGTTATCTGGCCCGGAGCCGACTCCCGGGATTTCGCCGTACCTTGGACCGGCGGCTGGCCTGCCTGGCCGGCGTTCTTTCCGCCGACCTGAGTGGGTGCCGCTGGTGCATCGACCGGGGCCGTCACGACTCGCGCCTGGCGGGGCTCTCCAGTGAGCTTCTGGGAAAAGTCAGCGCATATTCCATGAACGGCTGCTTCACCGAACGCGAGCACGCGGCTCTCAGCTTCGTGGAGGCGATCTCTCGCTCACCAGGGGGCCTGGCCGACGAGCAGGCCTTGCAACGGGCCCGCCGGTGCCTGAGCGAGGACGAGCTGATCGAGCTGACCGCAATCACCGCGGAGCACCACTGTGCCGAACCCCTCAACTTCGACCCGATCTGATATGTCTCAGCTTCGACTTTTTCGCTTGGTAGGCGTCGTGACAGCGCTCATCGTGATGGCGTCCGGCCCAGTCGCGGGCCAGAGCGCATCCCCGGCTTCCAGGGGCCCGCTGGTGGCGGAATACCAGGAGATCGCAGACAGCCTGATTCGGGCAGCTACGAAGGACAGCGCGGCGTACACCCGGCTGGGCGACCTGGTCGACGGCTTCGGACACCGGCTCAGCGGCTCCGCCAGCCTCGAGGCCGCGATCGACTGGATCCTGTCCCGGATGAAGGACGACAGTCTGGAGAATGTGAGGGGAGAGCGCGTGATGGTGCCGCACTGGGTGCGGGGCAGTGAATCCGCCGAGCTGGTGCAGCCACGCCGATCTGCTCTCAGGCTGCTGGGGTTGGGTGGCAGCATCGCAACGCCGAAGGCCGGTATCACGGCGCCGGTACTCGTCGTGACCAGCTTCGAAGAGCTGGTCCGGCGGACCGCCGACGCCCGAGGAAAGATCGTCTTATGGGACGTGCCCTTCACCACCTATCGGGAGACGGTGCGTTACCGGGTGGAGGGACCGTCGGCTGCGGCGAAGGCCGGTGCGGTAGCGAGTCTGATCCGGACGGTGGCTCCGTTCTCGATCCGGAGTCCCCACACGGGCATGATGCGGTACGACTCGACTGCGCCCCGCATTCCGGCGGCGGCACTCAGCGTGGAGGATGCCATGATGTTGCGGCGCTTCCAGGACCGGGGAGAGCGCGTAGTCGTGACCCTACGCATGGGCGCGCGCACCCTGGCGGACGTCCCCTCTCGCAATGTGGTAGCGGAGATCGCCGGCCACGAGCGGCCCGATGAAGTCGTCGTGATCGGTGGGCACATCGACTCGTGGGACGTGGGCCAGGGCGCAATGGACGACGGAGGTGGCGCCGTAGCCGCCTGGGAGGCATTGCTTCTCATGAAGAAGCTGGGGCTCCGTCCCCGGCGTACGGTCCGCGTGGTGCTCTGGACCAACGAAGAAAACGGCGGCAAGGGTGCCCTGGGCTACCGCGACGCCCATGCCGGCCAGCTGGGCAAGCACGTGCTTGCCATCGAGTCCGACAACGGCGTGTTCGCCCCGCAGGGCTTCCGGTTCACCGGGTCCGATGCCGCCTTTGCCCAGGCGCAACAGGTCGGCGGGTTGCTCGACCGCATCGGGGCGGGAACGATCAGCCGGGAGCGCGAGTCTCCCGAAGCAGACATCGCGCCCCTGGTCGAGCAAGGCATACCCGGCATGGGGCTGGAGGTCGATCGAACCCGATATTTCTGGTTCCATCACAGCGACGGCGACACGCTGGACAAACTCGATCCGGCGGAGCTGGGGCGCTGCGTAGCGGCTATGGCGGTCATGGCGTACGTGGCGGCGGACCTTCCGGAGATCTTGCCGCGAGCGGCCCTGAAGTGATCGGGACAGTCGAAACCGCGGGTGGGGGTCCGCCGTAACGCTAGAAGACCCCGATGCTTTTCGAGCTTCTGCTGCTCCTCCAGTCCAATCCAGACCCCCTTCCGGCGGTTTACCGCGGCCGGGCGGGCGAGCTCGACGTACGTATTCCCCGGCAGGAATCGGAAATATCGGTCGACGGGAAGCTGGACGAGGGCGTCTGGCGCGGCGCCGCATTACTCACCGGCTTCTCCCAGTTTTCGCCCACCGACGGGGTCCCGGCAGCTGACTCCACCGAGGTCCTGGTCTGGTACTCCCCCACCGCCATCTACTTCGGTATCCGCGCGTTCGAGGCCCATGGGTCGGTGCACGCCACGCTGGCCGACCGCGACCGGATTGCGGCCGACGATCACGTGGAGATCCTGCTCAGCACCTTCAACGACGGTCGGCAGGCAACCATCTTTGCCGTGAACCCTTACGGGGTGCAATCCGATGGAGCGCTGGTCGAGACCGGCTCGACCAGCGGCAACGGCTTCAACAACGCGGTGGTGAAGCGGGAGGTACCCGACCTGAGTCCCGACTTCGTATTCGCATCGAAGGGGCGGCTCACCCAATACGGCTACGATGTCGAGGTGCTGGTCCCGTTCAAGAGCATCCGCTTTCAGCCCAAGCGGGAGCAGGTCTGGGGGATCAATATCGTTCGGCTGGTGCAGCACTCGGGCCGGGAGGATTCGTGGACTCCGGCCCGGCGTGCCAGTGCATCGTTTCTGGCGCAGTCGGGCCGGCTGGTCGGGCTGACCGATCTCCGCCGCGGAGTGGTACTCGACTTCACCCCATCACTCACCTCGCGGGCCACCGGGACGCCCGGCTCCTCGGGCTGGGACTATGCCGGCGGCGGCCCCGAGCTGGGCGGCACCGTTCGATGGGGAGTGACCAACAACCTGACCCTGAACGGCACGGCCAACCCCGACTTTTCCCAGATAGAGTCAGATGCGCAGCAGTTTGTCTTCGATCCCCGCAACGAGCTCTACTTTTCGGAGAAGCGGCCGTTCTTTCTTGAGGGAATCGAGCAGTTCAGCACCCCGAACTTGCTGATCTACACCCGGAGGATCGTCCAGCCGGTGGCCGCGGCCAAGCTCACCGGCAAGGCGTTCGGTACCGATCTCGCTCTTCTCAGCGCAGTCGATGATCGGGCAGCATCTGTCTCCGGAGAGGAGCATCCGCTGTACAACCTGCTCCGAATCCAGCGGGACGTGGGAGCTCAGTCACGCGTCGGAGTGGTGTACACCGACAGGGTCGACGGAGCCAACTACAATCGCGTTGCCGGGGTGGACTCCCGGCTGGTCTTTGGCGGGGTATACAGCGCACAGCTTCAGCTTGCGGGCAGCCGTACCCGGAGAGATGGGAACACGGCAACGGCCCCGCTCTGGTCCGCCCAGCTGGCCCGCAACGGCAGGACCTTCGGTGCCCGCTACACGATCACCGGCATCGACGAGGACTTTCGAGCCCAGAGCGGCTTCATCTCGCGGCCGGGAATCGCCCACGCCACGCTCGATCACAGCGTGACCCTTTACGGCAAGCAGGGTGGGTTGATCGAGAGTTTCACCGGCGACGTCGCACTCGATGGTACCTGGGAGTACCGCCGCTTCGTGAACGGGCAGGGGATTCAGGACCAGAAGCTCCACTTCAACACCAACACCCGGCTCAAGAGCGGCTGGCAGCTGGGGGCGTCGGTTCTGGTCGAGTCGTTCGGGTACCCATCCGACGTTTATTCCGGTTATGCACTGGAGTTGCCGGCACCAGGCGGGTCGGGGATCGACACCGTCCCGTTCATCGGCAGACCCACCATTCCCAATCTCGATTACGTCTTGACGCTGGCCACGCCGGAGTTCTCTCATTTTTCCGGCAATGTGTTCTTTGTGTGGGGCCACGACGAAAACTTCTACGAATGGGCCAGTGCCAACATCACCTGGCTGGAGCTGACGCTCGATTGGCGGCCCACCCATAAGCTGCGGGTCAACGGGTTCTACCGGCTACAGTACGTGGGCCGGCGCACCGATGGGAGTACCGTCGACCTTTGGCGGAGTCCCCGAATCAAGGTCGAGTATCAGCTGTCCCGGCCCGTATTTCTGCGACTGGTGGGCGAGTACACCACCGAGCGTCGGGATGCACTGAGGGATGACTCCCGCACGGGGGCTCCGATTCTCATCCGCGATGAAACCGGCACGTACGGCCCAACCGCTCCATTTGGACACCGGTCGTTTCGAGGTGATTTCCTCTTTTCTTACCAGCCCAACCCGGGCACCGTCCTCTTTGCCGGATACGGCAGCACTTTGCGCGATCCGACCGAGCTGGGAGTGGCAAGCCTCCGCCGTGCGGAAGATGGCTTCTTCTTGAAGCTGAGCTACCTGTTTCAGATGTAGTTCACGCGCCACAGATTGGGGCGTCGATCCACCCGACCACCCCGCGCAGGAAACAGTCCCGGCTCAGCCTCCTCAATCAAGGCCCAAACCTAAAGGCCACAGACGTTTATGCGCCGGCAACACGGGCCGTCTGACAGGGCTCGATCTCCCTTCCTGCGTTGGCGTATCTCTTGCCCCCGAGGGTCGCCGCATCCCTTCGATCCCCTCCAACGATTTAACTGCCCCGCCGGTTGTCACAGGCGTGGCCGGGCACGGGTTCGTCCCTAAGCCCCCGGAGCAGTTCCGAGATGCGCATCTTGGTGCTGAACTATGAGTATCCGCCCCTTGGAGGCGGTGCCGGTATCGCGACTGCTGCGCTCGCCCATGGATTGGTGGAGCGGGGCGTGTCGGTCGACGTAGTGACGGCCGGTGTCGCCCACGACAGCGAGCGACGTATGTCGGCAAGAGCGGGTGAGGAGCTGTCCGAAAACGGCTTCAAGCTGTACCGGGTGCGTAGCCGCCGCACCGGGGTGCACGAAGCGGGGATGTTCGGTGCCGCGAGTTATCTGGTAAGCGCCCTCCCTCTGGCTCGCCGTCTGTTGCGAGATCATCAGTACGATGCCGTCCACATATTCTTCTCCTTGCCCACCGGCGCGCTCCTCCCTTTCCTCAATCTGAAAGGCGTCCCGGTGCTGGTATCCCTCCGCGGGTCCGATGTACCCGGCTATGACTCCCACCACACGGGTATGCAGCTGGCGCACCGGCTGTTGGCTCCGCTCACGCGCTGGATCTGGCGCCGGGCTGATCGGGTGGTGGCTGTGTGTGAGAGCTTGGGCCAGTTGACGCAACACACTTGTCCCGGCCTGCGCTACGCGGTCGTTCCCAACGGGGTCGACCTCAAGCTGTTTTATCCGCCGCAAACGGAAAGCCGGGGTAGACGGGTGCGGTGCCTTGCGGTCGCGCGGCTGATCGAGCGAAAGGGCCTGGGAGATCTCATCCGCGCCTTTGCGCTTCTCGAGCGGGGCCGCTACGAGCTCGAGATCGTTGGCGATGGTCCGGACGGTGGCGTGCTCCGGGACCTGGCCGCCAGGCTGGGCGTGGACCAGGAAATCCGGTTCCTCGGATCGCTGGACCGGGCCAGTGTGGCCGAGCGTTACCGGCAGGCCGATCTCTTTACGCTGCCGTCGACCGCGGAGGCGTTCGGGAATGTCTTCGCAGAGGCGCTGGCATCAGGACTTCCCATCGTGGGAAGCGCCGTGGGAGGAATCCCGGATCTGGTCGAACACGGGATCAACGGGCTGCTGGTGCCGCCCCACGATCCGCCGTCGCTCGCGCGAGCAATCGCGTACCTGGCTGAAGATCGCGAGCTTTGTAGTGCGATGAGCCGGCGGAACCGCGAGAAGGCGGAGACGAGTCTCCAGTGGTCGCACGCGACGCAGCGATACCTGGCGATGTATGAGGGGATGCTGTCGCGGACCCCCGTCCCCACATTGGTTGCGGCTCCGACGGCGAGCCCCTCATGAGTATCGCGGCTGCCTTCTGGATGGCGGCGGACGCAGCCTCGACCTTTGCTGCGCTGAGGCTGGACGCCACTGAAGTGGACCAGCTTGCCCGCCGCCGGCTGAGCAACCTGCTTTTCCACGCGGCGATCGACAACCCGTTCTATAGCCGGCGGCTCCAGGACGTCGGTATCGAGTGGGCCGACCCCATCCTGCAGCTGGATCCGTATCGCGCGCTTGGCGCGCTGCCACCGGTATCGAAACAAGAGCTTCGGCGGGCCGGATCGAAGGCTTTCGACCGGGGATGCCTCGGTGACGACTGGCTCTCGTCCGCATCCTCCGGATCCACCGGCGAGCCGTTCCGGGTCTACTATGAGCCCCGCGCCTGGGCTCGCCTCCGGCACCTGGTGAAGCTGCGCGCCCGCCGAGCCTGTGGGGTACGAGCCACCGACCGGGTAGCACTGCTCGAAGCCACTGCACCGGAACGTTCCCTTCCGTTCGCCCGCTGGTCCCGCATCAGCGTGCTTCAACCCCCGTCGGCCGTGGCGGGCGCGATCGCCGCGTTCTCGCCCGACGTGCTGTACGGTCTGCCTTCCGCTCTCCTGGAGGCTGCTCGGGTGCTTCAGCTGCGGCGCGACCAGCTGCATGTGCGCGCGGTGTTCACCAGTGGCGAGCTGCTCGATCGGACCACGCGAGACGCGGTCTCGCGCGCATACGAGGCCCCAGTGTACAACGTCTACGGCACCTCGGAGACGAAGGAGATCGCGTGGGAGTGCCCCCACGGCGGCATGCATCTCAACCACGACGTCGTCAAGCTGGAGGTATTGAATGACTCCGACCGGCCGGTGCCGGCGGGAACCGAGGGGGAGCTGGTTGCGACGGTGCTGGTGAATCGGGCCATGCCCCTCCTCCGCTACCGCACCGGCGACCGGGGTATCCTGCTGCCCGGACTCTGCTCCTGCGGCCGTACCTCACCCCTGCTCGGAGTCGTGACCGGCCGCGAGGCAGACGTTCTGGTACTGCGCGGTGGGCAGCGGATCTCGCCCTACGCGCTGACCTGTGCCTTGGAGCGGGTCAGCGGGGTTGTGCGCTATCAGATCAGCCAACTGGACCCGGCCCGGGTGCGGATCCGGGCCATGCTCGAGGCGGCGGTAGACCGCGACCACTTCACGACGCAGGTGCGCGACGTGCTTCGGTTCGAAGTGGCTTCTTTCCTGGACGCCGATGTCGAGTTCGTCGAGCGCTTTCCCTCGGGTCCGCGCGCCAAGTTCCGGGTGGTGGAACCGCTCGCGTGATACATCTTTTGCCGGCCACGGCACAACTCATAGTGGGGGTCTCGTGAAGCTTCCTCATCCGCTCACCGCGTATCCCGAGCTCATCGTCAATTTCTGCCCCACGGGAATGATCCCGACCAAGCAGATGACTCCGCATGTGCCGATCACCCCCTCGGAAGTGATCGACGAGGCCTGCGCCGCACTCGAGCGGGGGGTTGCCATCGTGCACCTGCATGCCAGGGACGATGATGGGAAGCCGACCTATCGCGCCGGCCGGTACGAGGCGATGATCCTGGGAATCCGGGGGCACTTTCCCGACGCCATAATCTGCGTCAGCTGCAGCGGCAGAAACTTTCCGGAATTCGCGCGCCGGAGCGAGGTCCTCGAGCTGACCGGCGCCGCGCGCCCGGACCTGGCGAGCCTCACCATGACGACGCTCGACTTTCCCAGCGGTACCAGCCAGAACGCGCCCGACATGGTCATCGCCCTGGCTGAAAAGATGGTATCGTGCGGCATCAAGCCCGAGCTCGAGTGTTTCGACTTCGGCATGATCAACGCAGCCAACATGCTCATCGGCAAGGGGCTACTGGGGGAGCCACCGTATTATTTCAATCTGCTGCTCGGATCCCGCTACTCGGTTCCGGCCACCGCCCGCCACCTCTCGAATATGATCGAAGACTTACCGGAGGAGTCGAACTGGTCGGCGGCGGGAATCGGGCTCTTCCAACTGCCGATGAACACACTGGCGATTGCGATGGGCGGGCACTGCCGGGTCGGTCTGGAGGACAATATCTACCACGACTTCCGCCGCTCCGAGCTGGCCACCAACTGCGGCCTGGTGGACCGGATAGCGCTCCTGGCCGATACCTTCGGCCGGCGCCTTGCCGGTCCGCTGCGGGCTCGGACGCTGCTCGGCCTGGCTCCGTCCGCGGCTCGCTTGGCCAGCCGCGATCTCGTCGAAGCCAGCGGATGAGTCGGCCTCAGTTCTGGCAGACCGCCTGGGCGGTGCAACGCCACCCGCATGCCGACAAGGCGGAGCTCCAGTCGTATCAGGACGCCCGGCTCCGGCGCCTGGTGCTGCACGCCTACGAAAACGTTGCCTACTACCGGAAGCTCTTCGACCGGCATCGAGTGCACCCCCGGCACATCCGGGGGACGGTCGATCTCGATCTCATCCCCATCAGTTCCAAGCAGGAGCTTCGTGAGCAACCGTCCGCAGCGTTGACCGACCGGTCGGTGAACCCCAGGAGGCTCCTCTCGGTCTGGACCAGCGGATCCACCGGGGAACCGTTCATGGTGCGGCGGACCTGGCTGGAGCAAGGGTTCAACGTGCTCTTCCGGGACCGGTGCCAGAAGGCGCTTGGCCTGCGGTTGACCGATCGTATCATGACGGTGGGGCGCGGTCGAGGGCACGATCCCAAGGAGTCGAAGTTGGTGGGCCGCGCCATGCGGGCCATCGGCATTCATCCCACTCTCAGGGTCGATGGGATGGCGCCGCCGGAAGAGATCGTTCGCCGGCTGGAGACTTTCCGGCCCCACATGCTGGTGGCGTTGCCCGGAGTCCTGTGCCTGACCGCCGATTACCTTCTGGCTACCGGCCGGCAGGACATCCGGCCCCGGATCCTACTCGTCGGCGGCGAGGTCCTCACGCCACTCATGCATCGGCGTCTCACCGAGGCGTTCGGGGTCGAGCCGGTTCAGACCTATGCCAGTCATGAGTTCCCCATGATGGGTTGGGAGTGCCGCACTTCGGGCGAGATCCACGTCTGTGACGACGCGGTGATTCTCGAGGTGTTGCGGGACGGCCGCCCCGCGCTACCGGGCGAAGACGGCGAGGTGGTGGCCACCAACCTGCATGCCTACGCGATGCCGTTCATCCGCTACCGGCTGGCCGACGTGGTGACCCGGGGCTCGGAGCAATGCGGGTGCGGGCAACCGTTCTCGACCATCCGGGCCATCCGGGGGCGCATGATCGACTATTTCTCCCTGCCTGACGGCCGCCGCCTTCATCCCTATCGGATTCTCGAGCGTCTCCTTCCCGGTGGTGACGCCTGGATCCGCCAGTACCAGCTGCTCCAGGACCGCCCGGACCGCATCGTCATGCAGGTGGTTCCCTCGGAGGCGCCCACACTCGAGATGCAGGAGCGCATCGCCCGCGCGGTGGGACCGCTCCTTGGCTCCGGTATCGAGTTCCAGGTTCGCCTGGTAGAAGCAATCCCGCTCGAGCCCGGTGGCAAGTACCGCCACTCCCGGTCGCTCATCAGCTCGGCGTACGAGCCAGGTGTGGACGCAATCGCCGATGTCTGACCGCACCATCACGGCCGAGATCGAGGAGCGGCTGCTGGTGCCGACCTATGCTTCCCGCTGGTCTCCTGCTACCATCGCCGCGCACCGCAGTCTGGCACTCCCGTTCCAACTCGTGGGCCAGGTGCGCCGCTGGGTACTGCCGGCCGACGGAGAGCTGCTCTCGGTTGCCGGCATCGGCCGGAAGAAGCTGATCGAGCCGATCGCCACCCGCCTCTTCGGTGAGCTGCCCCCAGCCTCGAGCGAACCCCGGCGGATGCTGTGGAGTCCCGCTGCGCTGATCGACAGCGGCGCCGACCTGGTCATTGTCGAGGTCCATCGCTGGATGGCGCCCCGGTTCCGGCGATCGGGCTGGCTCACGATTCCCGACGCAGTTCGCTGGCAGGGCGATCTAAGCCAGGTGCCGCCGGCGGAGCCCTGCCGCAGCCTGACCGAGGATCTCCGCAAGCTCAAGAGGAACGGGTTCACCATCACCCACACCACCGACCGCAGGGAGTGGGAGATGTTCTATAGCGAGATGGTGCGGCCCCAGGCAGAGTTCCGTCACGGCGACTCGGCCTGGCTTCCGTCCCCCCGCCTGATGGCGGAGCTGGCCCATCGCGGGACCCTCCATCTGATCTGGCAGCATGGCTTGCGAGTAGCAGGCGCCTGCTCGCTCCGGCAGGGTGACACCATCTGGCTGCCGCTGTCGGGCATCCGGCACGGAGATGACAATCTGTTGAGACAGGGAGCCGGCACAGCGGTGCTGGCACTGCCGCTCGAATGGGCCCGCACCCAGGGGTACCGCCGGGTCGATGCGGGCCGCACCGGGCCATTCATCAACCACGGCCTGCAGCACTTCAAAAGGAAATGGGGATTGTCGCCGGTACCGGACCCGCTGGCTCACGTGGCCGCCGTCCGGGTTACGGCACCGGCGGCGCGGCAGGCGTTCGTCCGGCAGCCGGTGCTGGTGGAGCAGGGAAGCCAACTCGGCACCTACGCCGGCGCCGTGTCATGACGCTGGTGCATGCCGCGAGGGCGGTAGCCCGAGACGAGGTTGTGGTGCTCGATGGGGCTGACCGCCTCTCCCCGGAAGCCTGGAACCGGGTCGGCCGGCGCGGATTTCATCTGCATCAATGGTTTACCGGCGCCGAGCGCAACGGCTGGAACCCGCGGCATGTCGCCGTCCATGGCGGGGAAGGCGTCAAGGCGATCGTGCCGGCCTATGTGGTTGGTAGCGGCACGCCCCACGATCTGCATCACCGGTGGCTCGGTCCGCTCCGCGATCTGGCCGCTCGTGCGGGACTGCGGCTCCAGCCGATCGTGTCGGTGCAGGCCCCGTTCGCCCACGTTTCCGAGCCGCTGGGAAACCCGGACGCGCTCTCCAGCGCCACCCTGCACGAGGTCTTCTATGCCCTCGAGCAGACCGCCCGGCGGGAAGGGGCCAAGGCCGTTGCCTGGCCCTTCGTGGATACCGGGAGCACCCGGCTCATGGATGTGGCGCAAGACCGCGGCTATGCGGTGCTCTATTCGGGCGTGACGGCGGTCTTGCGAGTGCGCTGGCCCTCTTTCGACGAGTACCTGGCCAGCAGAAGTAAGAATGTCCGCCGCACCATCAGGGCCGATCTGGCGGATATCCGGGCGAGCGGACTGCGGACCACCCTGGCCAGCGATTTCGAGTGCGATGCCGTCCGGATGGACCGTCTGTACCGCGACGCCTTCCGCCGCCGCAATGGCCGGCCTTCGCCGGTGGCCCCCCATCTGTTTCAGTATCTCGGCCGCCATGCTACGCCCGGAATCCAGGCCCACCTCACCTGGCACGGCGACCATCTGGTCGGCGCCAGCCTGAACCTGGCGACGCCGGCATTGCTGGACGGTACATTTGCGGCGTTCACGCCGGAGCATCGCGCCGGTCCCGTCTTCTACAATGACCTCTGTTACGAGCCGGTCCGGCTGGCCACGCGAGAGGGTATCGCGGCGATCGATCTGGGCGCTACTGCGCTTTACGCCAAGGTGCTTCGGGGAGCGATCCTGCAACGGCGCATGATTCTCATCCGCGGAACTACCCTCCGCCGACACCGGCTGCTGAGTGTACTGGGCCAGCTGGTGGCACACCGCACCCAGCAGAAAGAGCGCGCGGCGCTCGGCGCACTTTGGGGACCACGCTGTTTCGTCGATGAGGGTGACGCATGAGTCTGCGCCGCAGGCTGAATAAGTACCTCCGCGACTGGCGCACGTTTCCCGGGGATGCGGCTCTCGCCTATCATAACGGAGGGCTGCGGGAGGTCTGGAACACGCTAGCGCCCCGCACCCTCCACCGGGTTGTGCGAACCGGGCGGTTCATCGTATTTGCCCAACCACTCGATCGAGCCGCCGACATCGCGCCGCCCCCAGGGGTGACGATCTCGCCGGTGAGCGCGCTCGATTGGGAAGCGCTTGCCACGCTGGTGACGCAGCGGCAGCTCGATCGCTTTCATGCCCTGGTGGCAGCGGGCCGGCATCTTCTGATTGCCTGGCGAGGCCGCCGCCCGATCGGCTACGCCTGGGTTGCCGAGCGGATCGGCCCTGATGTCACGCTCGTCTCTCTCCCACTGCCCCCCGACGCAGCCTACCTCTGGGACCTCTACGTGCTTCCCGCCGAGCGAGGCAACGGGATCGGGTCAGCGCTGGCAGGGGCCCGCTGCCGGCTGGCCCGGGAACGTGGCTTTCGAGAGGGATGGCGGATGATTGCCCCGTCCAATCATGCGTCGGTGCGGACGCTACTCAAGAGTGGGACCGACACGCGAGTTCTCGGCGAAGTCCGCTTCGTCAAGCTCATCACCCGGATGTATACCCGTTTCATCCCGGCCGCCGAGCTCCAGGCAGGGACTCTGTGACCGGTTCCGAGCTATCGATCGGCGTTGCCACCCCTGCACCGGCCGATTCGTCCCGCGGTGGCCGAAGCTTGCTGCGACGAGTGGCTGGGTACGCAATTTCACGGGGCACGACGGAGACGTTGCTGGGGGTCCGCTCTGTGCTGCTGGCGGCGCTCCTGGGACCGGCTGCCTTCGGCAGCTGGGCACTGCTCCGACTGGGCATGCGGTACGCGGCACTGGCCGGACTCGGCGTATTCCGTGGGCTGGAGGTGGAGCTACTCCAAGCCGACGCCAGAGGTCGGACCGCAGCGAAGGACTCGCCGGCGTCGACGGCGCTGGGCTTCATTCTGCTGGTCGGCGGCGGCCTGTCGGCCATCGCCGCGGCCGCGAGCTTTGCAGTCAGCGACGGGCAATACCGCCGGCTCCTGTTGGGGTTTGCTGTCGCCAGTCTGGCAGAGCTGGTCTATACCTATGCCATGGTTTGTATCCGGGTTCGCACCGGCCTGCGCCGGTACGCGATCCTGGAGACGAGCACGGCGGCGCTGCACGTCCTGTTCGCGGTGGCGCTGGCGCACGTCTGGGGTCTGGCGGGGGCGTTTGCCGGCTTGGCCCTGGCCAACCTGATCGGACTGTCCGTCGCGGCCCACTGGGTCCCGCTTCGTCCCCGCCTGCATCTCCAACCGCTCCAGAGGCTCCTCCATGTGGGGCTACCCGTCGCGCTGACCAACTGCGTCGGCATTCTCCTGGTCACTGCCGACCGTTGGGTGGTGACGTTCTGGGGCGGACCCACGATGCTGGGCTATTACGCCTTCGGGGCGTCGGTGACCGTGGTTGCGGCTGCGCTCGCCCTGGTCATCCGAACCGTCGTGTTCCGGCAGGTGTATGGCCAGGCGTTTTCCACTGGGAAGGCAACCGCCCTGCGAGCTCACCTGGAGCAGGCGCTCCTGCCCTTTGCCCGGCTGCTCCCACCGGTACTAGGATTGGCAGGTCTGGCCGTGGGTCCCCTGGTAGCGGCTCTGCTGCCAGGCTACACCCAGGCGATCGCGCCGGCCCGGCTGTTTCTGCTTGCCGGTGCCGCCATCGGCCTGGTAAACCTGGCCTCGATCGGGGCATTGGCCGCCGGCATGCAGCGCCGGCTTCCGCTCTATGCGGGCGGCGCGCTGGCGCTCACAACCGGCCTCTCGATCCTCGCGCTGGCCAGTGGCGCCGGACTCGAGGCGGTGGCGGCAGCGGCGTTGCTCGGTTACCTGGTCTACGCCGCGGCCATGCTCCGGCTGATCGTGCGGGAGTCGGGCGCCCGCGACGTGAACCGGTTCGTGCTCATCACGCTGCTGCCGTTGATCTGGTGCTCGGGTGCCGCTGCTCTTGCCGGCCGACTGGTCACCGACAATACGGTGAGCTCCGCGGCGTTCGGCGTCGGCGTCTACGCACTCCTGCTGCTGCCTCTGGCAGGCGGATGGCGTACCGAGTTGCGCCGTCTACGGGGGTAGCGCCCTCTGGCGATTGACATTCCGACTAAAGAAGTCGTAATTTGAATCCAGAACCGACGCCGGCCGCGCCTCCCCCGAGGTTTGCGGCCGGTCTGCGTTAGATGACGCCGGCTTTCAAGGAGAGAAGTCATGAGTCAGGTACAAGCGATTCCCGCCGTAACGCCGATCGAGCAACGCGGCTACGCCCACCCTGAGGTGCTGGTCTCGACCGAGTGGGTGGCTCAGCATCTGAACGATCCCAAGGTTCGGTTGGTGGAATCGAACGAGGACCTGCTGTTGTACGATACGGGGCACATTCCCGGAGCGGTCAAGATCGATTGGACTAACGATCTGAACGACCCGGTGGTGCGGGATTACGTGGACAGTGAGCGACTCCAGCGCCTGCTCCGGGCTCGCGGGATCGATCAGGACACGACCATCGTGTTCTACGGCGACAAGAACAACTGGTGGGCGACATACGCGCTCTGGGTCTTGCAGCTCTTTGGACTCGAGAACGTCAAGGTGATGGACGGCGGGCGCCTCCGGTGGCTGGATGAAGGAAGGCCGCTGACCACCGAACGGCCCAAGTACCGCGAAGGGAACATCAGGGTCGGCCGGCGGGACGATTCCCGCATCCGTGCGTTCCGGGAAGACGTGCTCGAGCATTTGAAGCAGAAGGGCCAGTTGGTGGATGTGCGGAGTCCGGAGGAGTTTCGGGGTGAGAAGACTCATATGCCCGAGTATCCCCAGGAAGGGTGCCTCCGCGGGGGACACATCCCGGGGGCCAAGAGCATTCCGTGGGCCAAGGCGATCGACCCCGAGACCCACACCTTCCGGCCGGCGTCCGAGCTCAGGAAGCTGTACGAGCAGGACAACAGCTTGGGGCGAGGCGGCGAGACGATCGCGTACTGCAGGATCGGCGAGCGGTCATCGCACACCTGGTTCGCGCTGACGTACCTCCTCGGGTTCGACAACGTGCGCAATTACGACGGGTCGTGGACCGAGTGGGGCAACGCGGTGCGGTTGCCGGTGGAGAAGGGAGCGGGGAGCTAGTCGTCAGTAATCAGTCGCCAGTCGCCAGTCATCAGTCGCCCGCTGGCGACTGGCGACTGGCGACTGATTACATTCACCACCCATGTCAATCGCCGACTTGCGTCGCGAATACGCCCGGGCCCAACTCGACGAAGCCAACGTGAGCCAGGATCCGGTGGTTCAGTTCGACCGCTGGTTCTCCGAGGCGCGCGAGGCAAAGGTCATGGAACCGAATGCCATGGCTCTGGCGACAGCGACGCGCGAGGGAGCTCCCTCGGTTCGGATGGTATTGCTCAAGGGTGCGGATGAACACGGGTTCGTCTTCTTCACCGACTATCGCAGCCAGAAGGGCGTCGAGCTGGAGCTGAACCCCCGCGCGGCGCTGGTGTTTTACTGGTCGGAGCTGGAGCGGCAGGTGAGGATCACCGGTCGGGTGAGCCGGGTGCCCCGTGAGGAATCGGAGACCTATTTCCGCACCCGCCCGCGGCCGAGCCGGATCAGCGCCTGGGCCTCCCGCCAGAGCGAGGTCATCCCGGATCGTACCTCGCTGGAGGAAAAGGCGCGGGAGGTGGCCGCTCGCTTCCCGAGCGAGGACGTTCCGCTCCCGCAGTATTGGGGTGGCCACCGCGTCGTGCCGGACATGATCGAGTTCTGGCAAGGACGCGAAAGCCGGCTCCACGATAGAATCCGCTACCGCCGTGACGGAGACGGGTGGCGGATGGAGCGACTCGCGCCGTAGCCGGCGGCGAACTTTCTTACGAGCCTACCGCGGTAACCAGCTCCATCGCATGTGGTCTTCCCGCTTCACCGCCTGCCAGCTTCCCCGCTTCTCCTAGTCTCACCACTTCTCCTATCACCGTGACTACTGGTGAGACCAGCCCGTCGCGATCGGCCGCCTCGGCGATAGTCGCCAGGGTTGCCCGGGTAACTCGCTGTTCTGGTGTCGTGGCCGACTGGATGCATGCCGCCGGCGTAGCGGGATCGTGGCCCGAGGCGATCAGCTGTGCGGCCAGTTGGCCAAGGCTCGCGCGGCCCATGAGGACAACGAGGGTGTGTTCGGGAACGACGGGAAGGACGGGAAGGCCCCCGCTATTCGAGACCTGTCCCGTCAGAACCGTGAAGGAATGAGCCACGCCCCGCGCGGTAAGGGGGATGCCCGCGGCGGCGGGCGCGGCGATCGCGCTCGAAACGCCTGGCACGACCTGCACCGTCACGCCGGCACTGCGGCAGGCCTCCACCTCTTCACTCCCTCGGCCGAAGACGAAGGGGTCCCCCCCCTTGAGGCGAACCACCGTGTGGCCGAGACGGGCATGCTCCACCAAAAGATCGTTGATGGCGGTCTGAGTGTAGGGAGCGTGTCCTGGTCCCTTGCCGGCATCGATCAGCTTGGCTCCGGGGCGGGCGTCCGACAGCAGCTCGGTCCCTATGAGGCGATCGTGGATCACGACATCGGCCTGGCGGAGCAGCTCGATTCCCCGTACGGTCACGAGACCGGGATCGCCTGGGCCGGCACCCACCAGGTGTACGCTGCCGGAAACGATTCGCGGCGAACGGGCCCGGCCCCGAAAACGGGGAGGCGGATTCGGCGCATGACGGCGCGCGAGATCGACGATGATATCGACCAGCTCGGGGTAGCTCCCCAGCGCATGATCCACGATGACGTTGAGGGGTCGCCGGTCGCGAGTCGCCAGTCGCGCGTTCCTTAGCCCCAGAAGCTGAGGGATGTCGTCGACTACGTGGGATCCGCCTATTAGAAACGGCACGACGATCAGGTGCGGTAAGGCCGCGGTCCGGAGGAGACCTTTCACCGGCGGCTCGTCATCGAGAAAGGCCGCCAGCACCTCGCCCGCCACCCGCCGGCGGCGCAAGGTGTCCGCCAGGCGGAGAACGGAGGTACGGCTCTCCTGATGCCGCTTGGTTCCGTGTCCCACGATGGCCAGCGACGTCGAATACCGTTGAATGTCGGCCTCACGCAGGAGTGCGGCCACGCGGCGTGCAACCAATGCGGGGATGCCCGGGTGCATCCCTACCGGCGGAGTGACCCTCAGGCGCAGCTCGCCGGATCGCCGATTTCGAGCCAGCGCCTCCGGAAGCACCACGTCGGCGTAGTGGCCCGCACTGGTCAGCAGCGGCACCACGGTGACCTCATCGGCACCGAGCTCATCGAGGACTGTATCGAATCGGGGCTCTCCCTGATGGAATGCCACCGCGACCTGGTCGAAGAGCCGCCGGGCCCGAACCGCCTCTGCCAGCCGCCGGACCAGGGCATTTGCCTCCGGATGGCGACGGGACCCGTGCGCGGCCAGAACCATGGCTTTCATCGCACCGGCTCCAGTTGTACCAGATCGAAGGTGGGCTGCTCCCGTCCGGTCAGTGCCGAACGGGGAGCCCTCCGGCCGATGATCCGCTGGTAGAAGTCGCCCAATCCTTCGCGCTCCAGCCGTTCGCCGGCCCAACGCACCAATAGGGGCCGGACCGAGGGAAGCAGCTCCTTCACCGGTACATCCGCGCGGTACAGGTCCACCAGACGATCGCCCGCCATTCCCCCACCGACATAGACGTTGTAGAGGCCGAGGGAGCGTCCCACGAACGCGAGGTCGGCAGTATAGGGGCGGGCACAGCCGTTGGGGCAGCCGGTCATCCGCAGGGTGAGGGGCGCATCGCGCAGACCGAGGCGCTCGAGCTCCGACTCGAACTGCTCCAGAATCGCGGGAATGATCCGCTCCGACTCGGCGACGGCGAGACCGCAGGTCGGAAGGGCGGGGCAAGCGAGGGAAAAGCGCCGCACGGCCGCCAGCTCCTGCGGCGGAGTAACTCCGTGCCGGCGCAGGAGACGCTCGATCTCCGGGATGTCCGACGGATCCAGATCGGTAAGGAGCAGGTTTTGCTGGGCCGTGAGTCGAATACCCGGCTTGAAGCGGGTAATGATCTCGTGCAGGGCCGACTTGAGGCCACTCGCTCCATTCGGAAGCCCGTCGGCGATCCGGCCGCTTTGAATGAAGACGCCGTAAAACGAGCGGCCATCCACCTGGCGGTGGTGGCCTAGGTGATCGTGGAAGGGCAGTGGGGCAAGCTGCACCGCTGGCGCGAGCTGAAAGGTGGCTCGCTGCTGGAACTCTTCCCGAAAACGATCCAGGCCCCACTCCGCGATCAGATACTTGAGCCGGGCATGCCGGCGGTCGGAACGGTTGCCCTGATCCCGGAAGATGGAGGCCACGATCCGTACCGCCTCGACCCCGTGGGCCGTGGGCACGTAACCCAGCGGCTGGGCCAGACGGGCGGTAGTGTCGCCCTTGTTGTGCGTCATCCCGAGCCCACCACCCACCAGCAGGTTGAATCCCTGGATCCGGCCGTCGGTGACGATCGCCACCAGTCCCACGTCCTGCGAGTAGATATCCACGCAGTTATCGACCGAGAGCCCCACGGCGGTCTTGAACTTCCGTGGCAGGTAGCGTTCCCCATAGAACGGCTCTTCGGTCTCGGTCGATACCTGCTTCTCACCGTCGAGCCAGATCTCGTGATACGCCCGGCTCGAGGGTCGCAACTCCTGGGCAAGAGCCTCGGCAACCTGGCGCACACAGGCGTGATCGGCGTCGGCGAGCGGGGCGGAGCACCCCATCACGTTCCGCTGAACGTCGCCGCAGGCCGCGATGGTGGTGAGCAGATCCCGGTTGATGAGCGCGATGGTGGACTTGAGCTCTCCCTTGAGCACCCCGTGAAACTGAAAGCCCTGCCGGGTCGTCACCCGAAGGGTACCGTTGGCGTGCTGGTCGGCGATGTGCTCGAGGGCGAGATACTGGTCGGCGGTAATCGCGCCGGCGGGAATAGCTACCCGGACCATGAAGCTATAGGCCTTGCCCGAGCCGGCCGCTTCGCGGGCCCGGCGCTCGTCCCGTGAGTCCTGCTGGTACGTGCCGTGGAACTTGAGCAGCTGGATATCATCGTGCTCGAAGTGGCTGGCCTCGGAGGCAAGCGTCTCGGCGATGGTGCCACGAAGATGGCGGCTGCTTCGTTTGGCGTGTTCGACTTTTGATTCGGCTTTAGAAGCCATCGTTCCGATCCCGCTCTGTCCAGGGTCTAGAGTCGAGGGTCTAACGCTCTCACTCCGGGGTCCGTCTGAAACCGAGGCTTTTGACTCTAGACTCTCGACTCTAGACTCCCTATGAAGACCACATTCTGTTTTCTCCAACCCCGCCCAGCGTCCGTCCCGGCTGTACTGGTCCGGTCTCGAGCCCGCGACCGGCCTGGTGCAGTGGGTGCAGCCGATGGTGGGATACCCCTGCTCGTGCAGCTCGTTGTACGGCACGTTGTGACGCCGGACGTATTCCCAGATCCGGGGCCGGTCCCAGTTCACCAGCGGGCAGATTTTGATGACCTGATACTGCGAGTCCCAGCCGATCAGCTCGGTGTCGGCCCGGGAGCCGCCCTGGCTCCGGCTGATCGCCGTGATCCAGACGTCCGCCCCGGCGAGAGCATGACGGAGAGGCCGGACCTTGCGCAGGTTGCAGCACAGATCGGGATCGCGCCGCCAGAGCTCGGGTCCGTACTGCTTCTCCTGGTCTTCCGGCGTCAGCGACGTGCCGCGGTTCACGAACGTGATCAGGGGATATCGCTGCACCATCCGGTCTCGCAGCGCATAGGTCTCGGCATAGAAGAACTTGGTGTCGAGATACACCACGGTCGGGGCGCCGCCCTGACGCGCGTACATATCGATGAGGGCGCAGCCCTCCATGCCGAAGGACGTGCTGAGAACCATGCGCCGATGCCGGAAGCGCTCCAGCGTCCAGGCGATAAATTCCCCGGTGGGAAGGCCCTCGTCTATGTTCCGAGCCTCAGGTCCAATGATCACCGCGTGACTCCAGGTGCATGAAAAACAAAAGGGCCCGCTTCCTTCTGCGGGCCCTACGAACACTGTACGCTGGGTGCGTTCCGCTAGAAGGTCTCTCGAGTCAGATGGGCCATACAGGCGCAGGCGCACATACACTGACAGGCAATACCAAAGCCGGCATCAGCAGCCGTCAGTTGGGCGGGGGAGAGTCGGAGCGCACGAAGAGCAACCATACGCATATTTATGCGCGGGCCCGGAGCAATTGTCAATGGGGCTGAGGCGGGAGATCCTTCTCGACGAGACCCTATGAAGATCGCAACCCTCTTCCGGTGACCTCACCCATGCGCATGCACCCATGGTTAGCCGTGCTGTTGCTTGCTTCCGCTCCGAAGCTCCTGGCTCAGGACCCTTCGCTTCGCTCAGAGCCGGCCCCGAGCTCTGCGAGGGGGGAGGCCATCACGGTGGGGGAGTACGGGGCCCGGCGAGACTCCCTGGCTGCCGCAATCGACAGCGGGGTGATCATCGCCTTCGGCGCCGCCGAGCCGGTGACCATCGGACGATGGTCCCAGCTGCCCGCTTTCCGGTATCTGACCGGTTTCCTGGAGCCCAACGCCGCGCTGGTTCTGGCCAAGCGCGGAGGTGTCACCCAGGGAACGCTGTTCACCGCATCCCGGGATCCCCGCCGAGTGCTCTACGACGGATTTCCTCCGGATTCCGCGGTTGTGGCTCGCGAGACGGGGCTGGGCGTCCGCTCGCTCCCGGCGCTCGGTTCCATGGTCGACTCGCTGGCCGGGCTCGGCTTGCCGGTATACGATCTGCGCGACTTCGCGACCGCTGATGCCGCGGAGCAGGATTCCCTGACCCGTGGATCGCGCTTCATCGCCGATCTGATCGCCCGCCACCCCGGCCAGGGACTCGAAATCCGCGACGCGCATCCGCTGGTGGACCAGCTGCGAGCCCGGAAGAGCCCGGCCGAGCTCGCGCTGCTCCGGCACGCTATCGGAATCACCGTCGGCAGCCTGAAGCAGGCAATGCAATCGGTGAAGCCGGGCATGTGGGAGTACGAGGTGGAGGCGCTCATCGAGGGCGGATTTCGTCGGGCCGGTGCGGACGGCCCCTCCTTCGGCTCGATCATAGGCTCCGGGCCCAACTCCACCCAGTACCACTATGAAAAGAACGACCGCCGCATGGCGGCGGGTGACGTGGTGGTGATGGACGTGGGGGCCGCATACCGGGGATACGCGGCCGATGTCACCCGCACCGTCCCGGTGAGCGGGCGGTTTACTCCGGAGCAGCGGGCCATCTACCAACTGGTCCGGGACGCCCAGGCCGCTTCGGAGCGGGTCGCCAAGCCCGGCGCATCATGGAGCGCCTGGCGCGACTCGGCTCGCACGGTCGAAGCCCGGGGACTTGCCCGGCTTGGGCTGATCGAGTCGGCGGAGGCGACGTTCGATCCGCCCTGGGCCGACCAGTGCCGGGTCCGGCCGGTGAGCTGCACCCAGGCGTTCCTGTACATGGCGCACGGCCTGGGGCACGGAATCGGCCTCGAGGTGCACGATTCGCCGCGGCCGTATATGGGTCAAGGGAGATTCGAGGTGGGGCACGTCTTCACCATCGAGCCGGGAGTTTACGTCAGCACCAAGTTGCTCGACATGCTTCCGGACACGCCGAAGAACCGGGCCATGATCGCCAAGGTGCGGAAGGCGGTCGAGCGGTATCAAAACATCGGGGTCCGGATCGAAGACGATTACCTGATCACACCCAATGGGGTCGAGTGGCTGTCGCGGGCCCCGCGGGAGATAAGTGAGGTCGAGGCCCTAAGGCTGGTGTCCTCATCCCGAGCGAAGTAAACCAGGAATCTGGTTTGACCCGGCCGGCTTCGACGCGTTAGTGTTCAAGTGCCGCCAGGGGCATCGTCTCGGGCCGCCGGCTAACATGGGTCGTGATCAAGGAGTCTAAGGTCTAGAGTCTAGGGTCAATCGATAGACTCTAGACTTTAGACCCTAGACCACCCGATAAGATGAGCCGGCCGCCCGAGACGATTGAGAAGACCCTTGGAACCTGATCCGGCTGATACCGGCGAAGGGAGTGCGGCGCCCGCGACTCCTCGCGTACGCGCTCGCTTCCTGTCTCTCGATATACGGAGCGATTCGCGATGGCCACCCGCAGCAGCACCCCCCGAGCATCCCGTCCCGTAAAGTCTCGTACCGCCGGACGGGAAGCTGCGACGCAAGCAGCCGGCACGAGCTTCAGCGAATCCTTCCCCCACTCCGCCAAGATCTACGTTGAAGGCCCCCAGGGCGTGCGAGTCCCGATGCGGGAGATCTCGCTTTCGGGAGGCGAGCCGCCGCTCCGGGTGTACGACACCAGCGGACCGCAGGGGCACGATGTTCGGGTAGGGCTGGCGTCGGTGCGGGGCGAGTGGATTGCAGCGAGGGGGGTCACGAGTCACGAGTCACGAGCCAACCACGATTCGCGACTCACGACGCGCGACCGGGGCGGCAACCTCATTCCCGACTCACTCCGCCGCCCGGTTTTCCGCGGACGGGATTCAATCACTCAACTGCACTCCGCGCGGCGGAGCGAAGTAACCCCCGAAATGGAGTTCATCGCCATCCGCGAGGGGATGCCCGCCGAGTACGTCCGAAGCGAAGTGGCGCGGGGGCGGGCGATCATCCCGGCGAACATCAACCACTCCGAGCTGGAGCCGATGATCATCGGCCGCAACTTCCACGTGAAGATCAACGCCAACATCGGAAACTCCGCCGTCACCTCCTCGATCGAGGAAGAAGTCGAGAAGCTCCGCTGGGCCACCCTGTGGGGCGCCGACACCGTGATGGACCTTTCCACCGGCAAAAACATCCACGAGACGAGAGCGTGGATCATCCGGAACTCCGCCGTCCCCATCGGCACCGTGCCGATCTATCAGGCGCTGGAGAAGGTCGGGGGCATGGCGGAGGACCTGACCTGGGAGATCTATCGGGACACGCTGATCGAGCAGGCGGAGCAGGGGGTCGACTACTTCACCGTGCACGCCGGCGTGCTGTTGCGCTATATCCCGCTCACGGCCAACCGGGTGACCGGAATCGTATCTCGGGGCGGCTCGATCATGGCCAAGTGGTGTCTCTCACACCACAAGGAGAGCTTCCTCTATACCCGGTTCCGCGAGATCTGCGAGATCATGGCGGCGTACGATGTCTCCTTTTCGCTGGGCGACGGACTCCGGCCCGGGAGCATCGCCGACGCGAACGACGAGGCCCAGTTCGCCGAGCTCAAGACCCAGGGTGAGCTGACCCGGATCGCGTGGGAGTACGACGTGCAGGTGATGAATGAGGGCCCGGGGCACATCCCCATGCATCTCATCAAGGAGAACATGGAAAAGCAGCTCGAGTGGTGCGACGAGGCCCCCTTCTATACGCTGGGCCCGCTCACCACCGACATCGCGCCGGGGTACGATCACATCACCAGCGCCATCGGCGCGGCGATGATCGGCTGGTACGGTACCGCGATGCTCTGCTACGTCACCCCGAAAGAGCACCTCGGCCTGCCGAACAAAGACGACGTGAAGGCCGGGGTCATCGCATACAAGATCGCGGCTCATGCCGCGGACCTGGCCAAAGGCCATCCCCGGGCCCGAGCCTGGGACGATGCCTTGAGCAAGGCCCGGTTCGAGTTTCGCTGGGAGGACCAGTTCAATCTGGCGCTCGACCCGGTCACCGCACGGGCGTATCACGATGAGACCCTGCCGGCGGAGGGCGCCAAGGTGGCCCACTTCTGTTCCATGTGCGGCCCCAAGTTCTGCTCCATGAAGATTACCCAGGACGTGCGGGACTACGCGGCCGAGATGGAGCGGAAGGCGGCGGAGTTCAGGGAGCGGGGCGGGGAGATCTACGCGTGAAGGTCCTGCTTGCCGACGATGATCGTGTGCTCACCGCACTGCTCTCGGGCCGGTTACGGGCGCGGGGCGTGGAGACCGTAGTGGCACACGACGCGATGCAGGCGTTGATGACCGCGATGCGCTCCCCTCCCGACGCCATAGTGCTCGACATCCAGATGCCCGGCGGGACCGGCCTCGAAGCGCTGCGGAAGCTCAAGGCATCGAGCAAGACCGCCGCCATTCCGGTGCTGGTCTTGAGCGGGAGCGGCAGCAACGATACCGCCGAGCAGGTGAAGAGCCTTGGAGCGAACGACTTTCTGCTCAAGCCGATAGAGCCCGAGACTCTCTACCGGGCGCTTTGCCGGGCGTTGGGACAGGCGGTGCCCGAGAGCTGACCGTCTCATCTGCGCTCTGTGACTTGCAGTCGTAACACCTATTGAGGTGCCCAAGGCGAGTCCCCGGACTTAGCGAGGCCACATGAACCCTGAGTTTCTTGCCCCACTCATACCAGTCGTGGCGATCCTTGCCTTCGCGGCGGTCAAGATCACTCGTATCCGTGCCACTCGGCCCGAATCGCTACCGGCCGACGTCACTGGGCGACTCGAGGCGCTCGAACATAGTGTCCAGGGCCTCCAGGACGAACTGGCAGAAACCCAGGAGCGGCTCGATTTCGCCGAGCGTTTACTCAGCCAGGCACGGGAAGAGCGGCGGATTGGCAGCTAGCCACCATGGTGACTACTCGCACCGTCATCCGATTCGGCGGTTGGTGTCTTGCCGGCGGCGCACTCGCCTTCCTTGGGGTCTTCGCTTACCTCGCCGCCCGCTTCCACTATCCCGCTGTGCTCGACGGCCCGGCTGCAACGGTGTTGCCCAGCCTTCTGGCAACTGGCCAGCAGGGCCGCATCGTATGGGCTGTCTATGCGCTCCTCCCACTGATATGGCTTCCCGCCGGCGTCGCCGCCTACGAGGCCCTGGCCCCGGTGCAGCGCGGTGCCATGCGACTTGCGCTCCAGTTTGCGGTAGTCGCAGCCCTTGCCATGATGCTGGGCCTGATGCGCTGGCCCAGCGTCCATTGGCATCTCGCTTTAGCTTTCGTGCGCGCCGCTCCGCCGGAGCAGGCCGTCCTGGCATCGGTCTTTGACGGCCTGAATACTTACCTCGGGAACTACATTGGTGAGTTTCTGGGCGAACTTTCCTTCAGCGCATTCTTCCTGCTTACCTCGATTGTCTGGCTCCAATCACCACGGTCCTCTCGTTGGATCGGTTGGCTCGGTCTGGTGACCGCGGTTTCCGGCCTCCTCGGCATGTTCCGCAACATCATCGGTCCCCTGGCTCCGATCGCGGCGTTCAACAACTACCTCCTCCCTCTCTTCATGATCGTTCTAGGTGTTGCGCTGGCCCGCTGGCGGACGAACGCCACTTCATCGGGTGCCTTATAACGGGAGCCCACCAATGCTGCTCCAGAAATTTCTGCTTGTCACGTTTGCCCTTTCCTCCTCCCTCCCCACCGCTAGCGCTTCGTCCGCGCCGGACAGCAATCGGGTCACGATTCTCTATGACGCTTTTGGGGGTGGCGGGGGCCTCACCCGCGACTGGGGGTTTTCCGCCCTCGTCGAGTACGGGGGCAAACGCATTCTGTTCGACACCGGCAATAACGCTGCCATCTTCGCCCGCAACGTGCGGGCGCTCGGGGTCGATCTAAAGCGGCTGGACTTCGTGGTAATCTCTCACCGCCACGGCGACCACATCGCGGGACTCAACTATCTGCTCCGGGTCAATCCGCACGTGAAGATCTATGCGCCCACGGAGCGCTTCGGCGTCTTTGGCTCGGCGCTTCCCGGCACCTTTTATCGCCGTGACTCCACCCTGCCGGATTCGATGCGGTACTACAACGCAGCCGACTTGGCGGAACTGAGATCGGGTACGCCCTGGCCAGAGGCGAGCTTCAGCTGGGTGGATAGTCTGACTGAAGTGGCGCCGGGAGTGGCCATCCTCTCCACTATCTCGAAGACTCCGGGAACCCTGGAGCTCCGGGAGCTTTCGCTGGCCATTCGGACGCCGGAGGGCATGGTGTTGGTGGTGGGCTGCTCCCACCCCGGCATCGAGACGATCGTGGAGGCCTCCCGTTCGTGGGGCGATCACGTACACCTCATCTTCGGCGGGCTGCATCTCGTCACCAGCCCGGACACGACGGTTACCCGGATCGCAGCCGCACTCCACGATCGCTGGCGGATCGATCAGATCGCCCCGGGGCACTGCACCGGAGAGCCGGCGTTTGCCGCGCTCAAGCGACTCTTTGGATCGCACTACGTCTACGCCGGGCTGGGAACGGTAACCCAGGTGCCCTGAAACTCAGGCTGCGATGCAAGTCACTCCTCCAGCTGACTGGCTGCTGCCCGCAATCGGATGGGGTTGAGCATCGCGGCGGGCGTCTGGTTCAGGTTTTGGTTTGGCTTCGTCGCGTTCGACATGTGGCGTTACGCTCTGCGGTAGGGCAGCGGGGCAGCGGGGCAGCGGGGCAGCGGGGCAGCAGTAAGCGGGTAGCGAAGCGAGAAGTTGTCATCCCAGCACTCGTTCGGCAGACCCTGAGGGCGCCCAGCATATCTCGCGGGGACTTGCCGCAATGGCTGGAGCTGCCGGCGCGCGTAGATTAGGGCATGAATAGCCCCGGCATGCCTGAGCACGTCACTCTTATGCATCCCGACCCGCGCGATCCGGCCGCTCCAGGGATCTCGTCGGGATTCCCGTCAGATCTACTCCGTCAGTCTGCCGGACGCCTTCGCGTCCTCGCGCTGCTGTACGCGTTCGTCTTCTTCATGGCCGGAATCTTCCCAGTCCTGTTCTTTCCGGCCGATCGGGCCCGATTCCTCGGGAGCTTTGTGCAGTGGGGTCCCGGCGTGATCGGGATCGTGGTGGCCCTGGTCGTCGCGGTGGTGATCCGGAGTGAGCGCCTGCCGCCTTCCACGGCGACGAATCTCGGGGTGGCGTTCGAGATTGCCAGTAGCTACGCCATCGCCGCGGCCGAGTTCGCCGATCCGATGGGACTGGAGATGCACAATGGCTTCATGGGACTCTCGTGGGTGGCCGTATGGGTCGTCCTGTTCACGGTGGTGGTGCCGACCTCGCCGCGCCGGGCGTTGCTGGCCGCACTGGCATCGGTCAGCTCGGTCCCCGTCATCATCGGGCTCATGATAGCCACCGGCATCACCTCGTTCAGGATCGATCCGGCGCAGTTCTTCTTCGGGCTCGTGTTCCCATACCTCCTGGTCGTGGGCATGGCCTATATCGGAGCCCGCGTGGTCTACCAACTGGGCACCGAGGTCAAGCGCGCGCGGGAGCTGGGGAGCTACCACCTGGAGGAGAAGCTGGGCGAGGGAGGAATGGGGGAGGTCTGGCGGGCCCGGCATCGCATGCTGACCCGGCCTGCCGCTATCAAGCTCATCCGGCCCGCCTCCGCCGGGGATGGGCGTCCCGGAATATCGGAGGAGGCAGTTCGGCGATTCCAGCGCGAAGCGCAAGTGATCGCCCGGCTCCGCTCGCCCCATACTGTCGAGCTCTTCGATTTCGGGATGGCCGTCGACGGCGCGTTCTACTACGTGATGGAGCTGCTCGACGGTCTCGATGCCGACTCGCTCCTCCGGCGGTTTGGGCCCGTTCCGCCCGAGCGGGCCATCTACCTGCTTCACCAGGTCTGCCACTCGCTGTCGGAGGCCCAGTCCTGCGGCCTGGTTCATCGCGACATTAAACCAGCGAATATTTTTGTCTGCCGCTACGGGGAAGAATACGACTTCGTGAAGGTGCTGGATTTCGGGATTGTGGGAGCAATCCGCGACACCCCGGGCGGGAACCTGATGCACACCCGGGGAGACACTGTTCGGGGCACACCAGCGTTCATTGCTCCGGAGCAAGCGATGGGAGGCGAGGTGGACGGGCGGGCCGATATCTACGCCACCGGCTGTGTGGCCTACTGGCTCCTGACCGGGCAGCTCGTGTTCACCGCCGACACCCCCATGGGCCTGCTGCTGCAGCACGCCCAGACGCCACCCAGGCCGCCGTCAGCCCGGACCGAGCTGCCGATTCCTCGGGCACTCGATGACCTGGTGCTATCCTGTCTCGCCAAGGACCCTTCGAAGCGACCGCAGTCCGCCAAAGAACTCTCGCTTCGGCTGGCGGAGTTGGAGGGTGCGGGCGCCTGGACCCAGGACCGCGCCCGGGATTGGTGGATGAAGCACCAGCCGGCACCGACGATATGATGGTCATTCGCATGCGCGAGGAGGCGGATTTCGCGGCAATGTTGGCCATTGTCAACGACGCGGCGCGCGCCTACCGCGGAGTGATACCGGTTGACCGCTGGCACGAGCCCTACATGTCCGCGGACGAGCTGGCGAGCGAGATTGCTCAGGGCGTGGTCTTCTGGGTCGCGGAGCAGGACGGAGGCCTGGTGGGCCTGATGGGAATTCAGGACAAGGGCGACGTCGCGCTGGTGCGCCACGCGTACGTCGCCCCAACTACGCAGAGGGGCGGCGTCGGCACCAGACTCCTCCGCCATGTGGCAGGCCTGACCGACAAGCCGATTCTGATCGGGACTTGGGCGGCCGCGTCGTGGGCCATCGAGTTCTATCGGCGGAACGGATTCACAGTCGTCCCTCGGGTCGACAAAGACCGCCTGCTCCGGACGTACTGGTCGATTCCCGCGAGACAGGTCGAGACGTCCGTGGTCCTCGCCGATGGACGATGGATGGAAACCCAACCCCGATAGCATTCGTGTCCCGGCACCAGCCTCCCCCGCTCAACCCGACCATTGCCGAGTTCTACCATCGGACACCGGAGGAACATCGGCTGGAGCAGGGCCCGTTCATCCCCGGGAGGGCCAACATCGGAACCCCACCGAGCGGCTCGACTACTTCACCACGGCGTACTTTCATCGCCCGGACGAGCTCCGTGCGGAAGTGTTGGGCGCGGGGCTGATCCTCGAGGCGCTGTATGGGGTGGAGGGGCCGGGATGGCTGCTCTCGGATGTGACAGCGCGACTGGCGGACCCGCGCCCTGAAACCTCGGGCGTGCCCTGGCACACGCTGTATTACCAGGGCAACTACCCGCGGCTCCAGCGGATCAAGCCGCGATGGGACCCGCGGGCCGTATTCCACCACGCCTTGTCCATAACCCTGACTTGATGGCGAGCTACTCGCTTACGTTGCCACTGCCTTTGCCGGCGTTGCACAGGTTGGTTTCGTTGTCGAAGTATGTGTTCTGCTGCACCTTCACGCCGGCGGCCTCGAACAGCAGGATCCCGCAGGAGGTCGTGCCCGGAGGCGTGTAGTCATTTTCCGACACGATGTTTTCCCGGACCACGCCGCTGCCACCGAAGGAGATCTGGATGCCGTTCTGGGCGATGAAGTTCACCGGGCCTAGACCCCTCACCTCGTTATCGAAGATCTCGGCGGAGGCACCGGCACCGCGAACGATGATCCCGCCCTTCTGGTACAGGGAGACCTGGTTGCCGCTGATGACACCGCTCGTGGAGCCGGCGGCGACGACGGTGATCACACCAGTAATGGGGTCGATAATCTGGTTTTCAGTGGTGTAGAAGATCGCGTTGCCGTGCTGGGCGCCGCTGAACGGACGGTCACCGATGTTGGAGACCGAGCTCCTGGTAACATCGACGTGCGCTGAGTGGTTAACGACGCCGAAGTAGAAAGCGCCCGCGACCGTGGATTGATCCACCGACCCCGCCGTCGTAGTGGGGGGGTAGTATATGCCAATGTCGCAGCCGGTGGCGTCGATCACCGTTCTGACGATGGCGACGTCCGTACCGATCACGGCTGCCGTGAGGGGACGACCGTCTCGAATGAAGGGAGTCTCGAAGCAGGCCCCCGCAACACCATTGACATCGAGCGACGGCTTCGCGGCGGGCTCAGTGACGGCACTATCACACGCCACCAGGGCGCATGTAAGCAGCAGTAAGCGTTTCATAAGGGGGGTCCTCTGGGCGAGAGTAACAGGCTGGCAACGGTCTCCACGAGACAGCAGCAACGACTTTGCGCGAGGAGCAGAAGACGGACAACTGGAAGCACAACGAAGCTACGGTTCGGTACCCGACCTCGATAGGGGAGCGGGACCAGACGCGCCTATGCGGCGAAGCTTTTCAGGCCGACGATGAGCTCCGCGGTGGCGCCTTCGAAGTCGGAGAGCATCTTCTCCACCTCGAGTAGCTGACCGAGACCAGCCATCTCCTCCAGTCGCTGGGCGGCAAAGACCGCCGAGCCGGCCTGAAAGTTTGCGACCGAGCCTCTCAGTCTATGGGCCAGGAACTCGATCCGGTTGGCATCCCGGCGCGCGACCGCGTCGCGCAGGTCGGTGAGAAGGGCGGGAGTATCGGCGAGAAAGATGTCGACCAGATCGCGCAGGATCGCAACATCCCCCTCCACCAGGGCCAGTAAGGCGGCGCGGTCGAAACTTTCACCCTTTTCTCCCGTAACCGGCCGCTTGCCGTCGGTGGGCATCGACGGTGGCAGCTCCGGCATCAAGCTCTCTATGGTCTGAATCAGTTCCGCCGCCCTGATCGGCTTGCTGAGGTAGGCATCCATACCCGCCGCCAGGCAGCGCTCCCGGTCCCCAGTCATGGCGTGGGCGGTGAGGGCAATGATAGGGATGCTGATTCCGGACGAGCTCTCACCGGCCCGAATGGCGGCGGTGGCCTCGAAGCCATCCATCTCCGGCATCTGGATATCCATCAGAACCAGATCGAATTCGGCCCGCTTCAAGGCGTCGAGTGCCTGCACGCCATTGCCCACCACATCGACGCTATGACCCCGCTTTTCCAGAATCCTCACCACCAGCTGCTGGTTGACCAGGTTGTCTTCGGCCAGGAGAATCTTGAGCCGGCGCCGATTTTCCCGGATGGAATGAACCGTGACCAGCGCTTGCGGTCCCGCATCGCCATCGGCCGCGCCGAGTGCCGCGACGATGGCATCCCACAGATTGGACCGGCTCGCCGGCTTGTTGAGGTAGGCCGCGATGCCGAGCTCGCGGCAGCGGGCCGCATCACCCCGCTCGCCGGCGGAGGTCAGCATAATGAGGGTGAGGTCGCCCAGCCTGGGATCGCGCCTGATCCGCTCGGCCAGCTGGAAGCCATCGATTTCCGGCATCTGCCCGTCGGTAATGAGGAGCCGGAACGGTGCCGCCGATTCCCGGGACCGCTCGAGCAGCTCGAGGGCACTCCGGGCGTCGGCCACGGCCACCGGCTTCATCTGCCAGCTTTCCATCATTTCCAGCAGGATGCTCCGCGCGGTGGCGTTGTCATCCACGATCAGGACGCGTACGCCGAGCAGGTCCCTACGAGTTCCTTTGACGGGCTGCGCCGGTTCCTGTGGCAGTGCGATACGGGCAGTGAAATGAAACGTGCTTCCCCGGCCAGGCTCACTCTCCAGCCAGATCCGGCCGCCCAGGAGCTCGACCAACTGAGAGGAGATGGCTAAGCCCAATCCGGTGCCGCCGAACCGGCGGGTCATGGAGCTGTCGACCTGCTCGAAGGCCCCGAAGATGCGATGCTGCTGCTCCTTGGGTATGCCCGGTCCAGTATCGCTCACCGCGACGTGCACCGTGGCTGCTTCGGGGTCCGTCGATTCCAGCCGGGCATCGACCAGGACCTCTCCGGCAGAGGTGAATTTGATGGCGTTGCCGACGAGGTTAACCACCACCTGGCGAATTCGGCCGGGGTCGCCGAGCAGGGCTTCGGGGACGTCTGGCGCTATCCGGCAGGCCAGCTCCAATCCTTTCCGGTGGGCCCTCAGCGCGAGCAGCTTCATGGTGTCATCCAGCGTGTAGCGGAGGTTGAACGGGATCCGCTCCAGCTCCAGCTTGCGCGCCTCGATCTTGGAGAAATCGAGGATGTCATTGATGATCGCCAGCAGCGATTCGGCGGAAGCCTTGACGGTGGTGAGATATTCCCGCTGCTCGCTGGTGAGGTCGGTTTCCAGCGCGAGATCGGTCATTCCAATGATGCCGTTCATCGGAGTTCGGATCTCGTGGCTCATGTTGGCCAGGAACTCGCTCTTCATCTGGTTGGCGCTTTCGGCGGCGGCCGCCTTGGCCCGGACCAGGTCGCGCTGTTCGACCAGGGCATCCGCCATTCGATTAAAGCGCCGGCCGAGCTGGCCGACCTCGTCCTTGGTGCCCAGTGGGACCCGCGCCGACAAGTTGCCCTGTTCCAGCTCGCCCGCGGCGACCGCCAGAAGGTGCACCGGCCGGGACACCGCCCGGGCCAGATAGGTTGCCAGTAGTAGAGCCCCGATGACTACCAAGCCGCCCACGACCAGCAGGTTGTTGAGTGTTTCCTCCGCCGGTTGCACGACATCGGCATAGGATGCCGTCGAAATGAGCCGCCAGTTGCCCACCCGGGTGACCCCGTACCTTCCAATGCTGGCACGACCGCTCACCACCCGGCCACCGTTCGCCGCCTGGTACAGGTGGTAGTCACTATCCCTTCCCTTGAGCGAGGTGGCCAGCAGGCCGGAGCCCACGCCGGGATGCAGACTGAGCGGGACTATTTCCCGGGTACTGGACATGAGGATTCGCCCGGTCGAATCGAGCAGGTACGCGTACTCGTCTCCCGGGGTCCTGCGATCGAGCTCTGCCAGCACCGTGCGAATGCGCTGCATGTTGACGACGGCGACCAAGACATGTCCCAGCCCCGCTCCTGAGGAGCCGGCCACCCGGGTAACCATCTCGAGCTGGGGAGTCAGAATCCATCCAAAGCGGGCGGGGCTTCCCTGGGCCAGGCCGGTGGTATCGGACAGGTCGGAGATGTAAGCCTCTCCGGGCACGCCGGCGAGCGCTTGACGGAACTCATCCGCAAGATCCGGGTGCAGCTCCAGCAGCCTTCGGCCGACGATTGCGCCATCGGACGCCGCCAGGACCAGACCAGCCGCATCGACATACAGCAGCTGGCTGTAGAACGGCCGGGCACTCGTTTCCAGACGAAGCTCAGTGCTGATATCGGCTGGACGCCCCCGGGCAAAGAGCCTCGTTCCGCCGAAGCGGTGCATGTCCTCCGTACAATCCCGCATCAGCTCATCGATGGCATCGGCCACCTGTACCACATTGGCCTGGAGCCGGTGACCCACCAGGCGCTCGGTGTGCCGGACGGTGCTCCGGTAGACCAGGACGCCTAGGACGGCCAACGGCAGGATCGATACCAGCAGGAACGCGAGCAGGAGCTTCGGCCGGAGCTGCATGAGGTACCCTTGTGCCGGACGGCAGGTGCGATCGGCAGCAGGAGGGGCGGCTGCCGCGCTACAGGAGATTGCGCGATCGCGAATGAGAGGGGGACTCGCAGCAAGATAGTTAGAGGCGCGCACCGCGTCATCTGCTGGGTGTCAAACTCCAACTCGGAGAGCCACACGCCAGTCTTGCGGACCATCCCGGCGCGCGGTAACTCTGAGCGAACCCTCCGGTTACCACACCCCATGGAGAGATGACATGTCTCGAGCGCTCTCGATCGCCGCCGCGGTGGCAGGCCTGGCCACTGGGTCGACTCTCGCCTGTTCGAACAGCTCTGGCCCGTCCGCTGACTCGCCGACCGCTGCTGCGGCCACGTTGGCCTTTCCCACACTGACACCCCAGAGCAGTGGAACCACGAACCGGCTTCAGGCGGTCAGTCCAGTGAACGACCAGGTAGTCTGGGCCAGCGGGACGGGCAGCACATTCGTCGTAACCACCGACGGTGGGCGGACCTGGCGGTCGGGGGTAGTGCCCTCAGTACGCACACTCGAGTTCCGCGATGTCGAAGGCATAAGCGCCAAAGAGGCGTATCTGATGGCTGCTGGCCCGGGCGCTGCATCTCGGGTCTACAAGACGACCAATGGGGGGAAGAGTTGGGTGTTGCAGTTCAAGAATCGTAGAGAGAAGGCCTTCTACGACTGTTTCGCTTTCTGGACGCCGGACCGGGGAATCACTATGAGCGACGCGGTCAACGGCGTTTTCCCAGTGATTCGCACCCTCAATGGTGAAACCTGGAATTTCATCGGTGGGAAGCTGCCCGCTGCCCAACCAGGAGAAGCGGCCTTCGCGGCGAGTGGAACCTGCGTCGCAACCCAGGGGACCAGCCAGGCCTGGATCGGAACCGGCGGCGCAGCGAAGGCAAGGATCCTCCGTACGACCGATGGCGGCAACACCTGGCGCGCGTTCAATACTCCCATTGTGCAAGGCACGCCGGCATCGGGGATATTTACTGTCGCCTTCCGGAATGCTTCCGACGGTATCCTCGCCGGAGGCGATCTGGAGCATCCCGATGAGCACTCTAAAAACGTTGCCGTCTCTAATGACGGCGGCAGGACGTGGCAGCTTGTCGCCGGAACGCCGTTTACCGGTGCAGCCTACGGCCTCAGCTACGCGCACGGTTCCCGTCCGAGAACCGTGGTGATCACGGGCCCGAAGGGCGCGGCGTGGTCGAGTGATGAAGGGGAGTCATGGCACACCCTGGCCGGAGTAGAAAACTACTGGGCCGTGGCTTTTGCGAATCCTAAGGCCGGGTGGCTGGTGGGGACCGATGGTAGAATTTTGAAGGTCAGCTTCTGACGTCATACGATGTCATCGTCGTAGGGCTCGGCGGGATGGGCAGCGCGACGCTGTTCCATCTCGCCCGACGGGGCCTCCGGGTGCTCGGCCTCGAACGGTTCGATCTGCTGCACGAGTACGGCTCCTCCCATGGGCTCACCCGCATCATACGACTGGCGTACTGGGAGCATCCCAGCTATGTGGCCCTCCTTCAGCGGTCCTACGAGCTCTGGCGCGAGCTGGAGACCCTGGCCGGCGAGCGACTCCTATACATCACCGGGAGTATCGACGCCGGTCCGCCGGGTAGCTCGATCTTCCAGGGCGCGCTCAAATCGAGCGAGCTGCACGGATTGTCCCACGAAGTGATGGATGGGGGCGAGCTGCACCGCCGCTTCCCCGGCTACGATCTGCCGCCCTCGATGCAGTGTCTCTACCAGCCCGACGGCGGTTTCCTGCTGCCCGAACGGTGCAACGTCGCCCACGTGGCTGAGGCACTGGCCCGGGGAGCAGAAGCGCGATTTCGGGAGCCGGTGCTGGAATGGGGAGTGACAGGAGGCCGGGCGTGGGTGCGCACCGGCCGGGCCCGGTACGACGCCGGCCGGCTCGTCATCTGCGCCGGTCCCTGGGCATCGAAGCTCGTGCCCGAGCTGGCCGAGCTCGCTATTCCGGAGCGCCAGGTACTGGCCTGGCTGCAGCCGAGCCGGCCGGAGCGTTTCGAGATCGGCGTATTCCCGGTGTTCAATCTGGAGGTGGAGGAGGGCCGCTACTACGGCTTTCCCAGCTTTCTGGTTCCCGGATTCAAATTCGGGAAGTATCACCACCGGGAGGAGCAGGTCGACCCCGAGACGATGAACCGCGAGCCGGAGCCGGAAGACGAGGAGCTGCTACGCGCGTTTGCCCGGCGCTATTTCCCCGATGGGGCCGGACCCGCTCTGATGCTGAAGACGTGTCTCTTCACCAACAGCCCCGATCATCATTTCATTCTGGACCTGCATCCCGAGCATCCCGAGGTGGCCATCGCGGCGGGGTTCTCGGGTCACGGCTACAAGTTCTGCAGTGTGGTGGGGGAGATCATGGCCGATCTCGCGCAGCGTGGTCGAACGGATCATGACATTGGATTCTTCAGGATGAATCGATTTGGAGGAGTCGCCGGTCGCCAGTCGCCAGTCGCCAGTCACGAGCGGTCATCCTGAAGGTGACAATCTGCTCTGGCTTCTGACTGACGACTGGCGACTGGCGACTACCAAGTCGTCGTCGACAACGTATCCTTCGCCGGCTGTAGCGACTGGAGGTAGCTCACCAGCTGCCAGATGGCGTCGGATGGCAGCGTGCCGCCCCAGGCGGGCATTCCCCGTGGCCGCCCGTAGAAGATCGAAGTGTAGATCTCGCCATCCGAGCCTCCATAGCGCCACCGGCCATCGGCCAGACTGGGTCCGACGAATCCCACCGCGCCGCCCGCGTGGCAGCCGTCACAGTTGAAGGCGGCGAACAGCTTGCCACCGTTCTCCGCGGCCTTGGGATCTGCCTTGTTGGGATTCTTGAGACTGTCCCCCGGGGGCGGATTCCCGCCGACCGGAATGTGCTCGCCGTAGATGATCGCCGGCGGGGCGATCCGTTGGGCGCCGGCCCGGTCGGTCAGGGCGACGAGGAGAAAGACACTCGACGCCACCGTCAGCATCGCTCTCATGGATTGTCTCCCTCCTCTATAGGCCGAAGATCCAGACGATCCCACCCTGGCTGGTATGCCGGGCGATGTCGGGCATGAAGCTGGCCGGCGGACGCACGTCGGCGGGATCCTGGGCCATGACGTCGCCCGAGATGAGGAACCAGTCGCCACCGAACCCGGCGTAGATCGCCACATACTGCTTGCCATCGGGCCCCCGGAACGCGATCGGGTTCCCGATGACCCCCGATCCCACCTTGAACTTCGAGAGCACCTTCCCGGTACGCGCGTCAACCGACTTGAACCAACCATCGAGCGTACCGTAAAATGCTACCCCTCCCGCGGTCACCAGGGCTCCACTCCAGACCGGATACGGTTCCTTGATCTCCCACACCTTCTTGCCGCTGGCGGGATCGAAGGCGATGAACGCCCCCATGTTGCCGCCCTCACCGGGATAGTAGGGCGTCGTGGCACCGATGTACGGCGCGCCCGCGATGTACGAGACCTTTGCCCCCGCGTAATCCATGCACATGTTATTGGTCGGCACATAGAACAACTTGGTGGACGGCGAGTAGGCCGCGGGCTGCTGATTCTTGCCGCCCTCCAGCGTGGGGCAAATGTTCTTCACGTTGCCCTTCGACTCGCCCGTCATCTTGGTCGAGTCCAGTACCGGCCGTCCGGTCTTGAGGTCGAATCGTTTGGCCCAGTTCACCGGCACGTAGGGGTGGGCCGCCAGCAGCTCTCCGGTCGCGCGATCGAGCGTGAAGGCAAATCCGTTCTTATCGAAATGCACCAGCGCCTTGCGCGCCTTGCCGTCGATGCTGACGTCGGTCAGGATCATCTCCTGGGTCGAATCGAAGTCCCAGTTGTCGGCCGGCGTGAACTGATAGGCCCAGCGAAGCGAGCCGTCTCCCGGGCTGCGGGCCAGCACGCTGGTGGCCCAACGGTTGTCGCCCGGACGCTGATCGGTGTTCCAGGGCGCCGGATTCCCCGAGCCGTAGTAGATCAGATCGAGGTCGGGATCGTAGGACATCCAGCCCCATACCGGGGCGCCGCCGTTCTTCCACCCGTCCTTGGGCCAGCTCTTCACCGACAGCTCGGTTCCCTTCTGGTAGAAGGGCTTGAAGGTCCCGGCGTTGGCGAGCACCTCACTGTCGGGTCCAACGTTGTAGCCGGTCCAGACCACCTTTCCGCTGTTGAGATCGAGGCCTTTCACCCAGCCGCGCACGCCGTACTCCCCGCCTGCGGTCCCCACGATGACGCGATCCTTCACCACCAGAGGCGCCATGGGTGTGGTCTCACCCCGGTTCACATCGGCCACCTTGGTTTTCCAGAGCTCTTTGCCGGTTCCGGCGTCGAGCGCCACCGTGTGACCATCGAGCAGGTTGTAGACGATCTTGCCATCGGCGTAGAAGGCGCCGCGGTTGACGACGTCGCAGCAGGCTATACCGATGGCGGAGGGATTCACGAAAGGCCGGTACTTCCACTTGAGGGGATAGCCCTCCTTGGTCAGGTCGAACGCGTAGACAACGTTGGGGTAGGGCGTCACCACGTACATCGTGTTCCCCACCACCAGCGGCTGTCCCTCGTGTCCGCCCAGCACACCGGTGGAAAAGCTCCAGACCGGCTTCAGCTGCCTGGCATTGGCCGCGGTGATCTGGTTCAAGCCGCTGAAGCGAGTGGAGCTGTAGTCCTTGCCCGGCATGGTCCACTGGCCGTCCTCCTTGACCGCGGCCGCTTGTCCTGCCGATGAGTTGGGAGTCTTGTAGGGAGATCCCTGAGCGACAGCGAGGGAGCCGGTGCCGGCCAGCAGGACCGCCAGACCAGCGACGTGACGAATCTGCAGCATGAGAGTTTCCTCCCGAAGGGGCGGCCCGCTCATGGGGCGAGCCGGAGCATCGACTACCTTACCCCCGCATTCCGGCCTCGGCAAGCTCGCACCGAGTAACGAGGGGACAGGCACTCACTTTGATCGGACCACACCAGTGTCGCTCTGCGGCTCCGACAGGGGGGCCCGGGGCACGCCGTACCGGCTGAGAATGGCCTCGATATCCGTGCGCCTTCTTCGGAGGATGTCTTCCAGCTCCTGCTTGAAGGCGACATCCGCGGGACGAACGGCAAGCGAAATGTCGAAGGTAAAGCGAAGCCCCGGTGGGTCCACCGCGGGTGACACCGGAACCAGCTCGAGTGGCACCGGCGAACGCTGCGCGAAGTAGCCGGCCAGGGGACCCCAGGCGACCGCCAGGTCCACCTCGCGGGAGATGACGGCGTCGATGACGCGGGCCGGCGGGTTCTCCTGCGAGTAGTCACCGAAGACGCTGAACCCGACGAGATTGCCGGTGATGCCCCTCCGGCTCAGCGCATGCACCGGAGGCGTATTGGCGTAGTCGTCTCCCACCAGCTGGACCCCGATGCGGAGCTTCCGGAGGGCGGGGTCGTCGAGCGAGCCGATGTGCAGACCGCGATCCTTGCGATAGACGAACACATAGGTCGAGCGGTAGTAGGGGGTGGTGGTGAGAACCCGCTCGGTGCCAGGTGGGACGCCCATCACCAGGTCGCACTCGTGGGCCAGGAGGGTATTGCGAAGGAAGCCTCGCCGCTGCGGCCACCAGGTATACCGAACCACCGCTCCCCGCTCAGTCGCGATCAACTCCGCCAGACGATTCTCGAATCCTTCCTGCCGGCGATTCGAGTAGGGCAGATTGTTGGGATCGGAGCAGACCCGGAGCTCGCGGGCTGGCCGGTGGGCGCCGCAGCCGAGGCCGCCGAGCAGAAGAGCGGGGTAGATGAGCCGGATCGAGAGTCTGCTCATGGAAGCATTGTCACCTGATTCCTTGACATCGGCCGAACCGAAGGACAAATCACCCACGAGAGCGCACCCGCGACCATGGAACGGAGGACTGAATGCGCCCCAAAACGCTTGCAGCGCTCGCCGTCCGGCTCCTGCTGGCAACGATGGGAGCGGGGGCACCGCTCCTGGCCCAGGAGCCCCAGATCATCACCGGATTGAAGCAGCCGGAATCCATCGCCATCGGACCCGGTGGGAAGGTGTATGTCAGCGAGACCGGTGAATACGAGAAGGCGAACGACGGCTACATCAGCATTCTCGAGGGCGGCAAGCTCCGCAAGTTCGCCACCGGCCTGGACGATCCCCATGGAATCAAGTGGTACAAGGATCACCTCTTCGTGTCGGACAACATGGGGATGGTATGGCGCATCGACTCGCAGGGCAATGCCGAGCGCTTTGTCGATGCCACCGATTTCCCCCGCAAGATCACCAACTTCAACGACATCGAGATCGACGGCGACGGCAACCTCTACATCTCGGACAGCGGAGACTGGGAAGGCGGCGGGGGAGCGATCTACCGGATAACGCAGGACAAGAAGATCACGCCGGTGATCAACCAGGACGACGATGTGAAGGTGGTGAGCCCGAACGGCCTGCTGATGGATGGCGCGGACAAACTGCTCGAGGTGGACTACACCACCGGCATTCTGTTCCGGGTCGACCTCAAGGGAAAGAGCATGGAGAAGGTTGCCGGCGGATTCGGAGCGTCGGACGGGCTGGTTCGCGATGCCGGCGGCCGGCTCATCATCACCGACTTCGCCGGACACCGGGTATTCGTATTGACGAAGCCGGATGCGAAGCCGCAGGAGATCGTGGTGAAGGGCATCGAATCTTCGGCCGATCTTGGGATCAGCCCGGACGGGAAGAGTCTGTTGATCCCGGATATGAGCGGCGGGAAGCTGGCGATATTGGCGATGCCGAAGTAGTCGCCAGTCGCTAGTCGCCGTCGCCAGTCACCAGTCACCAGCCGAAAGGGTTCGGCGCACTCATATCCATTCGGTCCGGCCCTAACTCGCGCTTCGAACTGGCGACTGGCGACTGGCGACTGGCGACTAGCGACTGGTGACTGGCGACTAGCGACTAGCGACTGGCGACTACTTCGGCATCGCCAATATCGCCAGCTTCCCGCCGCTCATATCCGGGATCAACAGACTCTTCCCGTCCGGGCTGATCC